>JAISCQ010000277.1 GCA_031265445.1 Bacteroidales bacterium
GCTCAAACTGGCTTTGGATAATATTTTGAGTTCTGTGGGACAGAAATTTAAAATAGAGTTTGGGGAACCCGTGCACTTCAAAAACTTTAAAGCGACGATTATTTAATATGGGGTACTTAGTTGATCCATTACAGTCAATATCAACGGATACGTTCAATTTATTTACGATGATCGTAATTACAATATTTTCTTGTACTTTTGCCGCGAAGATTAGTTCTTGACGGATATGGAAGTTATTGAAACAAAGGAAGCGCTAACCCAAGCTCTTCAACACTGCCGGGACAGCCGTATCAGCATTGGTTTTGTACCCACCATGGGCGCATTGCATCCGGGGCATATCTCGCTGGTGGAGCGATGTCGCAAAGAAAACGGTGTGGTCGTGGTAAGTATTTTCGTGAATCCCACACAATTTAATGATCAGAGCGATCTGGCCAATTATCCGCGTACGCTCGAGGAGGATTTGTACAAATTATCATCGGCAGGGTGCGATTATGTATTCGCGCCGTCGGTTGAAGAGATGTACCCCGAAGAGGATACGCGGGTGTTCGATTTCGGGATGCTCGACAAGGTAATGGAAGGAGCGTACCGTCCCGGCCATTTCAATGGCGTGGCGCAGATCGTCAGCAGGTTATTCGACGCAGTGCAGCCGGATAAAGCTTATTTCGGCGAAAAGGATTTCCAGCAATTAGCC
This sequence comes from Bacteroidales bacterium, assembly GCA_031265445.1. Lineage (GTDB taxonomy): Bacteria > Bacteroidota > Bacteroidia > Bacteroidales > UBA4181 > JAIRLS01. The sequence continues at coordinate 692 of JAISCQ010000277.1, forward strand.
ATCATCCGCCGGATGGTTGCCATGATGAATGATCCCATACGGATTGTCGGTTGTCCCATTGTGCGCGAAGCCGACGGGCTGGCTATGAGTTCCCGCAACATGCGTCTTACGCCCGAACAGAGGAAAAATGCCCTGGAAATTGCTCATACCCTGTTGGCGTGCCGGGAAAAGATCGGCTGCGTGCCTTTGGGTGAACTGAAAAAGTGGGTAGTAGACCGGATCAATCATACGCCCGGCCTGCGAACCGAATATTTCGATATTGTAGACCGCGACAGTTTGCAACCGGTATCGGAATATAAGGAAAATGCTTTACAGGCCTGTATTGCCGTGTACGCGGGAGCTGTCCGCCTGATAGACAATATACGTTTATAGCGTTTATAGCGTCTGACGTTCATTATGTTGTAAGCGTCCAAATGTTACAAACGTTATAGCATTCAAATGTTATAAATGCTTTCATATGCAAATTGAAATCTTAAAATCGAAAATACACAGGGTAACTGTAATTGAAGCCAACTTAAACTATATCGGAAGCGTCACCATCGACGAAGACCTGATGGATGCCGCCCACCTGATAGAGTTCGAAAAAGTGTCGATTGTGGACATTCACAATGGTGAACGGTTTGATACTTATGTGATCAAAGGCGGCCGCGGAACGGGCGTTATCTGCCTCAACGGGCCGGCAGCCCGCAAGGTAGCTGTGGGCGATATTGTGATCATTATGTCTTATGCTTCAATGGATTTTGAAGAAGCCCAAAAATTCAAACCGTATATCATTTTCCCGGACACTGCAACCAATAAACTGGTCAAATAGTGAACCCAAAGTTAGTGAAAGCCCTGCAGTTTGTTTTCTTTCTGCTGGCAGGTCTTGTTTTACTTTATTTTGCATTTCGGGGTATCGACTTGGATGAGCTGATGCTGCAAATCCGACAGGCCAATTACCGATGGGTCGCCGTATCTATTCTTTTTGCCATATTGGCGTTGATGTTCAGAACTTTTCGATGGCGGCTGCTCATCGAACCGCTGGATGAACATCCCAAGGTAACCAACATTTTCCACGCCATCAACATTGGCTACCTCGCCAATTTTGTATTTCCCCGCATCGGCGAGATTACGCGCTGCGGTATCCTGAACCGTACCGACCATGTCCCTGTCGACCGGCTTTTCGGCACCGTCATCGTCGAACGTATTTTCGACATGCTGATGACCCTCCTGATGCTGTCTCTCATCCTGGTGTTGCGGTTCGATGTGGTGGGGAATTTTATGATGGAAAATATATGGCAGCCGGCGATCAAAAGGATGCCCGGCATAATCGGTATCGGATGGATTGCCATTCTTATCCTGATGATCATCGCATTTTACGTGTTTTACAGGATATTCGGGACACAATTATCGAAGATCGGCGCTCTGCGTAAAATCAAGGACCTGACATACGGTGTGGTCAAAGGGATCAAATCGGTATACCGGATAAGAAACTTCGGATGGTTCGTGGTTTTGAATTTTCTCATTTTCGGGATGTATTTCTTGCAGACCTACACGATGTTTTTCGCGCTGCAAAGTACTTCGGCGCTGGGACTTGGCGATGCGCTGTTTGTGCTTGTACTCAGTTCGCTGTCATTCGTGATCCCGGTGCAGGGAGGTATTGGCGCCTATCACTGGATTGTATCCATGGGATTGACCATCTTCGGGCTTACCCGCGAGGACGGAATGGTATACGCCACCATATCGCACTCGGTTACTTCCATAGTGCTGATACTGTTGGGCGCTACGGCAATGATTTACGTATTCTGCGGCGGCAGGTTCGGGAAAAAATGAAAATTCCCATTGAACGGGAACCCGTGCGAATCCTTAATACCGGTAATGTTCCGGTTTGTATGGACCTTCCACCGGCACGCCGATGTAGTTTGCCTGTTCGCCGGTCAGTCTGGTGAGTTTCACACCAAGTTGCTCCAGGTGCAACCGGGCAACTTCTTCATCTAATTTTTTCGATAACCGGTATACATCAATCCCGTACTTGTTTTTCCACAGGTCTATTTGCGCCAGGGTTTGGTTACTGAATGAATTGCTCATCACAAACGAAGGATGTCCCGTAGCGCAACCGAGATTCACCAGGCGCCCTTCGGCTAACAGGAAGATGGCGCGCCCGCTGGGGAAGATATACTTGTCCACTTGCGGTTTGATGTTGATTTTGCGGATACCGGGATAGTTTTCCAGCTTGTCTACCTGTATTTCGTTGTCAAAATGCCCGATGTTGCACACAATAGCCTGATCTTTCATAGCGGCCAGGTGCTCTATGGTAATCACATCACGGTTACCGGTAGTGGTCACAAAAACATTGCCTTCCTTCACGGCTTCCTCCATGGAGGTTACTTCGAAACCTTCCATAGCAGCTTGCAGGGCGCATATCGGGTCGATTTCGGTAATGATGGTGCGCGCGCCGTAGGCCCGCATCGACTTGGCACAACCTTTGCCCACATCACCGTAACCCAGTACGACAACTACTTTACCGGCAATCATCACGTCGGTAGCGCGTTTGATACCGTCGGCCAGCGATTCGCGGCATCCGTACAGGTTGTCGAATTTCGATTTGGTTACCGAGTCGTTTACATTGATGGCCGGGAAAAGCAGTTCGCCGCATTCTTTCATCCGGTATAAACGGTGTACGCCGGTGGTGGTTTCTTCGGATACGCCGTACATATCCTTTACTACGCGGTGCCATTTTCCGGAATCGACGGCCAGTGTCTTTTTCAGAAGGTCGAGAATCACGCCTTCCTCTTTGTTGGCGGGTGTACGATCCGTGAATTCAGGATCGTCCTCGGCCTTGAATCCCCAATGGATCAGAAGGGTGGCGTCGCCGCCGTCATCCACGATCAGGTTGGGGCCTAAACCGTCTTCGAAAGCAAGCGCCTGTTCGGTACACCACCAGTACTCCTCAAGAGTTTCGCCTTTCCATGCAAACACAGGGATACCCGCAGCAGCAATAGCAGCCGCAGCATGATCCTGCGTGGAAAAGATGTTACAACTTGCCCACCGTACCCGGGCGCCCAGGGCGGTCAGGGTTTCGATGAGCACGGCCGTTTGGATGGTCATGTGCAGCGAACCGGTGATGCGCGCGCCTTTCAATGGCTGTTCGGCAGCATGTTTCTTACGGATAGCCATCAGCCCCGGCATTTCCTTTTCAGCAATCTCAATTTCCTTGCGTCCGAAATCGGCCAGGCTGATATCTGCAATCTTATATGGTTGATTCATGGTGATTATTGATGATGAAATATTTAATATGTTTTGCTTGTCGCGATAAAGCTGCTCGGATAACTGTCCCATATCTTCGAACTTAATGTCGTCGCGGATACGGTGAGTCAAAGCCAGCGTTATTTCCTGCCCGTATATATCCTGCGCGAAATCGAATATATTCACTTCGACATGTATCGCGGCATCTTTCTGCTTCAGTACCGGACGTTTGCCGATGTACATCATACCAAGCCGATCGAATACACGGGTTCCTGTCTTTACTTTTACACGGTAAACGCCGTCATTGGGGAGAAGCTTGTAGCCGGGCGTTTCGATATTCGCCGTAGGATAACCGATGGTATGTCCCAAACGATCGCCTGCAACCACCTTCCCGGAAATGAGGTATTCGTATCCCAGCATCCCGTTGGCCAACGGCAGGTCGCCGCATGAAAGCGCCTTACGGATGGCCGATGAGCTGATTTTCCGGTCGAGCATCTTTAAATCGACCACTTCTACCTGCAAATTGCTGCAGGCGACAAATTCCGGAAGGCGTTGTACATTGCCGCCGCGGTCTTTCCCGAAATGATGATCCCGCCCAACTACCAGATAACGTGCATTCAACTTTCCGGCGACGATATTCCGAATGAAGTCGGGCGCCTGCATCTGCGCTAAAGTCTCGTCGAAGGGGTATACCGCTACGTCGTCAACGCCGGTTTGTTCCAACAGGGCGATTTTTTCGCTGAGCGTGTTCAGCAACAGGGGAGCGTCGCCACCCGAATCGAGAACCTGCCGGGGATGTGGCCAGAATGTAAGCGCTACCGACCGGAGATGATGCCGGGCGGCCAGATCGACCACATGCCGGAGCAACAGTTGGTGCCCGCAATGCACGCCGTCGAAACTGCCAACGGCGACTGCCGTCCTTTCAAAATTCAAACTGCCGATGTCCCTATAAACTGCCAAATCACGCAAAATGGTAATGATGGTACACAAAAATTGACGGCAAAGTTAATATTTTCCCGCAAAACCACAATGATGTATTCTACCGCTCGACAGGGATGCTGATTACTCGAACAGTTCCATCACGTCTTCGGCGGTCATGCCGCGGAATGGGTTGGCCGACTGAGCAAGAATATCGGCCAGTGCCAATTTCTTTTCCTGTAATTGCAATATTTTTTCTTCGACCGTGCCGGAAGTAATCATCCGGTAGGCAAAAACTTTTTCGGTTTGCCCGATGCGGTGCGTACGGCTGACTGCCTGTCGCTCGGCAGCCGGGTTCCACCAGGGATCGAGCAGGAAGACATAATCGGCGGCGGTCAGGTTGAGGCCAACACCGCCGGCTTTGAGTGAGATCAGGAAGAACGGAACGCCGTGGTTGAACCTACGGATGACTTCCTCGCGGTTGTACGTCTTTCCGGTGAGCATGGCATACGGGATGTTTTCTTTTTGAAGATGCGTCGCAACCAGATCCAAATGTTTGGTGAACGACGAGAACAACAGCGCCTGGTGGCCCTCGCTGCGCAGGTTGTCCAGGCTTTCCACAATCTGGTCGAATTTGCCGGAACCGGCCTCATACGCGGGATGGATCATGGCCGGATGAATCGCCAGCTGCCGCAAGCGGCTCAATGCCCGCAAGACCATCATGCCCGATTTTTCCACACCCTGTTCTTCGATACTTTCAATAATTTCATTCCGTACTTTCGATTTTTCTTCTTCGTAAAGACTGTGTTGCGCATCGGTCATTTCGCAGTAGCGTACTAATTCCGTCAATTCGGGCAACTCCGGGGTCACCTCCTGCTTGGTGCGCCGCAGCAGGAAGGGCTGCACCAGCCGCCGCAAACGGGTGCGCGCCGTTTCGTCGTGATGCTTCTCGACAGGCGTAGAAAAATGCGTCCTGAAAAAATTCAAATCGCCCAACAAGCCGCGATTCAGGAAATTCATCTGCGCCCAAAGGTCGGTAAGCGTGTTCTCCACCGGCGTTCCCGAAAGGGTGAGATAATGGTCGGCCTCGATCAGCATCGCCGCCTGGCAGGTAACCGATTCGGGATTGCGGATATATTGCGCTTCGTCCAAAATGGCATACAGGAAATGATGTTTGCGCAGGATTGCCGAATCGTTGCGCAGCACGCCATAAGTGGTCAGCACAATATGGTACTTCCCGAAATCGGCATTGGCTTGCCTGTCGGGGCCTGTATATTTCAGCGTTCTGAGATGCGGCGCAAAACGGGTTATTTCGTTGGCCCAATTGTGCACCAGCGAAGCAGGCATGACAATTAAAGACGTTAAGTTTAGGGATTCGGGCTTAACTTCGTTGAGGAATTCGCCGTTTAGGTTTCGGGTTTCATCGTCGAGTACCGATTGCAGCAGGGTAATTGCCTGCAGGGTTTTGCCAAGCCCCATGTCGTCGGCTAAGCAGCCGCCAAGCCGGTGGTCGTGCAACACGCGCAGCCAGGTAACGCCCTGCAACTGGTACGGGCGGAGCGTTGCACGGATGCTTTCGGGCGCATCGTCCAACTCCATTTCATCCACGTTGCACAGGGCAATCATGCTGTGAAAGTATTTTTTATCGACGCCTTCAAAGGTATCGTTCACGATGGTGAAATATCGTTTGCTGAGGCGTAATTGATCCGTACCGTATTCGGCCATAAGCATTGCCTGCGCGTATTTGGCCATCCACTCGGCAGGCAGAATCAGCGTTTCGCCGTTGGGAAGCACATAGTTCCGATCCTGCCGGAGGATATGGTTGCGGAAGTTGATGAACGGGATGCTGAAACCGCCAAAGTGAACCACAGCATACACATCGAACCAGTCGCGCTCACTCTTCAACTCCACTTCGAGCTGTACAGCGCCGGTGAAATATTTTTGCGAAAAGAAATGTTGGTCGATACGGAAGCCTTTGGCAGCAAGCGCATCCGAGGAGACATTCAGCTTTTCCACCAAGTTGGCCAGGCTTTGCTGATCGTCGGTATCGGTAGTGAGCGCCGATGCTTTGTCGGCATAAAACATCGAATTGCCGGCATAGTAGAACCCAAGACTGCAAAGACTGTCGATCCGGGCTTTCTCCGTTTCGACGTCGCGCCTGAAACGCCTCACGGTATATTGTCCGTTGTGTACGTTGAGCGACACCTCCGTTTCCGATGGCGTAGCAGCGTGGAACGTCTTATGCCCGTAATCGAACCGCAACACCATCACCGGACGGTAACGCAGATCGTTTTCCAGCGACACAACCGGTACGGGAACGGAAGCCTCATCGACCACCGTAAATCCCTGCACGTTCGTGCGGAACTTCCGGATATTTTCGATCACAAAAGTTTTGAAATATTGCTCTTCCACCCGCCTGGGGACGGCAATGTGCTCCCTGGCCACAAAAGGCGTCAGTTTCTTGCTGTCAATATCCTTGAACCGGAGCAGGTTATTGTCCAGTACCATCACCGACGGCTGGTTAACCAACGGGATCAGGCGTTTGTTCAATAGCGATATTTCTTTGCCCCGGTAATACACCGAAAGGAAGTACCGCAAGCCGTCGGCAGGCCGGTAGTGAAAGTTGAAGACGGCTTCAGCCGGTTCGTTCGCGTAATGGATCTCATGTTTCAGGTAAATACGTTCGGGCGTATCCTTCAGGTAAAGGGGAATGTCGCTTTCGGGCAACAGGTCGAAACAGCGCAGCAAGCGACGTTCGATATACGGACGTATCTCCTTCGCAATCACCTCGCCGGTAAGCGACTGTAGAAAAGTCCGGACGCTGGTTTTGCGGCGCATCACGCGCGCCATCTCCCTTTCCGAATACTGATCCGTCCAGTTCACTAATTGTACCTGTGTACCGGTCAACAGGTTTTCGTATTTTCCCAGGTTGTCGCCCGTAAGAAGATCGTGCACCAACAGATAATCCTTCCCGGAAAGGGATTTCAGGATATACGGCGCCAGTACGTACCCCCACCGGGAATGTTCCGTAAGGCATAAAGCGAAAAAAGTATCCATACGGCAAAGATAGCGGATCCTGATCAGTAATGGAGTATGGTAAATCGAATATTGATCGATAAGTATTCACCCGCCCGTACCCTGTCAGCGGTCTTTGACCCTGACAGCGGTGGAAAAGGATCGGTCATCACTCATCGTTTTCAGATATGGCTTCTATTTTTCCAAACTCGTTCCATACAGGCGCCGCTTTGTAGGCATCCACTGCGCTTGCCGGTACTTTTAATGTGGCAGCGTTTAGATTGACGTCATAAAAAATGCCGCCGTAGATGTCCTGCGGCGCTGAGCTAAGGTTAATGACAGTAGTTAAGTGGCTGCAATTTCGAAAAGCTCCGCTGCCGATCGTTGTTACCGAGTTGCCAATAGTCATGGTGGTCAAGTTACTGCATCCACTAAAAGCCCAGTCGTTGATCGTTGTTACCGAATTGGGGATGGTCACGGTGGTCAAGCCGGTGCAATCCTCAAAAGCCCCGCTGCCGATCGTTTGTACCGAGCTGCCAATAGTCACGGAGGTCAAGCTGCTGCAATTGAAAAAAGTCGAGTGGCCGATCGTTTGTACCGAATTGGGGATGGTCACGGTGGTCAAGTTGCTGCAATTATAAAAAGCCGAGTAGCCGATCGTTGTTACCGAATTGGGGATGGTCACGGCGGTCAAGCCGGTGCAATTGCCAAAAGCCCAATAGTCGATCGTTTGTACCGAATTGGGGATGGTCACGGCGGTCAAGCCGATGCAATCCTCAAAAGCGCAGGCGCCGATCGTTTGTACCGAGTTGCCGATAGTCACGGCGGTCAAACTGTGGCACCTTGAAAAAGCCGAGTAGCCGATCGTTGTTACCCCATCCTGTATGATTACGGTTTTTATTTTGTACGAATAGTGAAATCCGCTTTTGTAGTATTCCATAGCTCCGTTGCCGCTGATCGTGAGGGTATAGTTGTCGGGAGTCCCGGTAAGCGTCCACGTGCAGTCGCCGGTAATGCCCTGGAGAATCGCTTTGACGGTGTATGTTTTCGTCGTTACTCCATCCTCTGCCGTAACCGTGTAGGTTACGCCCTGCGCCGTAAAAAAATCCTGATTTATGCCGGAGGGCGGGTTCACCGTTGCGAACGGAGACAGGATAATACGCGGCACGAGGGACGTTTTCGAGTGATAAGCGCCGGTAATGTTCGTACCGTCGATGTCCCACGCTTTGTCGTTTACAATGAACCATGCGATGTCGCAGGCTGCGCTGGGTTCGTCCTTTTCGCATGCCGTGCAAAGCATGGCGCCGCACAGCAGCGCCATCCATGCACTTCTAAAACTGTTTTTACAATTGGTCAACTTCATTTTGATAAGAATTTAAGAATTCATTGATTACCTGTTAACCCTGTCAGCGGTCTTTGCCCCTGACAGCGGTGGAAAAGGATCGGTCATTTACTCATCTTCTTCGGATATGGCTTCTATCTTTCCAAACTCGTCCCATCCGGTTGCCGCTTTGTAATCATCCACTGCGCTTGCCGGTACCTTTAATGTGGCAGCGTTTAGATGAATGTCGTAAAAAACGCTGCCGACGATGTCCTGCGGCGCTGTTCTATGATTGATGACAGTGGTCAAGCTGCTGCAATATACAAAAGCACGGTCTTGGATCGTTTCTACCGAGTTGGGGATAGTTACGGAGGTCAAGCCGGCGCAATCGCCAAAAGCCCAATAAGCGATCGTTTGTACCGAGTTGGGGATGGTTACGGCGGTCAAGCTGCTGCATCCGCTAAAAGCAAAGTCTTCAATAATTGTTACCGAATTGGAGATGGTTATGGCGGTCAAGCCGCTACATCCGCTAAAAGCCAAGTCATCGATCGTTGTTACCGAATTGGGGATGATCACGGAGGTCAAGTCGCTACAATCCATAAAAGCTCCGCTGCCGATCGTTGTTACCGAATTGGGGATGGTCACGGAGGTCAAGCCGCTACAATCCTCAAAAGCTCCGCCGCCGATCGTTTGTACCGAGCTGCCAATGGTCACGGAGGTCAAGCCGGTGCAATTCCGAAAAGCCCATTCGTGGATTGTTTGTACCGAATTGGGGATGGTCACGGAAGTCAGGCCGGAACAAGCCTCAAAAGCCCTGCCGCCGATATTGGTTACCGAATTGGGGATGGTTATGGAGATCAAACCGGAACAACCCGAAAAAGCGCCGTAGCCGATCGTTGTTACCGAATTGGGGATCGTCACGGCGGTCAAGTTGCTGCAACCCGCAAAAGCTCCGCCGCCGACAGATGTAATCCCATCCTCTATAACCGCGGTTTTAATATCGTCCCGGTAGCTGTACCAGGGCAGGTCTTCATTTTCGTAGCTTCCCATAGCCCCGCTGCCGCTGATCGTGAGGGTGTAGTTGCCGGGAGTCCCGGTAAGCGTCCAGATGCAGTCGCCGGAGATGATGGCCCGGAGCGTTGCTTTGACGGTGTATGTTTTTGTCGTTACGCCATCCTCTGCCGTGACCGTGTAGGTCACGCCCGGCGCCGCAAAGAAATCCTGCGCTGTGCCGGAGGGCGGATTCACCGTTGCGCCCGGCGACAGGGTAATGGTCGGCGTGAAGGGTATTGCCTCCGTTTCCGGCGGATAAACGCGGGTAATCTTCGTGCCGTTGATGTCCCATGTTGCGTCGCCCGTGCCGAATGATACGATGTCGCAGGCCGTGCTTTTGGGATCGTCCTTTTCGCAGGCCGTGCAAAGCATGGCGCCGCACAGCAGCGCCATCCATATATTTCTAAAACTGTTGTTACAATTGGTCAACTTCATTTTGATAAGATTTAAGAATTCATTGCTTACTTTGTTAACCCTGTCAGCGGTCTCTGACCCTGACAGCGGTGGAAAAGGATCGGTCATTACCCATCGTTTTCGGATATGGCTTCTATCTTTCCGAACTCGCTCCATACAGGCGCCGCTTTGTAGGCATCCACTGCGCTTGCCGGTACCTTTAATGTGGCAGCGTTTAGATTGGCGTTATAAAAAACGGCGTCGGCGATGTTCTGCGGCGTCGGATTAAGGTTGACGACAGTGGTCAGGTTACTGCAATTAAAAAAAGCCGAGTAGCCGATCGTTTGTACCGAAGCGCCAATGGTCACGGAGGTCAAGCCGGCGCAATCGCCAAAAGCCCAATTGTCGATCGTTTGTACCGAATTGGGGATAGTCACGGAGGTCAAGCCGATGCAACCTGCAAAAGCGTTACCGCTGATCGTTTGTACCGAGGCGCCGATGGTCACGGAGGTCAAGCCGGTGCAATCCACAAAAGCCCACCTGTCGATCATTGTTACCGAATTGGGGATGGTCACGGAGGTCAAGCCGGTACAAGCCCCAAAAGCATCGTAGCCGATCGTTTGTACCGAGTTGCCGATGGTCACGGAGGTCAGGCCGGTGCAACCCGAAAAAGCCGCGACGCCGATCGTTTTTACCGAATTAGGGATGATCATGCCGGTCAAGCCGGTACAACCCGAAAAAGCGCCGTAGCTGATAGCCGTTACCGAATTGGGGATGGTCATGGCGGTCAAGTTGCTGCATCTGCTAAAAGCGTTGCCGCCGATCACTGTAATCCCATCCTGTATAATCGCGGTTTTAATCCCGTCCCGGTAGCTGTACCAGGGAACGTCTTCATTGTCGTAACTCCCCATAGCTCCGCTGCCGCTGATCGTGAGGGTGTAGTTGCCGGGAGCTCCGGTAAGCGTCCAGGTATAGTTACCGGAGTCTACGGACCGGAGCGTCGCTTTAACGGTGTATGTTTTCGTCGTTACTCCGTCCTCTGCCGTAACCGTATAGGTTACGCCCTGCTCCGTAAAGAAATTCTGCGCCGTGCCGGAGGACGGGTTCACCATTGCGCCCGGCGACAGGGTAATGGTCGGCGTGAGGGACGCTGCCACCTCTTCTTCCGGATAAGCGCGGGTAATGTTCGTGTCGTCGATGTCCCACGCTTTGTCGTTTACGGTGAACGATGCGATGTCGCAGGCCGTGCTTTTGGGATCGTCCTTTTCGCAGGCCGTGCAAAGCATGGCGCCGCACAGCAGCGCCATCCATGCACTTCTAAAACTGTTTTTACAATTTGTCAACTTCATTATTATAAGAATTTAAGAATTCATGAAACTACCATCCCTGTGCTTTGATTTCGATCCTGGTACCGGTTTCCGTCACCAAATTACAGCCTTCTTCCCGTCCTGTAACATAACCAATGATGGAAACATCCTCATTACCCACCACCTTGTCATAATCCGCAACAGGTATCGTAAACAGCAGTTCGTAATCGTCTCCGCCGTTAAGCGCCACAATAAGCGGTTCCAGGAAAAGCTCTTCGGCTGCCGCTACGGTTTCGTCGGCAATGGGGATCTTGTGGTGGTGTATCTCGCAACCCACGTTCGATGCTGTGCAGATATGCAGCAATTCGGACGACAGGCCGTCGGAAATATCGATCATGGCAGTGGGCAGCAGGCCGGAGGATGCAAAAAAATCGACGATATCCCGCCGCGCTTCCGGCTTCAACTGCCGTCTCACCACATAACCGTAGTTATCCAGTTGCGGTTGTATGGCCGGATCCTCCTCGAACAGCTTCTTTTCGCGTTCCAACACCTGCAATCCCATATAAGCTGCGCCAAGGTTTCCCGATACGCAGATCAGATCGCCTTTTTGCGCCTTATTCCGGTATGTAGCCTTTGCGGGATCGACTTCGCCAATGGCAGTGACGGTAATCATAAGTCCTGTGACCGACGGTGCGGTATCGCCGCCCACCAGGTCGACCCGGTGATGCTTGCAGGCAAGCTTCAGTCCCCGGTAGAGCAACTCCAGCGCTTCCACCGAAAACTTGGCCGATACGGCTATGGAAACCAGCAATTGCCGCGGTGCGGCGTTCATCGCATACAGGTCTGAAAAACCGGCAATTGCCGCTTTGTAGCCCAAATGCTGCAACGGCGCATAAGTTAAATCGAAATTGACGCCCTCTACCAGTGTGTCGGTGGTTACGGCCAATGCCGTATCCCCATAGCGGAGAATGGCAGCATCGTCGCCGATGCCTTTCAATGTAGCGGGCTGTACAGGTTTGATATCAGCGGTCAGCCGGCTGATCAGCCCAAACTCGCCTATTTTGTTAATATCCATGTTTTCGCGGTTTCTATGATGTTGTCTTTTTGAGGATCTCTGTTCTGTGCTGTATTCGACTTTTGTTCGTCCATGAACAGGCTGTTGCACGATGAGAGCAACAGCAACAAAAGCCCTAACCCGCTCCTCCGATGGGAGCAGGAATGGAACGCTTTACACCTGTATGGACGGGAATTGATCATTTAGTCTGAACGTATCATTTGGAGAGCCTGTACTAAAGATGATGAGCACGCTCCCCCTCTCTTCAGGAGAGGGGGTTGGGGGGTGAGGCTCTTATATCGCCTGGTACTCGTTCAGCATCTTAAAGAGCTTGTCGAGCTTGGGTGACAGGATGATTTCCGTACGGCGGTTTTTCGACCGGCCGTCGGATGTCGCGTTATCGGCAACAGGGAAATACCGGCTGCGTCCCGACGGAATGATCTGTGTGGGATTCACCCGATACTCGGCGGTAAGAATACGAACCACCGATGTGGCGCGGAGTACGCTCAGATCCCAGTTATCGGTAAAGCGACCGGTTTTGATAGGGATATTGTCCGTATGGCCTTCAATGAAAATGTCGATTTCCGGTTGTTTGGTCAACACATCGGCCAGCAGGGCGAGCGCTTCCTTGCCGCGCTTGTCCACATCGGCGCTGCCCGACTTGAACAGCAGCTTGTCCGACATGGCCACATATACCTTGCCGTCGCGCATCTGTACGGTCAACTCGTCGGAACTGAACCCGATCAAAGCATCGGTAACCTGGGTGAGCAAGCCGTTCACCATATCGTTCTGCTTTCGGATGATCGCCTTCAAATCGTTGATGGTACGTTCACGTTCGGCCAGGTCGCCGCTCTGACTCTTCAGTAAAGCATCCATCTTTTCCTGTTGCGACATGTTGGAGGTCAATAATCTTTGCAACTCGCGTATTTGTCCGCCCTGGCGGGACGTATCCGTTTCAAGCCCCGCCAGCATTCTGTTCTGACTTTCAATGGTCGAACTCATGGCCTGTACCTGCTCTTCGGCGCTCAGACGCCCATTTTCAGAGGCGACAAATTTCTTCTTGCCGACGCACGATCCCAGCGCTGCTACCGTCATGAGCAATACAAGCGGTTGAAGTAAACGCATTTTCATAAATTTCAATTTTGATTCAATGATTTATCCGGATCTCCTGCAATTCTAAAATCTGTATCCGATCCCCAGTTTTACGCCCCACTGGAACAGTTTGTTCATTCCCGACGGCTTGTATATTCCGGTATCATGTTCTATAGGTGCTATCAGCAGGTTACACTGTCCGAAAGGACTTGCAGAAAACGTTATCCCGGAACGCAATACATATTCCGCCCCAATATTTGCACTTAAACCTGCTCCGAACTTGTAACCCCCCTTACCCTTATTATAGTTAAGGTTAAGTCCTCCTTCCACAAACAGGTATTTCAAAAAGTGGTATTTTAGATGAAGCGGAAGAGAGAATATGTACATGTCGTCTTTGTAATTTGAATAATGGCGGGTGTTCACCAGGTAAGCGACAGTAGCTGTCAATCCCGTGCAAAATTCGGTATTGGGAGCAGTTTGGCGGGAATATTCAATAGCGATACTTTTAAAATCATCTCCTTCATAGACGTTCGACGTCCATGCATCCCCAACACCGACACGGTAATCAAACCACCCGAAAGAATAATTCACACTGATACAATTCTTCCTTTCCTTTTGAGCGTATGTCTGTTCAGTAGCATACATAACAGCTATCAATAGAAGAAACCGTTTAAAGCTGACGCCTGACAATACTTTGTTCATTCGATCAGCGAAACACGATTACCGTTTGTTGCTGATTCCAAATTCGCGCCATGACGATTGCGGCATATCCAGCTTGATGATTTTGCGCGCTTCGCTGGCTTTCTTCGTCAAGCCCGCCATAATGCCGTCAAGCTGCCCGGTTTTTTCCTTGAGCCTGGCTTTGAGCGATTCCTGTTCGTTGTTCAGGATAACAGCCGTGTCGATGTCGGCTTGCATGGAATCGGCAAAAATCGTGTCTATTTGCCGTTTTGACAATACTTCCTGATTGTTGCGGATGCCCTGTACCATTACTGTGGCATCGCTAATTGCCTGTGCATACGTTTTTGTTGACATATTCTTTATGTTTTTTATTTAAAGAGTTAAACTTTTTTCGCAAAGATATATTTTTTTCCTGAAAACAGATATTTCCAAATTTTTTAACTGCAAAAAGCACGAAAGTTTAAGTACCCTGCTAAATCAGTTTATATTATTGACTGACGTTACGCAAGGATAACAGTCCTGCCTTTCAGGCAGTCGCTCAGGATACACATCCTTTCCGCGGGTTGATGACCCGCGGTTATGAAAATCCGGCTTTTCAAGCCGCAGAAACGTAACGTCTATTTCTTGACAGTTCCTTTGTATCCTTTGGAAATTAAGAACAAATATCTGCCCGAAACAAAAAGTCATCTACCCGAAACAAAAAGTCAGTTGCCCGGAGCAAAAAGTCAGTTGCCCGAAGCAAAAAGTCGGCTGCCCGGAGCAAAAAGTCAGCTGCCCGAAACAAAAAATCAGTTACCCGAAGGAAAAAATCAGTTGCCCGAAGCAAAAAATCAATTGCCCAAAGCAAAAAGTCAGTTGCCCGAAACAAAAAATCAGTTGCCCGAAGTAAAAAGTCAGTTGCCCGGAGCGAAAAGGCAGCCGCCCAAAGCAAAAAGTCAGTTGCCCGAAGTAAAAAGTCAGCTGCCCGGAGCGAAAAGTCAGCTGCCCGAAGGAAAAAGTCAGTTGCCCGAAGCGAAAAGCTTCAAATTAAACCGGAAAAAGTTAAAAAACTGAATTTACTGGCTTATTTTCTCGTATTTGGAGATATTTGCAGGATCTATTTCCTTCAAAAGCCTCACCACCCTTGTTTTTTCGTCGGGCGTACCGTTGCCGAACAGTTCGACCCATTCGTTGGATTTGGCATCAAACACGGTCTGCAACAGGAACAGGTACGGGTCGGGCTTGCGGCGATATACATCCTGCAAAAACTTGAGATAATCGGCCATATCGACACGCGCCTCGTTGGGTTTGCTACTCATGCGGTCGAGCCCCAAACGGTGATACTTGTATGTAAATTCGCGAACGGCGCGATAACGGTCGTTCAGCAGGTTTTGCACCAGCCAGTAACGGTTACGGTAATTACCCTCGTAAGCCTTCCAGCCGCGTTCGCTCGATTGCTGCGCATTGGTAACAATGGTTTCCGCGTTCTGGAAGTAGGGCGTACCCGCGTTCAGCGCAAACGAATCGTAATCCAGTCCCAAAATGATGTAGACATAAAACGCAATAATGGAAGTAAGATTCGATGTGTAGGATACATCGCTGAATTCGAGCGGTTGTCCTTCCACATAATTAAATTTCAAATCCTTATCCTGAAAATTGATCAAAGTGGTGTTGAAAACGGAGTTGAAAACCGGCCGACGCGACTGCACCTGTATGGTTCCTGAAAACTCGTTGCCCACAAGACTTGTGATGTTCAGCATCATATTGCACTCGATGCGCTCCTCGGCCGTGAATACATTGTTGGTCCACACACGCGTATTCACAAATTCATACAGGGCGGTTTGAAGGGCTTCGGTCACGCTCCGGTTGGAACCCTGTATCTGCGTAGTGACCAACTGTATGTTGCAACGCAATTCCTGTGCACCGGCGTGGATGGCGATCAGCTGCAACAGGCAGCAAAGATATGATAAACCATGTTTCATAACCACATGTTTTGACTGTTACTGTTTCCAACAGGCAACCAGCCTGTCGACAATATCTTTGGCCACCCTGTCTTTCGATTTCAGCTCGAAATGCACACTGTGCCGGTCTTTGTCGATGATGGTGATTTTGTTGGTGTCGTGCCCGAAACCGGCTCCGGCATCGTTCAGTGAGTTCAGCACGATGAAATTGAAATTCTTTTTCGTCAGTTTCTTCACCGCGTTTTCCGTTTCGTTGTGCGTTTCAAGTGCAAAGCCCGCCAACACCTGGCCGGGACGTTTCGCCGCGCCCAATTCGGCGGCAATATCTTTTGTCGGGACAAGTTTCAAATCAAACTCCTGTTTGTCTTTTATTTTTTCGGATTGTACGGCGGCAGGCGTAAAATCGGCCACAGCTGCAGTCATCATGGCCGCATCCATTGCCGGAAAATGTTCCGTGGCAGCCCGGTACATTTCAGCAGCCGTTTGCACATCCACCCGGCGGATGGCAGGATGCTTGACCGACAGGGCTGTGGGGCCGCTCACCAGGATTACTTCGGCGCCCCGCTGCGCCAGTTCTTCCGCCAAAGCGTAACCCATGCGCCCGGATGAGCGGTTACCCACAAAACGGACGGGATCGACCGGCTCGTAAGTGGGCCCGGCGGTTACTAATACTTTCTTCCCGGCGCAATCGCCCGGCTGCATGGCATCGACTACGTAACGGACGATTTTTTCCGGTTCCTCCATGCGGCCTTTGCCATCCAGTCCGCTTGCCAGCGCGCCGGTCGACGGCTCAATAATATGTACGCCCCGCGCCTGGAGCGTTTGTATGTTTTGTGTGGTGGCAGTGTGGCGAAACATATCCAGGTCCATCGCCGGGGCAACAAATACCGGACAGCGGGCGGCCAGGTAAGTGGCGAGCAGGAGGTTACCGGCTGTTCCGGCAGCCATCCCGGCAATGGTATTGGCTGTTGCCGGGGCTATCAGCAGGGCATCGGCCCAAAGCCCCAAGTCTACATGGCTGTTCCATGCTCCGTTTTCGGGATCGAAAAAGTCGACCAGTACCGGGTTCCGCGAAAGCGTGGCCATGGTCAGCGGAGTAATAAACTCCTTAGCCAGCGCGGTCATCATCACTTTCACCTCGGCTCCTTCCTTCACCAGCAAACGAACAAGCACAGCCGCCTTGTATGCCGCTATGCTTCCCGTGATACCGGCAACAATATGTTTCCCCTTGAGCGTCATTACTTATCCGACTCGGCGCCACTCACCGGACTGCGATAATATACCTCGTGATCCATAAATTCCTGCAAGGCAATCAGCGACGGTTTCGGCAATTTTTCGTAGAAACGGGATATTTCGATCTGCTCCCTGTTTTCGAATACTTCTTCGAGGTTGTCCGTATAACTCGAAAACTCTTCAAGTTTGCGGTTCAGTTCCTGCTTCATTTCCACGCTGATCTGGTTAGCCCGTTTGGCTACAATTACAACCGTTTCGTATATGTTGCCTGTTGGCACATACAATTGGTCTAAATTGCGGGTAACCGTGGTAATAGGCGCTTTTGATTTTTTGAAATCCATTTTTAATTTTTGATTATTGTTACACTGAAAACTACTGAAAATCTTTCAATTCTTCCGATTTCTTGCCTTCCTCATCTTCTCCGTTGGCCCTGGCTTTCAGAAACCGGTCGGTTCTTTCGTACATTCGTTGGGCATCCCTGGCATACTGGCTTTTGGGAAATTCACCGATAAAAGAATAATATTCGTCCAAAGTCGACTGAAACCGTTCTTTCATTCTCGACGGTACGCTATTTTCGGCCAGCAGGAAACTCGATTTCAACAACAGGTACATCAACTCTTCCCTGTACTTGGTTTCGGGGTAGTCGTCGAGGCTGTTGTTCAAGGCAATGATGGAGGCTTTGTATTGGCCGAGGTTATAATAGAGCCTGGCTGTCAGGTACGACTTATCCACCAGCTTGTTTTTCATTTCGCTCAGGCACTGTTCGGCTTCATCCGTGTGTTTTGAATCCGGATGCCGCATCATGAACATCTGGAACTGTTCGATGGCGGCAAAAGTATTTCCCTGGTCCAGCTCTGCGCGCGGGCTTTGCATATAATAGCAATAACCGGTGAAGTACTCGCACTCCTCGACAAAGGGCGATTGACGCTGATTCTTGTAATGATCACTGAAATAATGCGAAGCGGTAAGATAATCCCTTTGCTTGAAATAGCTCATTGCCTGATAGTACGCCACCGTGTCGGCCTTGTTCGTTCCACGGTACACGCTGCTGATCTCGTCGAAAAGCTGACCGGCTCTCACAAAGTCGCCGACATTATAGTATTCAAATGCTTTACGGTATTTCAATTGATAATCGGTGCTCTTGCGCAGTTTTTCATATTGACTGCACGATGAAAAGCCGATGGCTATGGCTACTATGGTTATGATAAAACGACAAAAAAAGGACTTCATGAATGGATAAATTACCCGGCAAAAGTATAAAAAATGATGGAACATTTCATCATGCTGACAAAAATTGTGCCTTAACCATGATGGAACATGAACACTACCAAATTTGTCGGCAGTGATTTATACTTTGCACGGGATACATATCATTTTGTTTTGCAGTTTTCAGTGGTTGGGTCATCGAGGTTTACTACCAGAGTATAGCCGATATGGCTGATACGCAGGTAGAGCTTCCGGGTGCCCTGAAACTTCAACACCTCGCCCGTAATGCCTTTCAGCGGCCCGGATGCTATGGTAATAATTTGTCCTTTCTTGACAGTACCTGTTTCCACATCGAACGAAAGATTGCTGTTGACGGTACGCCGCATGGCTTCTATCTCCCGGTCGGGTATCGCTACGGCTTTCCCTTTGTACGACACATACGACACAACTCCCCTTGATTCGAATACCCGCAGGTACTCGCTCATGGGAATGTACACAAAGATATAGGAATGGATGATGGGAGTTTCAACCCATTTCTTACGGTCGCTCCACTGTTTGAGTTCCCGCCGCAGAGGGAGGTATGTTTCTATCCCTTTCTGCCGGAAATCGTCATATACTTTTTTCTCGGCCCTCGCCTTGGTATAGAGGGCAAACCATTGATATGGGGTATTGCTGTTCAAGGTTTAATCAAATTAATATTTTCCAATAACCGCCTTTGTCCGGGCCTACACGTTCAATGAATCCTTTTCCCTTCAATACATTGATATTGATGCGGATATTTTTTTCACTAATCCCAATGATCCGGCTCAATTTTTCCTGAGTAATCCGCCTGCTTTTTTGCATTTCACTCAATATTTTTTGTTGGTTTTCAGAAAGGTCGTTTTCCAGGTCGTTTACTAGGTCGTTCCCCGGATCATTTACCAGGTCGTTCCCAGAATTGTTTTCGAGGTAGTATCCAGAACCATTTACCAGGTCGTTTACCAGGTCGTTCCCCGGATCATTTACCAGGTCGTTCCCCGAATTGTTTTCGAGGTAGTATCCATGACCATTTACCAGGTCGTTCCCCGGATCATTTACTAGGTCGTTTTCCGAATTGTTTACTGGGTAGTATCCAGGGCTATTTACTAGGTCGTTTACTAGGTCGTTGCTTGGATTGTTTTCCAGGTCGTTGCCTACCTCCAGGTCATTTACCAGGTCGTTTTCCAGGTCGTTCACCGAATTGTTTACTAGGTAGTATCCAGGACTATTTACTAGGTCGTTTACTAGGTCGTTTCCCAGGTCGTTGGTGTTTTTTTGACCGTTTTCCAGGTTGTTGACAATCTCAAGGTCACTTTTCACCGGATATGCCGTTACCCGAAAACCATGCTGGAAATTCTCGAATACCGGCGCCGGCGCTCCATAAGCCAGGAAAAGACTGGTAACCCGCCGGATTCCCGTGCCGTATTTTTCGATCCAGCTGATTTCCTTGAAAATTTTTGAAACCAGCTTGTTCCGGCATATCGATACATAATTGCCGCTCATCAGGTTCTCTATCGAGATCCTGTCCGGCAAGCGTCCGGGGTTGAAAAACTCAATGCGGTCATTGTAAATCTTTACGGATGAATCGCCATAATGGGCATAATCGCGATGAACAATCATATTCATCACTATCTCGCGCAGGGCGTCCAGCGGGTAGTCCCAGCGTTCTTCCCTTGCCGGGTTTCCCGTGATGATATACGCCTTGCTGATATGTTTCCGGATAAATGAAAGAACATCCTCTACTTCGGTAACCAGGTCGGCGGAGATGGTGATCCCGTCCTTGATGGTGATCTCATCCTGAAAATGTCCCAATTCGATGGTCGAAACAACCGATTCACACTTCATTAACAGCAGGAAAGCGGCATGGGTCAGTTTTCCTTCCCTGATCAGTTCCATCTTGGCTAAAAATTCCGGCACATCGTTTTCAATGGGAATTTCCCTGCTTTTATTGTACAGGGATATCAAATGATTGGCTTTTTCTTCCGAAATGTCCGTTACCTGATGATGGGTATCAATATAATAATCCCAACTGCTGTTAAAAGTTTGCGTATGCATGTTGAGTATCTCGTTTAGATTCATCAAATGGTTGGAACTGCCCACACGTTTGAAATATTTCCCCCTTACGGATACCGGTTTGACCGGAAATTCCGTCACCGATAAAACTACAACCTGCTTTTGGTTTTCGTCCGACACATCAATATCAGGAACAATGGATGGTTCTGTTTTACTTTTGATCTCATTTACCCATTGAACCAGTGTTTCTTTACCTAACGATACGCCTACGGTTTTACGTCCGTCTCCAATACCGACATATACGCTTCCTCCCCGGCTATTGGCAAATGCTGCCAGGGTTTCAATACATTCCGAATCAAAGGAGGATTTAAATTCTACTTTTTCGGATTCTTTTTGAGGAATGGTATCCATTTTTGGCAAAAAATTGTACAAAGGTAACCAAAAAAACAATTATGAATAACGAATGATTGAATAAATCTTCACGCTTCACTGATTTTCCGCGTTCTATTCTAAAAATCATTTTCGCTTCTGTATATTTCTGTTACTTTTGCCAAATAGTGACATCAGAATTGAACATGACTCTTTTTTCATCCCGACACATTGGCCCCCGTGATCACGAGTTGGCATCAATGTTATCAGTAACAGGTGTTTCGTCTATGGACGAACTGATCGATAAGGCCCTTCCGAGCGCTATTCGCATGCCTGCGCCGTTGAACCTGCCTGCAGGCATCAGCGAAGCCGCCTACTTAGCCAAACTGCAGGCTATGGCTGCCAAAAACAAGGTATATCGTAGCTATATCGGTATGGGTTATTATGGCACTCTGATGCCGTCGGTGATTAAACGCAACATTCTCGAAAATCCGTCGTGGTACACCTCTTATACGCCTTACCAGGCCGAGATATCGCAGGGGCGGCTCGAAGCATTGCTCAACTTCCAGACCATGATCGTGGAGCTTACTGCGATGGATATAGCCAATGCCTCGTTGTTAGACGAAGCCACTGCTGCCGCCGAAGCCATGATCATGATGTGTAACATCCGTTCGCGCGAAGCCATCAAGGCAGGTGCCAACCGGTTCTTCGCGGACGAAAAGGTGTTCCCGCAAACGTTGGATGTGATGATCGCCCGTTCCGAACCGCTCGGCATCGAAATCGTTACCGGCCCATTTCAGGCGTTTACTCCTGATGCAACTTTCTTTGGCGCGATAGTGCAATACCCCAATGCTGACGGCGATATCCTCGATTACGCCGCTTTTGCGGAAGCGATGCATGCCGTGGGAGCCCGCCTCGGGGTCGTTGCCGACCTGATGAGTCTTGCGCTGCTGACGCCTCCCGGCCAATGGGGCGCCGATGTGGTGGTGGGTTCGTCGCAGCGTTTCGGTATCCCGATGGGTTACGGTGGGCCGTATGCCGCTTATTTCGCCACCCGCGACGAGTTCAAACGCAACATGCCCGGCCGGATCATCGGCGTGAGTGTGGATGCACAGGGTAAACGCGCCCTGCGTATGGCATTGCAGACCCGCGAACAGCATATCAAACGCGAACGCGCTACTTCGAATATTTGTACCGCGCAAGCTCTATTGGCCTCCATGGCCGGGATGTATGCCGTATACCACGGCCCTGAAGGTATTCTCGACATCGCCACGCAAATATACCAATATACGAAATCGTTAGCAGAACAATTGACAGCTTTAGGCTTTACCTTTGTCAATGAAATGTTTTTCGATACGCTGACCATCAGGGTATGTAAGGAACATGCCGATGCCATCCGGCAAACAGCCGAAGCAAAGATGATCAATTTCCGCTATGGAGAAGGGTTGATCGGCATCAGCCTGGACGAAACCGTTACCGATGCCGACTTACAGGATATAGTGGCTGTGTTTGGCAAGCATCCGGTGAAGGAGAACAAAACCGGATATGCAAATTCCAAAGCAACCCTGGCAGGTTATACCCGTAACGACGCCTACCTGCAACAGCCGGTCTTTAACAGTTACCGTTCGGAAACCGGGATGATGCGCTACATCAAGAAGCTCGAACGCAAGGATATATCATTGACGCATTCGATGATCCCGCTCGGTTCATGCACCATGAAACTGAACGCAGCCACGGAGATGTTTGCACTCAGTTGGCCGGAATTCGGCAATATCCATCCTTTTGTACCGGCAGACCAGGCAACAGGTTACCACGAACTTTTCGACGAACTGTCGAATCAATTAGCCATCATCACCGGATTCGATGCCGTATCGTTCCAGCCCAACTCAGGCGCTGCAGGCGAGTATGCCGGCCTGATGACGATCCGGGCATATCTTGCCGACAACGGCCGGGGACATCGCAAGACGGTACTGATCCCTTCGTCGGCGCACGGTACCAACCCGGCAAGTGCAGCCATGGCAGGCATGGAGATCGTAATCGTTCCCTGCGACGACCACGGCAACATCGATATCGAAAAACTGGAAGAGCTGGCCGAAGCCAATAAGGATAAACTGGCCGCGCTGATGATCACGTATCCTTCAACACACGGTGTGTTCGAAGAAGGCGTGAAGAGGATCACATCAATTATCCACCGTTGCGGCGGGCAGGTGTATATGGACGGCGCCAACATGAACGCCCAGGTAGGATTAACCAGTCCCGGTTTTCTTGGTGCGGATGTCTGCCACCTGAATCTTCACAAAACCTTCGCTATCCCGCATGGCGGTGGCGGCCCGGGTATGGGGCCTGTCTGCGTAGCCGGGCATCTGGCTCCTTACCTGCCTAACCACCCGGTAATACGAACTGACAACGAAAAATATGTTCCCGCCATCGGTGCAGCGCCGTGGGGAAGCGCCAGTATCCTCACCATTTCGCATGCCTACATCACCATGATGGGGGGCGACGGATTGACGCAAGCTACCCGCATGGCCATCCTCAATGCCAATTATCTTTCGGCAAAGCTGCGTCCGTACTTCGAAACATTATTCACCAACCATAACGGCATGGTGGCGCATGAATTGATCTTAGCCTGTTCCGGCTGCAAAAATGCAGGTATTGTGGCGGCTGATATTGCCAAACGTTTGATGGATTACGGATTTCATGCGCCTACCCTGTCATTTCCGGTAGCCAACACGTTGATGGTGGAACCCACCGAAAGCGAATCGTTACAGGAACTCGACCGTTTCGTGGAAACATTGGTTTCGATCCATGCCGAGATACAGGAAATAACTTCCGGTACCGCCGATGCTATTAATAATGTATTGAAAAATGCACCGCATACCGAACAAACGGTTACAGCCAACGAATGGACATATCCCTATACCCGCGAGAAAGCGGCATACCCGTTGGCATGGATCCGCGAAAACAAGTTCTGGCCTGCTTCCAGTCGCGTGGATGATGCTTATGGGGATAGAAATTTGGTAAGCAAGGTATCAGACGAAGCGATGCCCGTTTGGGGAAGGTAGCGTAACCCTGTCAGCGGTGGTTTTACCATTTGACCCCGGCAGGGTCGGTAGACCTGACAGGGTCAAAAACAGCATTCAGTGCATTAAATGTCACATCAAGGTTGGCTTTTGAATCGGCCAGGATGGTCAGCCGGTCGCCCGGTTCAATCACAGTGCTGCCGTTGGGCGTGAAATACTTGTCCTCGCGTTCGATCATCACGATCAAGGCTGTTTTGGGCAGTTTCAGGTCGACAATGGTTTGGTTGACGCATCTGAAATCGGGTCCCACTGTAATTTCCTCCAGCACCGACTTGATGTTATCCGAATCGAATTCCAGCACCGGTTTCTTCGCTTTTCCTTCGGGAATGGTCAATTTAAGCCATTTGGCAACGCTGAATAGCGTTGTGCCCTGCAATAATAATGATGTAAGGGTAATAAAAAATACGATATGGAAAATCATATCGGCATTCGGTACTTTTTCCACCATCGGGTATGTGGCAAAAATGATGGGGACGGCGCCTTTTAATCCTACCCATGATACAAGCGTCAGGTCTTTGTAATACATCCTGAACGGCCAAAGGCACAAAAACATCGCCAGCGGTCGCGCCGCCAGGATCAGAAACGCTGAGATCAGCAGCCCGATGCCAATGATCGGGGCCATTTGCGACGGGAAAACCAGTAACCCTAACGTGAGGAACATCAATATCTGCATCAGCCAGGCAAAACCGTCGTAGAATTTCAGCAAGCTCCGTTTATGGATGAAATTACTGTTCCCGAGGATCAGTCCCGATATATAGATCGCCAGGAAGCCGTTGCCGCCGATGAACTCGGTTAGCGAATAGCTGAAAAGCATCATGGCGATGGTGAGCACGGGATACAAACCTTCGATGAACAGGTCGACCCGATTGATGACACGAACCGTTACCCGACCAATGAGGAATCCCATCAACGCACCGAGCGACATGCCTTTGAGGAACGTCGGGACCATAGCCCAGAAGGATGTTTCAGGCTGTTGGATCAGCGATATGAATGTAATGGTTAGAAAATAAGCCATCGGGTCGTTACTCCCGCTTTCCAGCTCAAGCAGCGGACGGAGGTTGCGTTTTAACCCGGTGCTTTTGCTCCTGAAGATGGAAAACACGGCGGCGGCATCTGTCGATGATACGATGGAACCCAGCAGGAGCGATTCCAACCAACTGAAATCGGTAACCCAATACACAAAAACTCCCAAAGTAATGGCAGTAATCAATACGCCAAGTGTCGACAGAGTAATCCCGCGCCAGACAATAGGTTTTACCTGGTCGAACTTGGTATCGAGTCCGCCCGAGAAAAGGATGAAGCAAAGTGCGATAATTCCCAAGAATTGTGCAGTTTCCGGGTTGTTGAATGATATTTTCCCGATCCCATCCGATCCGGCTAACATCCCAATCAGCAGGAATAATGCCAGCGTAGGCAAGCCTGTCCGGTTGGCGGTTTTGCTCACCAGCACGCTTACAAACAACAGGATGGATACAACTAAAATAACAATCGTTGGGCTAACACTCATTCGGATTACTGATTTATGCAAAAGTAAAAAAAAAAATCTAATAAACTTGTTTTTACGAAAAATATGGTTGTAATAAGATGATATGCTGTTGCTTTCGGTGATTTTTTTTGCATAAAGTTCAAATGAAATTCGGTTGATGTAATAAATATACGTTATTTTTGGGACAAGTGAATTTTGAATTTCGAACCTTGATCTTTGGATGTTTAGTGACATGAAAACATAAATTTTCTTGCTATCTTTGCGCCATAATAAGAATCTCATTATGGCAAAGAAAACAGATGTTAAATTATTTGAAGAGGAAAAATGAACGCAGATAACGCATTATCAAAGAATAACGACAATCAGATTTACAGTCAGATAAGAGAGATTTTGCTTCCTGCAAGAGCATATTCAGCCGTCAATTTTGCGATGGTTGAGACGTACTGGCTTATTGGAAAGCAGATTGTGGAGGCGCAGGCAGGCAACAATCGACCTAATATCAAAGGCTGTAAGTTTCAACACATAGCGGGTAGTTTAGAAAACACCAAACCATTCGATGAAAATGCAAAATCAATTTTGGAATCAAAAGGAGTACGGGAACACGTTTGTGAAGTTCTTGAAGGAGGAAGCGAAGCGTTCGAAAAGAGAGAACAGAAATACGGTTTTAAGAAATAATACACATGAGCAGAGAACAGCAGCGAGCGGAACTCCACCGCACCATTTGGAAAATCGCCAACGACCTGCGCGGGTCTGTTGACGGTTGGGATTTCAAACAGTATGTACTCGGCTTTTTGTTTTA
>JAISCQ010000101.1 GCA_031265445.1 Bacteroidales bacterium
AAGCAGGTCGCCCGTCTTTTCAAACCAGACGTTCAAGCCGATGTCTCCGTTGCCAAGCGGCATCGAACCGAAAGAATCTTCACTCGGCGTATCCCATACTGTATTGTACTGCGAAATGCTGTCGCCTTTCTTTTCGCAACCCGCCAAAGCTGCAAAGAGAAGTAAAACGGGGTAAAAACGTATTGTCTGTTTCATGATAGAATTTTATTATTTGTCATTCTTAGTATTCTAATAAGCAATCACATGCTTTTTAATTTCGCAAATGTAGTAAATGTTTTGTAAGTGCGATAAATAGCGGCGAAATATTATTTTGAGGCGGGACATATTTTATTTAACGTTAAAAACAAAAGTATCTATCTCTCGTTACAGGGCAACTTTTTGCTTCGAGTTCGAGGCTTTTTGCTCCGACATCGAGGCTTTTTGCTCCGACATCGAGGCTTTTTGCTCCGATGTCGAGGCTTTTTGCTTCGATGTCGAGGCTTTTTGCTCCGACATCGAGGCTTTTTGCTCCGACGTCGAGGCTTTTTGCTCCGATGTCGATGCTTTTTGCTCCGACATCGAGGCTTTTTGCTTCGAGTTCGAGGCTTTTTGCTCCGATGTCGAGGCTTTTTGCTCCGATGTCGAGGCTTTTTGCTCCGACATCGAGGCTTTTTGCTCCGAAGTCGAGGCTTTTTGCTCCGACGTCGAGGCTTTTTGCTTCGAGTTCGAGGCTTTTTGCTTCGACGTCGGGGCTTTTTGCTTCGATGTCGAGGCTTTTTGCTCCGACGTCGAGGCTTTTTGCTCCGACGTCGAGGCTTTTTGCTTCGATGTCGAGGCTTTTTGCTTCGATGTCGAGGCTTTTTGCTTCGAGTTCGAGGCTTTTTGCTCCGATGTCGAGGCTTTTTGCTCCGACGTCGAGGCTTTTTGCTTCGAGTTCGAGGCTTTTTGCTTCGATGTCGAGGCTTTTTGCTTCGATGTCGAGGCTTTTTGCTCCGATGTCGAGGCTTTTTGCTCCGACATCGAGGCTTTTTGCTCCGATGTCGAGGCTTTTTGCTTCGATGTCGAGGCTAAATACTTGCCCGTCGGCATTTTGTTTCCGGAGGATTACTTTTATCACGGCGTAGTCTGGAGATTGCCCCGAGCCTGTGTTGCTGTTATACTGCGCACGGCGTAATTTTGTGTGATGATTTTTGTAAAGACGTGGCATGCCACGTCTCTACCTACTTTTTCAGGTTCCGCTGCTCCTCGAATGGGTTACCCTTCTTATCGATCGACAATACCCATCTAAACGCATTGATGAACAAAAGTTTTTGTGTAGCATCCGTAAACCCGTCATCGCCGTGCCCCATGTTCAGGTAGATCATTCGATATTTTTTGTTGGTCCATACGATGGGAAAATCGCCGAAGTTTACCACATCCTTGATACCCAGCGGGTAATTGTCCGGCGAAATACTCACCAGTACTTCCACATCCTGATTTGCCCTCGGACTGGGATTCCATTGGTACCACTCACTTTCCGGAACGATGAATGAAGCGGGCAAGTTCTTGGTTACCGGATGATTGGTGTTGTCTACGGTTACCTTTACCGGTTGCGGAGGCCAGTTGTTGCAATAGAAAACGCCACCTCCCAGGAAATCGAGGAACCACGGCCACCCGGTGTTCCTGTCATTGTAGGCAGCCGCATGAAAGCCCATCCAGCCGCCGCCATTCTCCATATATTGCCGAAAGGTTTCGCGCTGTTCCTTTGTGTTCGGATATCCGTTGAGCATCACCACCAGATCGTATTCCTTGAGTTTTTCATACGGATATTCGGACATATCCATGGTGGTATGAAGGATAAAGCCGTCGCCGTAATTCAACTTTCTGAAGAACTCAACGCCCTGTTCGGCAAAAGTTACATGCGCTCCTTCGGCATGTCCGGTATGATATACCAGCACTTTGAACCGCGGGCCGGAAGCATATTGCGCCGGATATTGCGCACGAAGCGCTGAAAGGGAAACAAAACAAAAAACGATCCATAAACAGGAAAGAAGAGAATTTATTTTCATGACGGTATGATTTGGTTTGTAATGAGACGCAAGTTTTCTAAACTTGCCTTTTTCCGTTAGAGTAAAGGATTCTTTGATAATCCCAATCCTTTGAATCCATGTCCCCGAGATACATTCGCTCGTGTTCCGGAACGGCTTCATAAGCGGCGCGAAGCGTTTCTTTGCTCTTGTCGGTTGGATGTTCAAGATAGGCGTGATATGCCGAAACAGCAGCAGCCGATGCTGTCGGTTTGTTGTTTAATTCGTTTTTATAATCGAAAATCTCTTTCCACTTTTCACCGGCAGAAACCTCCCAACTGATTTCAGAAGCCTCAACGATACCGAGCGTACCCAGATGAATCGGCACGTTAAGCGGCGGCGAGGTAAAGATGAGATTTTGCATCATCTGTGATTTCAGTTCGTCCTCGGTGATCATGCCGAGATGATCAATTGCATACGTGCCGTTGGCAAAAGCGGTGATATTATCAAGCCGGACAATGCCGTCAAAAGCGGTGAAAATGTGTGTTGCTTTGCCGTCCTGCCTTATATATCCATCATCACCGCTGAGCGAAAAAGGCGTTCCCCGGGCTGACCATTCAACTCGGTATTTTTCCCATCGCTTCTTTTTCTCATCGCTCTCTGCATAAATTCCTTGCATTTCGCTGTTCATGGACTTCACGAGAGTTAGAAGGTATTCGAAAAAATCATTGACCGTGTGATTCCATCTGGCGTTTTGGACACGAAATGCAGAAAGCCCGTGAACCGTCAGCATTTCGCCGTTCGGAACGGAAGGGGTCAGCCAGCCGCTCTGAATGATACGGGAGATGTCAGCGAGCGGCGCCTCTTTCCAGCAACTGACAGTACCGTCCTCGTAAACGGGCATATCAATGTAATAATAGCCGCCGTTGTGAATAAACGCAGGCGTTGTTCTACCTTCTACAGCACGTTGATAATAAACTCTCATACTTTCCTTTTTCAATGCCTCCAATGCCTGCCGGTCGGCCAACTCTTCCAGCAGTTGTTTTCAGCCGTTGCTTCAAGGCTTCTCGTAGCTGACGAATGCGAATTTCCGGCTATCGGGCGACCAGGACTGTACATTCAGCGTTCCCTGTCCGCCGAAAAGCTCGACAATGCTTGCCGGCTTACCTCCTGCTGATGGCATCAATCGCAGCACTACCTCCCTGTTGGCCGGATGATCGCCCGGCGCAACGTCGCCTTTGCGATACGACAGGAAAACCACTTGCCTGCCATCGGGCGAAACATGTGGAAACCAGGAATTATAGTCTTCATCGAAAGTCATCTGCGTTTGTTCCGCTCCGTCGGCTTTCATGCGCCAAACCTGCATCAGGCCGGTACGCGTGGAGTTAAACCAGATATGTTTGCCGTCGGGCGAATATTCGGGGCCATCGTCCAGGCCTTCGGCATCGGTCAGTCGGATTTCTTCGCCACCTTCGGCAGGAATGACGTATACATCATAATTATCGTTCCGCTGGGCACAGTACGAGAGCCATTTCCCGTCGGGCGACCAGCCATGCAGGTAACTCGGCGCCATTGGAGTAACGAGTTGCGGCGCGCCACCGCCGACAGGCAGTATGTATATCCTCGAACGACCGTCTTCTTTTGTCCCGTGGCTGATCGCAATTCGCTTACCTGAAGCCGACAGGACATGATCGTTGTTACAACGCGTGGCAAACCCGGTGCTGATCTGTTCGATCCGTTCGGGATGACGGATGTCTATCCTGAAAAGCTTTCCCTCACTGTTATATATGAGGTATTTCCCGTCGGGCGTCCAGTTAGCCGCTTCAATTTTCACGGGAAATGTACACAAAACCTTTCGCTCTTTGGTTTGTACGTCGTATATCTCCAGCGAACAGAATTTTTTACCGGAGTTCTGCGACCATGCTGTAAGCGAAATAAAGCAAAGCATGGCTGAAATTTTCGATAGGTGTATCATCATAAAAAAGTATCTATATTGACATTCGACACATGAATCATTAAAATGGCACTCGTGTACGGGCACGAATGAAACAATAAATCAATATTTCTTAACAACATATAAAATCAATAAAAAAACAAAAATAATCATTTTTGGAACTTTATGAACCAGCGATCCCGGAAATCGCTTCGTTAATCATCTCAGGCTCGAATCCGCGGCTTGTTGCAAAACGGAACAGTTTCCCCCTGATCTCGAAGGCTGTTCCCCGGAGGGTCCTGTACTTTTTTTGCAGTTCGGAGGTCAATACTTGCCTGTACTCGAGTTCGTCAATTTCCGAAAGTATCTCCACAACCATGACTTTATCGATATTCTGTGCACGCAACATGTAAGCAATTTTCACCCGTCCCCATTTGTTGAACTGCAGTTTATCCCTCACAAAAGCCTCTGTGTAACGGCGATCGTCCACAAATCTCTGCTCAACAAGAAAATCGACCACCTCGCGGGCTTCAACAGGCGTGCAACCCCACGATACAACCTTCTCGAATATGTCCCTGCGACAATACTCTCTGCGGCTACACCGTTGCATCGCTTTCTCCCGGGCTTCCTTAACAGTGATGTTTTGCATGGCTAAGCCAATATTCAATTATCCCAGATATCCCAGGTTTTTCAAGTGGTTTTCGTCATTACGCCAATCTTTCCGCACTTTGATAAAGGTTTCGAGAAATATTTTCTTCCCGAAAAAGCGTTCCATCTCCCTGCGGGCTTCGGTGGCCGTCTTTTTCAAAGCTGCGCCCTTTTTCCCGATCAATATTGCCTTTTGGGTGTCACGTTCCACGAATATCAGGGTTTGTATGCGGATGATGCCTTTGTCTTCCTTGAACGATTCCACGACCACTTCGGTACAGTATGGTATTTCCTTTTCGTAGTGATCGAAAATCTTCCCGCGCAGTATTTCCGACACAAAAAAGCGTTCGGGCTTGTCGGTCATTTCATCTTTCGGGTAGTAAGCAGGGCCTTCGGGCAAAGCCTTCCTGATGGCTGCATGCACCGTATCGACATTGAATTTCTCCCTGGCCGATACCGGAATAACGGTTGCCGCCGGAAGCAAGCCTTTCCACATGTCGCTCAACCGGTCGAGTTCGGGTGGGTTGCTCAGGTCTATTTTATTGATGACCACGAGCACGGGGATGTCCATGCCTGATATTTTATCGATATACGCGACGTTCTTATCAGGCGTTTCCACCACATCGGTCACGTATACCATCACATCGGCATCGGTGAAAGCAGTGCGTACAAAATCCATCATGCCTTCCTGCATCCTGTATTTGGGTTTGATGATTCCCGGCGTGTCTGAAAAAACGATCTGGTAATCTTCGCCGCTAACGATACCCATGATGCGGTGACGTGTTGTTTGCGCTTTAGCCGTAACTACCGACAAGCGTTCGCCCGTGAGCGCGTTCATCAATGTTGATTTTCCCACGTTGGGGTTTCCAATGATATTAACAAAACCGGAACGATACATGGTTCATTGAGAATTGAAAATTAACTTCGTCGAGATTGAGCCCTGAATTTGTAACAACCCAATGGGTAATGATTTAATAACGAATTAACTGCTTTATAATGCATTGGTTTGTTCGTTCAAATAACTCTAAACCCGATTCGATCCACAAAGATATTTCTTTTTTCATCGCCCCGGGAAAATTTATTTAGCGATGAAAAATAAATAACATATAATGGCTTAAACGAAGTTCGATATCCTGTGAAAGAGTTTTAGCTCTGGAATAAAGTTCAACACTGCCAGTACGTGTACGTATCTGAAAACTGTTTCCTGTTTATTTCGCATCCATAGCGACGTAGAGACGCAACGCTTCGCGTCTCTATCGTCTTCGTGTACACCTCATCGAGTGACAGGCCAGGTAACTTCACTTTTACTGGTTTGGTCTAACAAAAATAAAAATGTTAATAACTTTTTAATTATCTCATAATCAAATATGGTAGATCATGGCATATAAAACATATAAAATATAATATATTGAAAATGAAATGGATGTATCAATAGATATAAAAATCTTGTCGCATGACCAGTTTTTGAAAACGACTTACAGTTTGCCAAAAATGATTACTTTTGCAGCCGCAAAACAAAATGGCGAGGTAGCTCAGCTGGTTAGAGCGCATGATTCATAATCATGAGGTCGGCGGTTCAAGGCCGCCTCTCGCTACCAGGAAAATCAAGCCTTACAGAAATGTGAGGCTTTTTTGTTTGCTGTATTTGCATGCAATTTACATACGGATACGGGATCAAATAAATTGGATCAAGAACAAAACTACCCATCCGGATATGATCTGTCCGAGTTTTAAGTTGGCAAAGTACGGATTTTCCTCCGTCGCCTTGCTTTCTTCCATGGTGGCCATATATAATATGGTGTTGCTTTGCGCATTTGAAGAGGGCGCTTCCAGTACCACACGCACGTTGCCTGAGTGATTTTTCAGGAAATAGTCATAGTTCCACATGCCCGATGCATCTTTGCAGATACGCCCGTAAGGCGTGGCAACAAATTTCAACACGCTGCCTTCGTATTCTACCCCATCGATGTAATGGCGGGCGGTTTCGGTCTTGAACTGCCGTTTAACACGGCGGCCCGTTGAATCGTAGGTATATTTCAATATATCCGTCCCCTTGGTCACAGTTTTGACAAGGCCCAGGTGATTGTAGGCAACCGTTCCTTTTTGGCTGTCGCCGGTCATGCGGCCTGCTATGCTGCTCGCAGTAACCTTTCCCTGCACAGCAAAGCACCACAGAAATATGATTATATGTTTGAAACTGCAATTCATTATCTCCTTTTCACGGCTTCGCCACGGTCAGTCACATCCTGTCCATGGCTACCGGATCTCCGATTTTTTACAACCAACCGGGTTATTTCAAGCGGCATTACAAATGACCGCTTAACGCCGTCGCATATTCCGCTCAACGTGGGGGGCCCGTTGCATCGTAAGTGTATTTCAGCACATCCGAGCCTTTGGTAACGCTTTTGACAAGGCCTAAGTGGTTGTAGGCAACGGTTCCTTTCTGGCTATCGTTGGTCATGCGGCCTGCTATGCTGCTCGCAGCAACCTTGCCCCACGCAGCAAAGCACCACAGAAATATGATTATATGTTTGAAACTACAATTCATTGACGCAAAATTACATATCAGGGCTTTTCAGTTTTACTGTAAACTATTTCAGGACGATACAATTCGATCGACATTACCAATCAGGCAGAGACCGTCCCGGTGCAACAGGATGTACCGCACCCTCAAAGATTAATTCCCCATTACGTATCTCAATTGTGTCATTGAGTTCCTCAAGATAATGATAGTCGAAAAAATATTTAAACGGAGTTCTGGCAGGAAAAGATATTTTAAACAAGTCGGCTTCTGGATTATTTATCCTGTAATCAATTGACTTAATCCAGGAATGATTGACCCCTGGTCCAATCGTTTCTGGATCGACTTCACTTCTTATATAAAAAACAGAGCTATCTTTAACAGAAGATTTCGATATCTTCAATGTATCCTGTTTCGGTTTGAAATAATAAATAGCGCTATCAATATGTAATTCTTCCGTAGGATACATCCCAACACCTCCAGTAAAAACAAATCTCAAACTGTCTGCACCTGTTGATTTTTCAATAACATCCATAGGAATAGAATTGTGGTCATACAAGGTTTTAATAAGATATTTGTCATCCCTTATGTACTCCCATACCCCTTCTGAATAATATCTAGGTCCAAAGTCTATGAACCGATATACAAATTGGTATGTCCCGTCCTCCAATATAGAAATAGCACTGCCTGCCAATGTAATAACAGTAACCTTGTTGTACGGATCTTGATAATAATAAAAATACGTGCCATATATTCCTTCCGTCGAAGATGACAGTAAAAAGTACACGCATGTCAATACCACAAAAATATTTTTCATGATTGTGAATATAATATTTGTTAGCACATTAATAAAGTCGTCCGCCTGTTGTGGGATTTGGTATTCTTTTAAGCCACTGACTGTTTATTTCCAATAAACTTTTCGGATGTCCATATAACGAATGTCCCCTTGGTATGGCTGGTGTACCTGCGGGAACTGCTTTTGGTTTCTCCATTAGAAACTGGGTACGGTAAGCCGGTAGTTCAATCGCCTCTTTACTAGGATATATAAAATTTCTCCCTCCCGGCGTTTTTAATATCACTTCCTTGTTAAAATACTGTACTGCATGTACAGTTTCATGTACTCTGTTTTCAAATGTCCCGACATTTTCAATAACTATGGTTCCGTCTATTCTGGAGTTTAACTCTGCCACAGGCCCATCGACTGTCGTAAAGGTATAATTAGTTGTTTCGTCAAGGCGGATACCTTCTATCCCTTTGTCAAAATTATCCAACAAACCCGCTTCATACTTGGCTGTATTCAGATTGCCTTGTAAATCTGAAACATCTTTCCCTTTTACTTCTAATTTATCAATTCTTTTCTCAAGTCTGCTGATTTCTCTGTTTGTCTGTTTCAATTGTTCTTGAGCGGCGTTTTGAAGTTGTTTAGCTATTTCCTCGTCCAGTGTGGTTTTCCATTTACGCCCATCAGGGTCAATCCGGTTAACAGGGCTATTTCCACAAAATGAATATGTTGACTCCCAAGGACGTTTTTCCGCCAACGGATCAGGTACCCACCAACGCCCAACCGTATAGTCTGCCATCCTGTTTTCATGGTCGCCCCAGTTCAGTCCCATCTCCTTCTGTAACTCCTTGCCGCTATACTTGTACCCGTTCCACTTATCAGGCGTGGCCATAAGACTTAGCGCCGGCAGTAACATCCCATACGGGTAATACGCATTTATCTCTATTACGTTGCTTGTTGTGGCGGCTACGGTAAAGTTATCGTAATACACCGGCGTTTGCGCTTCGTTGTTAATATATACTTCCAAAAAGCCTGCTTCCTGCATAATCAAATTGTCGGAGGCCAAGGTTTGAATTTCGTTTATTTTATCCTCAACCAAAAGAACCCCGGTGTTTTCTTCCACCACTTCCATACGGCTATTATACAGTATAAAGTTGATGCCGCTCTGGGGCTTCACTTCTCCGTTCTGATCAACGATTTGCGGTACGTTTATCAGCGCTACGCTCTGGCTGGCTTCCGCGCCGAGATCAACTGTCAGCCGCGCCGTTTCGCTCAGTATCGTACCTGCGGGGCTGGTCATGGCGGCTATGGCGCTGCCTACTACCGGGACAATGTCTACACTCTTGCCTGGCAGGGTCTGATCCGTATTATAGAACGCCTTGGCGCTGATCGATATTGTATCGCCGGCCAGCACCGGCAGTAAAATGGAAGGGCCTTTGTTCTTGCCCGGTACCTTGGCTAACTTGGCGTTCAGCAGGTTTTTGTCCGGGTAGTTGTACGGTCGGTCGGCGCGGGTCTCGTCAAGGTTGGCAAAGTACGGACCTTCCGTAGCGGCCTTGCTTTCTTCCATGGTTGCCATGTAAACCACCCGGTTGCTGCTGCTCTGGCTGGCTGTTGCCGGGCCGGCGGCAAGAACCACTCGAACGTTGCCCAAGTGATCTTTCAGGAAGTAATCATAGTTCCATACGCCCGATGCATCTTTGCGGATACGCCCGTAAGGCGTGGCAACAAATTTCAACACGCTGCCTTCGTATTCTACCCCATCGATATAATGGCGGGCGGTTTCGGTCTTGAACTGCCGCTTGACCTTGCGGCCTGTTGCGTCGTAGGTATATTTCAGCACATCCGATCCTTTGGTAACGCTTTTGACAAGGCCCAGGTGGTTGTAGGCAACGGTTCCTTTCTGGCTGTCGTTGGTCATGCGCCCGGCTTCGTCGTATGTGTAATTGCTGGCACCGCTGAAACCGAGGCTGTTGCCCGAGCCGTCGGATATCCGGGCGACACGGTGTCCATTGGTATAGGCGTAGGTCAGGTTGTCTATTTCGGTATTCCCGAGTTTCCGTTTCAGGCTTTTGATGTTGCCCATGATGTCGTAAGTAAAATTTTCGTCATGATAACCGGTTTCCAGTCGCTTGCTGCTGCCCTGCGATACGCTTTTGGAATATGACCCGCTTTCCAGCCGGTCCAGCCGGTCGTATTTACATTCGAAGGCATGCCAGTTATTATCTAATCCCTTGGCATTCCATTCGATGGTGCTGACGTTGCCGTTCCACGGGTTTTTGCTCAGGTTGCTTTCGAGCAGGGCGTAGTTGTAGTAGAGTTTTTGCCTGTAGTTTTCGCTCTTGATCCAGGTCAGCCAGCCGCGGGCATTGTATTCGTAATCCACGGTTTCCATCGGTGTGGCGCTTCCCGCCGCCTGGTGCAGCTTGGTCCGGATGAGCTGGCCTATTTCGTTGTAGCTGTTCTCGGCTACGGTAACTTCTCCGTCGTTGCCCATTTTCTGCTTTACCGTTTTCACTCTTCCGGCATGGTCGTAACCGGTGCCGGTGGCTAAGCTGAATTCGGCGGAGTGATTGCGGGTGGTTTTTACGGGACGGTCGCAGAAATCGTACTCCGTTGTTACCTTATCGTATTTTCCGTTGGCCTGCTGGATGGCCGTGTAGGCCACCCTTCCCTTTTTGTCGTAATAGATGGCGGTATAAAGCCAGGTGTTCTCATCCGGTACCTTTACCTTGCTTCCCGTAGGCAGCCCGTGAGCCGAAAAGCCATTGCCGTAAGCAAGGTTGGCTTCGGCAGTGAAGCCGTAGCTGTCATAAAAGTAAACCGCCTGTTCCTCGCAGTTCGAGGTGGGAAAGGCGGTGTTGGCATAGCCTGCGCCGTTGCGCGTCTCCCACTGGGTATAACTGCCATTGTTCACGGTGCTCCTTATCGAGCCGGACAGGTTCAATCCCGGCTTGAATATTCCGGTAGCTACGATCCGGCTGTGGGCGTCATATTTGGTATAACTCCACTCGTTACGGAGGCGCTGGTCGGCATCCTGCGTCAATATGGGCTGGTCGAGCTTATTGTAAACAATATATGTCCATCCTGCCCCGGGAACATGCTTTTCCCTGACCCGTCCGCGTTCGTCATAATGGCAGGCGTAAATGAACCGCTTAAATACGTCGTCTGTTTCGGCGAAGGAGGTAACCTTGACGGTATCCGGGATGACATAGGCCGGGCGGCCAAAGTCGTCATACACATACGTAACGGATGTCATCACTCCTTCACGTCTTTCACGGCTTGTCCTGACGGTCTTACCCTGGAGATCGGTGTATTCGTAAGATTTATGATTATTTTCGTCAACCATGTCCTGGCGATACAGGGTGGATGCCGCACAGTAGCTTCCGGTAGCGCTCGCGCCGCTGGGGGTCATTTTCCACAGGGGAACCTCATTCGCTTTGTTGGTGTTGTACCAAAACCTGACGCACCGGCCATAATCCGGATGCCAGTCTCCCCCGGGACTGCCCTGTTTGGTTACGCGATGAAGCGGCGATGATTCGAAAACCGTCAGCGCATAGGGATGATTATTTTTGTGAACCGATGCGGATGATGTTCCGTTGGTTTTTTTGTAAAAATCATACTGCCTGTCCAGGGCATCCGCCCGGTAGGCGCCGGTACCGCCGGTCGCTTCGTAGGGGAGATACTTTTGGGCTTCGCGGCCAAAGTCGTCATAGACAATGGGGGTAACAATATCTTTACCGTTGGGGGATGCGCCCACAGCTACGGTTTGCATGGAGCGGCCAAGACCGTCGAGGTATTCAACGGTTTCCATGTATTGCGACGGGCTGCGGGCGCCGGACGGGATAGAGCTTACTTCCACCTGCGGCATGATGGTGTGGATATAGTTGCGGCTGCTGCTGGGGCTGACGGTTACTGCGGGTCTGTTGGCCCCGCTGTTCTGACCGGTCTGGCCATAACCAAAATGCAGACTCATCAACAGTACGGTCAAGCCTGTTGCCCATGACCGTTTTTGGGGGATATTACAAGGTTTCAT
Source organism: Bacteroidales bacterium (assembly GCA_031265445.1). Lineage (GTDB taxonomy): Bacteria > Bacteroidota > Bacteroidia > Bacteroidales > UBA4181 > JAIRLS01. The sequence continues at coordinate 11,905 of JAISCQ010000101.1, forward strand.
ATCTGTATTCAATTATTCGGTTATTCAATTATTCTGTTGTTCATCACTGTTTCATTGTGCGTAATGGTACCGGTGTTCTTTGATGATCTTGCCTTCTTCGTCCTTCACGCATTTCAGCCGGCCGAAATCATCATACTCGTAAAAGACGGTACGGCCGGAGGGATCGGTCTCGGAAGTCATGCCCACCAGCGGTTTGTAGGTGTGGGTGGTCATCAGCGCATCAGCCGGGTATACGCGCACTTCGTCGATCGCTGTGCCGTTAAGGGTCATATAACCGGTATATTCCCGGCTTTTGAATTCCCATTTCCCGGTAGCGGCATTGTACGACCGGTAATCGATCAGGTATTTCCTCCCTGCGGGTTTGGAAAAGGGTACTGCATAATTACCCGTATGATAATTGCTGCCGGCAAATGGGGTATAGGCTGTTTGCTGGGAAGTTCCCTCCTCGAAACCGTTATACCAGTATGGATAATTCCTGTTTTTGTCCAGATAATACAGGTTGAACTGGTAAGTCTTTTGGCTTCCTGTGTAGTAAAAGTACCGAACAGTGTATTTACCTTCGGGCAACTGTAACTGAGCATCCAGTATAAAAAAGTTCTCATTCGGTGATGCATAAAGACGGGTAGCAACTGCTGCGCCGCTTTCTTCGTTGATAAACGAAAGTTCAAGTGATACGTATGCATCCAGATTGGCAGCTGCTAACAGTGTAAATACAGTACCGCCGCCATGTTCTATCTGGAATGAGCCATTCTGGGTTTGAGTTAATGTACGTTCTACAAAATGGACATCTTGCGTGGGTTCATTGGTTACATTCTCTACCCGGGCAGTCAGGAACTGTCCCGAGTAGCCCCATTGGTACAGGCTTTTAACATCATCGGATTTCGTATATATTGGATTTCCATACGCATCATATGCCAATATCTGAATACGTTCCTCCAGTTGCCGGTTCCGGCCCGACAATATGGATGCCGGCATTGGCTTCCGGTCGATGAGCCTGTATTTGTTCAGGCTGGTCCATCGCTCAGTTCCCCTGGTATGCTCTCTCCCCAGCATCGTACCGATCCGGTGGTCTTCCACTAATTTTTTGCGGGCTTCTTCAAACGCTCTCTCCCCGGTAAAGACCGTATCCTGCGGATAGACGCAGGTAATGCGCTCGGTGGTTCCCCTGCCGGTATATTCGGTTATTTGGGTGGGGAGCATGTGTGCAGGGTTGCCATAGGCATAGAGCCTTTTCTCCTCAACCGGCGAGCCGCCCGAAACAGTATGGACGGTTTCGGAAACTAATTTTTTTGAACCGGTTAAGATACTGTAAGTATATGGCACGCAGCTTAGCGCTTCTATTTCTTCTATCACACGGATGCCCGCCCTGCTGCCTGTTCGAGAAAATACATGCGTTCCTCGAATGGCATTGTCCCGGTACTGGCTGTATCCAAGGCTGGTTTCCCTGGCAAGGGTATAGGAACCGGGGCCAGTTAGCTTGTATTCGGATTTTTTCACCAGGTTTCCAAACCGCCACATATCATCCTTTTCAATAGCGATATTCGAATGCAATCCGGAGTAATACGTGGAGGGATTATTGGTAATAAACCTGGAAGGCAGGTTTTGATCCACGTTCGGCGCCTCATATTCGTATGTGGTCTTGATGCTTCCGCTTGTAGCATGCCGGTACTCGGTAACACAGTCATACACGACGGACGAGCCTGAAGAATGTACGGTTTGCCCCACGGGATCAGCATGGTATGTTCTTGCAAGAGTCTCGTTGGGCGCACTGCCAATGCCTCCCCCTGATATATAGTTCCTTTCCGAAAGGTAATCATCGAGCGTTACATCACGCTGGATGATGCCCAGGCCGGATTCGCCGCGGCCATATTTGTAAATGGTGGTCAGTTCCGCGCCGTTCGGCTCGGTTTCCCTGATCCGGGCGATCCGGAGTCCGCCGGCATGTGCGACGGTACCGTTGCTTCTTTTATACCGGTGCGCTTGATAGGTAAAGACTGTTTTCCGGCCTGCAGGATAGGTAATGGATTTTAATGCTCCCTGTTTCATCGCGGCAGTATCGGGTTCTCGGTTGGAGTTGCCAATCCACAATTCCACCCCAACCGGTTTTCCATCGAGTGAAAAATTCTCCGTGACGGTAATTTTATGCCTCGGCACGCGGCTGGGTTCTTCAAAATACGTACTGCTGTTTTTGATGACGGGATTGTTGCGTGCATTGTAATAGCCCCAGTGGTCAACATCGTGGCTGTACCTGGACGCTACGCTTCCTTCACCGTAATAGTCGAAGGTATAGGTTTCTACTGCCTTGCCTTTGGAATCCAGGATTTGAATGCGATCCAGCTTTTTGCGCGCCGGCCCCTCCCAGAATCCGGTGTATTGTCCTGACGGCAGCAGCAGGTTGAAATTGCTGGTTGAAAGGATGATGCTCCGGATGATCGCATTGCTGCGCCTGTCCCGTATGAGGATCCGGTTCAGTGTTTCCTTCCCCTCAAATTCAACTGTTTCATGATCCGTTTCAATGGTTTGCAACGGGCTTTCGTACATTTCACAGTAGGGTTCCGTACCATAGGGTATGCTTGGAAATACTGTACTTCTTAACCATGCGCCGCCATTGTAAAAACCGCCTGAACCTGCTATTGAAATATCTTTCCGGTAAATTTCGCATGTCGGACTGTTCATGCTGGTAACCACCGGAATGTGAAAGCCATTTGCCGGAACACTAAGATTTCTATTTTCGAGCATTCTTTCTTCGGTAACAACATATTCGCTTTTCTCCGCAGCCAGTACCCTGTCTGATTTTATTCCGGAATAGTAATTGAATTTGACCGTATGCCGGCTGACAGGCGATATGATTTCCATAATATTCCAGGATGTATAGCTTTGCTCCTGTCCGCTGCCAAACAAATACAAAATCCGGTAGTCATAAGCATGTTTTGTTCCGTCCCCTGTTCTCCCGAAATGATAGGTAATCCCCTGATCATCCTTGACGGTAAAGCTTTGTATTGCGCTTGAGGGCTTGCTGCAGGTAATGTCGACCGGTTCGTACGGGTGGGGAACGATGGTTGCCGCGCCCGGCGAGGCTGCCTGCATATCCCTCTGAAAATAGAACGCCCCGGACTGATTCAGCAGCCGGTAATAGAATTTGTCGGGAGCCAGATCGTAAGGCGCCCCCCAGCCCGTTACAGGAAAATCGGAGCTTGAAGTCCGCGAAACAGTGGCCCTGTAGTAGAAAAAACAATCCGGAGCACTACAGTGAAACTGACTGTTTCCCGACCCGGTCGCCAGATTGACATATCCATTATTGGCATCGTCGGGTCTGCCTTTGATTTCCCGTCCAAGTGCAGGGCCTGCATGGAGGGTCCACCCCAGGCCTGTTCTTCCGCTTTCCTCCTTGACCTTGATGCCCGAAGCGTGGTAGGAAAGACTGATCGGAATCCGCAGGTCTCCGCATACCATTTCATACAGGGGAATGGTAATATCCACCAGCCCGTTGTAGTGATTGACGGGATACTCCGCATACTTGATGAGCGAAGCCACTTCAGGGGTGGACTGTACCGGCAGGCTGTAGAGAGGCTCCGGCATACCCTGTCCCGATATCCCCATGGGATATATGATCCATACAAAGAATAAAATACGTTTCATGATGATGTTAATTGATTGTTTTACACGGTCCGACCGTACCACGAGCCGTGGTAGCATACTGCAAAAGCGCCATATCCGCCCCATGTCGGTCGGGCTTCGAATCTTTTGTATATTATATTGATTGTGGCCTCAAAATTATGCATCCTGAATTGAAAATACAAGCATCCCGAAAAAAAAATCAAAAATAAGTATTAAAAAAATCATACGGAACCATTTTCCCGTGTTGATTCGACTCTTCAAGCAATCTCGCCGCTGTTTTCACATGTATGCTTCGCCGGTTTTATGCTTTGTCCCGGAAAAACTTGTATCTTTCCCCTATAAATTCTATCAAAGCACGCAAACTCCATAGTTGTCGCCTTATGCTTGCGATTTTCCCCTGCGAGCTTGTCCTGTCCGCTGTTGCAGACAGGCATTAACTCAAGTTTGTGTGCTTATGCCTGCTGTCAGGCAAGT
>JAISCQ010000122.1 GCA_031265445.1 Bacteroidales bacterium
CTAAGTAAGAAAGACGTCGCAGGCTTTTTGTTTCAAAAAGGAGGATTGGCAAAAGACGAACCGGGTATCATAGAGATAAAGGAAAGCTGCTCGTATGCCGCCATAAAACGAAGTAAACTACCGGAATTACTACAACGAATCCGGGATGAGAAAATAAAGAACATGAAAGCAAGGTTCGAATGAAGACAATCGTAATAAAAGAGGTTGAACTAAACGGAGAGCCGACAGATATACGGATTGAAGACAATCTGATTAAACGTATTGCCGCTAATTTACCGGAGGAAGCCGATGTGGTGATTAACGGCCGTAAGAAAGCTGTCATCCCGGGACTGATCAATATGCACACCCATTCGGCCATGACGCTTTTTCGTGGTTATGGCGATGATATGCCCCTTATGGCATGGTTGGAAGAAAAAATCTGGCCAAACGAAGCCAAGCTAACGCATGAAGATGTGTATTGGGGAGCTAAACTTGCCTGTCTGGAGATGATCAAAAGTGGTACGACTGCTTTCTTCGATATGTATACTAAGTTTTCTTCCACGGCAAAGGCGGTAGAGGAAACGGGCATCCGCGCTACGCTTTCGAGCGTATGTTTCGACTTCTTCCAACCGGAGCAGCGTGAAAAGGCAAAAGCGCATATCATTAAGCTCTTCGGCGAGAAGGATAACTATAGCCGGCGGATACAATTTGCGTTAGGGCCTCATGCCATTTATACGGTTTCGGGCGAACTGCTTCAATGGGTCGACCGGTTTTCAAAAGAGCATAATGTCCCTGTTCATATTCACCTGGCGGAGACGGAGACGGAGGTACAGTCTGCTGTTAAGCGGTTCGGATGTACGCCTGTACGTTATCTGGACCAATTAGGTATGTTGTCTCCCCGTTTGATGATTGCTCACGGAATATACATTGATGACGAAGAAATACAGATGCTGGCCGATACCGGCGTACAGGTTGTTCATAATCCGGCATCCAATATGAAACTGGGTTCGGGCGTCGCGTTCAAATTCACGGAAATGCGAAAAGCAGGTATTCCGGTCGGCATAGGAACAGACGGTTGCTCGTCATCCAATAATCTGGATATGACAGAAGCCATGAAGCTGGCTTCTCTTTTAGGTAAAGGCTGGCGAAAAGACCCGGTTGTGCTGACGGCCGACGAGATGTTTTTTGCCGCCACCGTACAAGGCGCGGATATGCTGGGAATAAATGCCGGACGCATAGAAGAAGGCCGGCTGGCCGACTTATGTTTGATTGACTTAAACCTTCCCGCTTTTACGCCCAACTTCAATTTTGTGTCTAATCTGGTATATGCAGCAAACGGCAGTTGCGTAGATACCGTTATTTGCGACGGTAAAATACTGATGCAAAACAAACGGGTTCCCGGTGAAGACGAAATAATGGAACGTACGGCAGCAATTGCTTATAAATTAGTAGTCAAGTAGTCAGAGTAGTCAAGTAGTTAAGGAGAAAGAAAAAAAACTCCTTAACTACTTTAACTACTCTGACTACTCTGACTACTTTAACTACTTATATATTATGAACCAATATCAGGAAGCGGCCGATTATCTGAAAGGCCGTATAAAAGGGAATCCCGAAACGGCTGTTATTTTAGGCAGCGGACTGGGTTCGTTAGCCGACAAAATGGAAGAGGCTGTTGTAATACCCTATAAAGACATTCCCCATTTTGCACATGCTACGGCAACGGGGCATAAGGGTAATTTTATTTGTGGCAGGCTGGGTGGTAAATTCGTATTGGCCATGCAGGGGCGCTTCCATTATTACGAAGGATATACGATGCAACAGGTAACCTTTCCTGTTCGCGTAATGAAGCTGCTTGGCATTAAGAACCTGTTAGTTTCCAATGCCGCCGGAGGGATTAACAATACGTTCAGGGTGGGAGACTTAATGATTATCCGCGACCATATCAATATGGCGCCCAATCCTTTAATCGGGCCGAATAATGAACGGTTCGGCGTCCGTTTCCCCGACATGACACGTACATACGACCGCGAATTTATCCGTCTGATGGAAGAAATAGCTTCGGAAGAAATGATTTCCCTTAAAAAGGGAGTCTACGTAGGGCTTACAGGGCCTTCGTATGAAACGCCGGCCGAATACGCTTTCTTTGGAAAAGCCGGAGCAGACGCCGTAGGGATGAGTACCGTTCCCGAAGTTATTGTAGCCCGGCATGCCGGATTGCGCATCTTCGGGATGTCGGTTATCACGAATGAAGGCTACCATTTTGCCGACGACTTTGTAAACGACGGAGCCGATGTAATTAAAGCCGCCAACGAAGCCGCCGGCAAAATGACAGTCCTTTTTAGTAAATTAGTTCACCGGATTTAAATGTGTTATCATTACAGCAGCTTCACCGGGCCCGACATTCCTTCCGACGTCCACGGCTGACGCTCTGTCCATACGTAGCCTGCCTTGTTTTCGGGTGTTGATTTCAGGAAGTTGCCCTGCGTAGTGGTTACTTTTATCCGGAGTAGTTTGCCGCCGGCATTGTCCGGCAAACGGTACAGGTGACGGCCATACCAGCGGTTGCCGAGATTTTCTTCGCCGACCGTCACCTCCGAAACGCCGTGTACCTTCCCCAAATCCAGCCAGTGACAGGGAGAGACAGAGTCGGGCAGACGCTTTTCGTAATATAATTGTCCGGCAAAGGAGCGCGTCGCTTCATTGTCTTTCAGGTCAAACAATGCATCGACAGTCTGTTGCCTTTCGGTACCGTTGACGTGCACCAGGCGCAAGGTCCATCCTTTCAGTTCGACGCCTTCGGTTTCGGGCGGCGGAACGGGGCATGGTGCGCCGGAGACGCCGGACGTGTCGAATACAATCAGTTGCGAGGCGGCAGGCGGCAGGTCAATCCTCAGCGTATCGCCCGAAACGGAGGGATACGGGTAACGTTCGCCCGTTTCGGCATCCCAAAGCCAGGGCGTTCCTTTCGATTCGGGAAACGAGGCGTTCAGTATGATCCGGTCGCTCAGGTTGCAATTGCTGACGAAGAAAATGTCTTTCCCCTCCGCCTGCTGGCGTATCTGGCTGACGGACCCGCAGGGACGGTCTATTTTCATGTACGGGGCGATACCACACTGTTGCTGAACGCCGGCAAACCATCCGACAATGTCTTCTCCGGGCGCCTCAACCCTGTATATCCGTGAAGGATATGCCTTCTTCATCGATGCGATGACTGAGGCAACTTTCCGGTCGTTCTTTTTGTGATCTTTCAGTCCCGGCGACTTGTATGGTTCTTTGCCGACAAATATCAGTTTGCCTCCTTTTCCGGCAAAAGCGGATAATGCTCTGGCGGTTGCCGGCATCATTGTTTCCACTTCGAGCAGGATGAGCGTATGGTATTTGCGCTTTCCGTATTTCAGCCAGCCGTTTTCGGAGATGCTTTTTACGATGATCTCTTCGCTGGTATAGTCGCAGCCGTTGCCGTTGCGGTGGATACCTTCCCATACCTTATATTGATAAGGAGGATACAGTAGTCCGGGGAACGGGTCGCGCTGCGGGCCGTGAAGCGTCCACATGTCCGCCAGCGGATGCAGTACCGCTATGTCGGCATACGGGTCGGTTTCCTGCAGGAGCGCAGACAGGCGTGTCTTGTAGGCCGTAAACTGTTTGAAGTACGGCCACCATGTGTTGCGTTCGTTGAAGAAAGTACCGTATCTGACCCATCCGGGGAACGGAGCCGTAAGCGGCGAGTAGTTAAAACCGTGAAATACGGAATGGGTGACGCCCGACAGGTTGCTCTGGTCGCAAATGGATTTGATCCGTTCCAGCGTTACGTTGAACGTTGTATTTGTATCGGTCACCTCTTCGCAACTGACAATCTTTTTGCCGGACAGCCGTGCAGCGGAAGCTACAAATTTATTGACCGGCGTATAGGCGTTGGGGGCAGACCCTTGTCCCGTCCACGTTTCACATTCGGGAATGTCGATGTCCATGGAGGCGTGAAGCGGATGAAACTCGTTTCCGTATGCCTGCACCCGCGACAGGTACCCGTGCCTGTTGCACCATTCCGTATAGGTGAGCAGGAAACGCTCGCGAATCAGTTCCATGCAGGTGATGATAAAGTCGTAGCGGGCGCGTGAAACTTCTTCTTTTGCCGCGCCCGAAAGCAGGGTGATCTCAGTTCCCTGAAGGGCGTGCCCCATGTGCCCGACTTTGAAAAGGATAAACGGCAGGTATGGCGTGATGTCGTATCCGCGGCGGCGTCGAAATTCGTCGAAATAGCCGGGCCCCCAATTGGCGCCTTCCAGTTCCATGCTGTCGCAGAAGATGGCGCGAAAACTCTTTAACCCTTCCAATTCGGGAAAAAGGGCGTCCGACATCCGGTTGAGATAGCGCAGTGTAGCGTCGCGGTCGTAATGGTTCAGCACCGGCCCGCCCGCTCCGACGGTTCCCTGTATCACCCTTTGAAAACCGGTAATTTTGACTACTGCATACAGGATATGTTCTCCTTCGGGCACCTGTATTTCGAGTGTTTCCCGCGTTTTGTCGAACGGCAACCACTGCGGCCGTTCGAATGTATCCATCTGCAGCGGGGCAAGACAGATAAATTCTATTTCGCTGTCGCCTTTCATGCCGGAGTGCAACTGAGGCTCGGCGTCTTTCAACAGTCCGGCCGTTTCGATACTGACGACGCCCGCACCCTGTATTTTCCGGCTGGCAATGGTGAGCAGTTGCGAACGTTCGTCGCCTTTCAGAAACTCGGCGCCAAAGGGCCATCCCGAACCGACGATGATGTCGCAAATCAGCCCGCGTTCTTCCGCTCCCTTCAGTGTTACCTTTACCATCTCGATCCATTCGGGACTGAGCCAGGGCAGCGAGGGAATCGCCAGGTCGTCGGCTGTCGGAAACTTTATCGGATTGATCTCCACTCCCCCGATACCGGCGTCTTTCAGTACATCCAGTTCGCGGAGCAGTTCCGAAGCCGTCACCTTATTGCCGTTCCACCACCATCGGACAAACGGTTTAGCGGTAACGGGCGGCTGCCGGAACAGCGCGAACAGCTTATCTTCCACCTCACTGTCGCCGGCAGACGATACCGGAAACGGATACATCCGCACGGCCGGCAATCCGGCAGCCAGAATCATTCCTGATTTAAGAAATGTCCGGCGGGATACATGATTCTTTCTTCTAAAATCTTTCATGGCAAAATTATATCTTTAGTAGTGTTATTCCTTGCAAGGTATAAATTCCAAACCTGTTCCTTGCAAAGGTATAAAAAAAGCCTCTGCCAATTACGTACAAAATCGATAAAACAATTATTAAAATCGATAATGCAACACCTCCGGACTCTCGGAATCCGGAACGGATGACCTACAGGTAGCCGTGAAAACGTCGGGTTCAAAAGAACGGATAATGTACGCTCTGTGAAGCTCTCGTTAGAGAGCATACCTGACTAAGCAGCACCCTAAGGGTGCTGTATGACACAGACGACTCTATCCCTTGCCTGCGTAGCAGGCATACCCATATCACAAAGATGAAGTCAGGTGTGCCGGCTACGCAGGCAAGAGGTAAGTATGTATCATACAGTATACAGTACCCTAAGGGTACTGCTTAGTCAGGTATGCTCTCTAACGAGAGCTTCACAGAGCATACATTATATACTGCATTTGCATTCGCACTGAGATTAATGTGTTAAAGTAGTATACTATATAGCATCCGTTCCGGATTTCAGGAAAATGCAGGAAGCAT
>JAISCQ010000154.1 GCA_031265445.1 Bacteroidales bacterium
CGGTATTTCAAGCAGCATTACAAATGACCGCTTAACGCCGTGCATGTATCTCCTCAAAGACAGTCTTTGACGTTGCTCAAAAGGTGCTTTTGAGGTGGCTCAAAAGGTGTCTTTGAGGTGGCTCAAAAGGTGTTTGTGAGGGTGCTCAAAAGATGTCTTTGAGGTGGCTCAAAAGGTGTCTTTGAGGTAGCTCAAAAGGTGTCTTTGAGGTAGCTCAAAAGGTGTCTTTGAGGGTGCTCAAAAGATGTCTTTGAGGTGGCTCAAAAGGTATTGGTAGAAATCAATTCGTTATTCAACAAAACCAAGTCATTGAGGGACGACATATTGGTAGAAAACATTTTAGATGATTGAAGTTTGTCGAAAATATATTGTAAATAATTAATAAGAATAAAAGAAAGAGATGATAACGGGAGAAGTGACAAGTAACACCATCAGCAGATCCATCGTTGGAATACTGTTCGGCATTCTTTGCTGTGCCGGTTTGTTCGTTAGTTCCCGTCATTTTGTCAATCAGGAAATAACCCCCAAATGGTTTGGCCTGGTCACAGGCGTCGGTATAGCAGGGTTCCTGTCGGGGGTATTTCACCGTAACCTGTATGTTCCTCCGAAATCAGTATGGATACTGATGCTTTTATACGGTTCCCTGATTGTTTTCAGGGATTGCCCCGTTTCCGGTTTCAATGATCAGTTGACGGCGCAGACTGTTTGCCTGTTGCTGCTGTTTTTCCTGTTGCAGCAGATGACGGTGGTTTTTCCCGTCAAATATATTCTGGGGATCACGGTGATCTTAACGGCGATCCTTGCCTGTTACGGCGTATGGGATTACTCCGGTCCGTTCCTGTCTGCCCGGCTAACGGGAAGTTTTGACAATCCGGCAGGCTTTACTGCCGCCCTGGCTTGTGCATTGCCCTGTACTTTCTATTTTTTCCGTAATACTCCCCGTACCGTCAAATATACGGCCATACTCATTGCCGTCCTGCTGTTTTCCGTGATGGCGCTTTCCCGGGCGCGGGCGGCAATCATTGCCGGATTTGTAGTGGTTCTGTGTTATTTGCTGTGCAGCAAATATTCGGGAATCAAAATGAGGAACCGGGTGAAGATATCGCTTGTCTGCATCATTGCCGCAGGCATGACCGGACTGTATTTCCTGAAAAAGGACTCTGCCGACGGGCGACTGCTTATTTGGCAGTGTACGTGGAACATGATATGGAACAAACCTGTTACCGGCCATGGATACGGAACATTCAACGCAAAGTACATGCTGTACCAGGCGGAATATTTTGAGACGCATCACGACAGTAAATATGCAGACCTGGCCGACAATGTACTGCATCCGTTCAACGAGTACCTGCTGGTATGGGCGGAGCATGGCATGGTCGGGATGGGTGGCGTTGCATTGCTGTGCTTCCTGCTTCTTCGCCGTTATTTTCGCGAACCGTCGCATATCCGGTTTATAGCCCTGTTAAGCCTGTTATCGCCGGCCGTACTGTCCTGCTTTTCGTATCCGTTCAGATATCCGTTCACCTGGCTGATCGCTTTGCTTCATATAGCCCTGATATGTCCGTCCGGAAAAGCAGCATCCCGCAGGACAGTCAATGCGACACGGACAGGGCTGGTTTTGACGGCAACTGCGCTTTTGCTTGCAGCCGTTCCGTTGATGAAAACGGAAATCGGGTGGAACCGCATCGCGCATCTGTCATTAGCCGGAAAAACGAGGGAAGTATTGCCTGAATACGGTCAATTGTACAGATACCTTGGAAAAAACGGCCTGTTCCTGTACAACCACGCCGCCGAACTGCACGAGATAAAGGAATATGCAAAAAGCCTGTCGGTATTTGAACAGTGCGTTCGGTATTATAACGATATGGATGTGCAGATGTTATTGGCAGACAATTACAAAGAACTTGGAAAATATGCAGCGGCGGAGAAGCATCTGAAACTTGCCGCCGCCATGTGCCCGGGACGGTTTATGCCGCTGCACGAACTGGCAAAACTCTACGAAACGGACGGACGCCATGAGGAGGCCCTTAGCATAGCCCGACAAATCATCCGCAAGAAAATAAAAATACCTTCCGCTACCATCACTGCCATCAAAAACGAAATGCAGCAGTTACTGGAAAAGGAAGGAACCCGCGATTCCGCAACACAGGGCGGGACGAGTGACGAATCAAAAAGCCATGAGCCACGGCAGGGCGAAACGCCGGAGGTATCCCCTCGCGGCAACGCCCTGCCTCCGTGACTTTGATCGCAATGCGTGGTAACCAGACAAATAAAAAAATCAAAAATCATTTAATCGAAAAGAAAATGAACATCAAATTTTTCACCAAAAAAGCCGCTGTCGTTTTCGTAATGATAACGATCGCATTCAGTGATTGTGTATGGGCCGGATTTCAAATGAACGAGAAAATAGAAGTACGGCCTGACGAGCCACCGCTATCCGAGGAGGTTCTTCATCTGTATTATGACATGATCTTTAAAGGAGAAATACGCATATTATCAATCGACGGTTCAACCAGACATGAGTTGCTCATGGGAAAAAACGTATTGAGCGCTCATATTCCCGAAAACGTAAAGAAAGAAGGGAAATGTTTGGGAACCATCGGCCGGATCGGAAATGAAAAAGATAAGGAACAGTTTAAAAAAGATCATAAAAAACTTCTGGAAGACAATCCGGATAAAATTGTTACCTGTTATTTTGCAATCAAATCCGATTATTTGGAGGCATGGTACATCACGACAGCAAAGACAGAGGAGTAAAAACAACGAAAATTAGTTATTCAATTTATTCAATTTATTCATTAAAACGACCGGCGCAGGTCATTAAAGTCGCACAAAAAAAATGAAAATATGTTTTTTGTTCAAAAAAGCCGGTACTGTGTTCGTAACAGTAGCGATCGCAGTTATTGCAAGTGTGTTGGCAGGATGCCAGAAAGAGGAAGTAGAAAACCCCGTAATGGAAAAGGGAACACCAACATGGGATGTTGTGTGTGAAAAGATGTTTGCAGGAGAAATTTCCGCTTTCACGATTCATCCTGACGGAACCATGGAATTCACCTATTCTTCGAAAGTTCCACGATTGAAGTCCGGACGGGAATCACCTGAGGAGAAAGCAAGGGCGAAAGCTAAAAAAAACAGTACATATTTAGGAAGTTTCGCAAATGGAACGGAATTGCAAAATGCTTTTGCCCAACTTGAGAAGGATAATCCAGATAAAGATATTTATGCTCTTGTTGAGCCAAAATTCGAGGACGGACACCAGTGCCTTCACGTATGGTACAAAATGTACGATAAATGACTTTCATCAGGAGTGTAAGGTGAATCCGATTAAATCCCACCCGAGATTGAAATCCGGTAATGAAAACTCCGGTAATGGCTATCAAAAGCCGTATTCCACATGGCCCAGCGATGGTACCGTGAATGGAACAGTAGATGGCATGCGGATAGCAAATTGGTTCGAAGATCATTACGGTAATGATTGTTACGAAACAGGAATAGAGGCTGCGCGTGACAGTAATGGCAATCTCATGGTGAATAAAAAGGGTGAACCCACAGGCGACAAAGACGTCTATCGTCCTTGCCAATAAATTTTGATTGACGCTGTTAGAAGTAATCTTCTGACAGCGTCTTTATTAAAGAATTTTAAAGAACAAAGAAATGACAGCGTTATTTTATTGGACATGCGAAGGCAGTGTTTGCCATCCGGAAGAAGCATTGACCAAATACGGCGAGATTGTTCGGAAGTATGGCAATGCCGGAATACAGATAAAAGTTTTACATTCGGATGACGGTTGCCGGACGGTTTACCACCGTGAAATGTCTCTCCTTCCTTAAACAGGTTTGCTATGAAAGCTTTACTGTTCGTTGTTTTGATTTTTACAGTATCCTGCCAAAAGGATGATGATCCCGAACTGCTTCCGGTCAACCGCACCGTCATTGTCTATATGGCCGCGGACAACGACCTGTCGGGCGACGCGCTTGTCGATTTGGAGGAAATGCAGCGCGGCTATACGGAAACAGGGGCGAAATTAATCGTCTTTGCAGATGTGGCCGGCGAAGCGCCGTACCTGCTGCAAATGACCGGCGCGGGCGGGCAAAAACTGAAAAGTTATCCGGAGTTCAACTCTGCGGATGCCTTGCAGATGCAACATGTACTGAACGAAATCATCGAAATGTATCCCGCCGAACATTACGGTCTGACGCTTTGGTCTCACGGCACCTCATGGCTGCCGGCGGGGCGGCGGCTGAACTCGTTTGTGGAAGACGGCGGCAGGCAGATGAACATACCCGATCTGGCGGAAGCGCTGCCTCTGCGTTTCGACTTTATCCTGTTCGACGCCTGCCTGATGGGAGCGGTGGAAGTGGCTTACGAACTGAAGGACAAAACGGACTTCCTGATCGCTTCTTCCACGGAAACCATCTACGAAGGATTTCCCTACGACCGGATCATTCCCGAACTGCTCGCGCCCGAAGTCAACCCGATAGAGGTCGCCCGGCGCTATTTCGAGTACTACAACCGCCTGGAAGGCGCCTACCGTTCTGCCACCGTCTCGGTGACGGACACGCGCGGCATGGAGGCGCTGGCGGCGGCAACAGCCCGCCTCATCGAAGGACAGCCGTTTGACATGACGGCTTTCGACCGGGCATCGGTGCAGCGGTTGGATGTGTACGGCGAGCAGTATGTGTTCGACTTTGGGAATTTTATCGCCAAAGCCTTTCCTCAGGCGGATGCGGCGGCGCTGCGGGAACAGCTCGCCGCAACGGTGCTTTATAAAGCCCACACGCCGCAATTCATCGAAGAATACGACATCCGTACCTTCTGCGGGTTGAGTTGCTATATCCCGCATCCCCAAAGGAACGACCTGAACAGCTACTATCAACAGCTCGGCTGGTGCAAAACCGCCGGATTTTCCCGATTATTCCAACCATGAAAATATCAGAACCATGAAAAACACCATTATTTTATTCGTTATTTGCGCTGTTTCCTGCACCCGTTTTTCGCCGGAGATAGAGGCGGTGTTGCAGCAGGCGGGCAACAATCGCTCCGAACTGGCGCAAGTATTAAAGCATTACGGTCGTGATCCTGCCGACAGCCTGAAACTGCGCGCCGCCGAGTTCCTGATCGTGAACATGCCGGGCAAGTATTCGGAATATTACGATGCTCCCTGGGAGAATGTAGCTACAGCGTGTTTGCGGTGGAGCAGCTCGTCCGATCAACAGTTAATCGTTGATACCTATCATCTGGGAGAACAGGTTCGGCGCGATGATGTGAAGCATATTACAGCCGGATACCTGATCGATAATATCGATTTGGCCTTTAGAGTGTGGGAAGAACAACCCTGGGGCAAACATATTCCTTTCGATCTGTTCTGTGAAGAGATTTTACCGTACAGGATCAGTACGGAACCGCTTGAAAATTGGCGGGAGAGGGCGCTGGCCAGTTTCGCCGACCTGAACCGTTCGTTTAAGGAACATCCTGTAAGCGCCGTAGAAGCCTGCAGCAAAGTCAATTCATTATTGCCGAGATTCAGGATGGATAAGGATTTTCCTGTTATGAGCTATTCCCAGATGATGACCTCGTCGAGAGGACCATGCGAGTCGATGGCCGCGCTGGCGGCTTTTACGATGCGTGCGCTGGGGATTCCTGTAACGGTTGATTTTACCCCGCAATGGAGCAACAAAAATACCGGTCATACATGGAATTCCGTATGTGACAGTACCGGTAAGCATATATCGTTCATGGGCGCCCAGTCGAATCCCGGAAAACCGCACCAGGGTGCAACATGGAATAAAAGCAAGGTGTACAGGCATACATTTGCCAGGCAGCAAAACGGTATGGAGGATAACATATCGCCCGAATGGCTCAATGCATACATCACCGATATTTCATCGGAACACAAGGGCTTTATCGATATTGATATCGACGTGCGTGTGAAGCCGGATGGCCATGCCGGCCATGTATACCTGACGGCTATGGGCGAAGCCGCCTGGAATCCTGTAGGATGGGGGCAGACAGACAGTCAGAAAATCACTTTCTCTTCCATAGGCGTAAAAAATTTGTATCTGCCGGTATATTATATCGACAGTATTCAAGTCTCTGCTCACGATCCCTTCTGGCTGCGCGGAGACAATGCCCTACATTTTTTCAGTCCCGACACCTCGAATATGCAGCAAATCGCGTTAACCAAATTCGCGCCGTCTTTCGACTGGAACAGCCGGATGCGGCGGGGCGTATTCGAAGGCGCTAACCGGAGCGATTTTTCCGATGCTCAACGGTTGTATACCATACAGGAAACACCGGAAACATGCTTTCATGAGGTAGTGATTGACCAGCAGGCTCGTTTCCGTTACGTCCGCTATCTGTCGCCTCCGGGAGCTTCCTGCAATGTGGCCGAAATTGAGTTTTACGGCACGGATACCGCCAGATTACAGGGAACCGTAATCGGCACGCCCGGCGCTTGGGGAAAATCCTCAAATACCTGCGATAAGGTTTTCGACGGTGATCCTGTGACTTATTATGATGCCGCCCAAAAAAATGATGCATGGACAGGACTTGATCTGGACAAGCCCAAAAGAATCGGCAAAATACGTTTTTTACCCCGTAATGATGGTAATATCCTGTATCCGTCCCGTATTTATGAACTGTTTTGCTGGAACGGGGAAGACTGGCAGTCGCTGGGCAAGGAAACCGCAACCGATAACCTGACCGTATCTTATAAGGTTCCTGCCAATGCATTGTTTTACCTGGAAGAGTTATCTGAGAAAAAGAGGACAGCGACACATGTATTTACTATCAACAATAAAAAACAGCAATGGATGTAAAAAACAGTCAGATAAATAAAATTCATAATTATTCATAATTCATAATTAACCAAAAATGAACATCAAATTTTTCACCCAAAAAGCCGCTGTTGTTTTCGTAATGATCACGATAACGACAGCATTCAGTGAATGTGTATGGGCCGGATTTCAAATAAAAGAGAAAATAGAAATACAGCCGGACGAGCCGGACGAGCCCGAGCTTCTTCAGCTGTATTATAACATGATCTTTAAAGGAGAGATCAGTATGTGGTCGGTCGATTTAACCAGACATAGAGGTGCCTTGACCATGGAAAACGTATCGAGCGCTCATATTCCCGAAAGCGTAAAGAAAGAAGGA
>JAISCQ010000253.1 GCA_031265445.1 Bacteroidales bacterium
AAAACGGTATCGGAAAAACAGATGGAACAGCGCAAACGTTTTCAGCAGGCCACCATTTATGCAAAAATTGCGACCGGAACAGATGGCATCAGGGAGCTTTATGCCGAAAAGGCAAAAAAACGGTCAGGCAAAACCGCATATCACGTGGCGATAGCCGACTATCTTAATGCGCCCGATATTCACGATATTGACCTGTCGGGATATACGGGCGCGAAAGGCGACGAAATCCGGATGATTGTCTCCGACGACTTTGCAGTGAAATCGGTACATGTACAGATCAGCAGCGCCGACGGCTCGGCGGTCGAAGAGGGATGCGCCGTAAACACTGTCGGAAACCTCTGGATATATATCGCTACGGTAAACAACGGGACTCCCGGCGGCAATAAAATCGTTGTCTCGGCTTCCGATATCCCCGGCAATGTTACGGAAAAATCAATTGAAAATTGACAGTTTCACGATGCGGCGAACATGGAGAATACATGAAGGATACATGGAGGATACATGGAGGATGCACCATTCAAAATTTAAAAGATTTGTTAAAGTATGTTTTACGTAAGGATCAACAAAATCAAATCTATAATGAATATCAAGACCATCACACTGGGCTTATCCCTTTTTATATCCGTCACACAGGGATTTGCACAAGCTTTGTATCAATATCCGGAGGAACCGGAAGTGCTGGAAATGCTCCGGAAGTGGCAGGATATGAAATTCGGGCTGTTGATGCACTGGGGCGCATATAGTCAGTGGGGAGTTGTGGAGTCGTGGACGCTGAGTTCCGAAGACATGGGATGGAACCGGCGTCCCCAAGGCAAGAGTTATTGCCAGTATGTCCGGGAATACGAAGAGTTAAAAAATACATTCAATCCTGTGAATTTCAATCCCGACAAATGGGCTGTCGCAGCCAAAGACGCCGGAATGAAGTACATGATATTCACCACAAAACACCATGACGGATTCAACATGTATGACACACAACAATCCGACTATAAAATTACCGACCCTTCCGTACCTTTTCACAGTAACGCAAAAGCAGACGTTACGCAGGAGATATTCCGGTCGTTCAGGAAAGAAGGTTTTTTCACAGGAGCGTATTTTTCCAAACCCGACTGGCACCATAAGGACTATTGGGCGTCTGAATGGGCGACGCCCAACCGTCACGTGAATTATGATACCCGAAAATATCCCGAACGCTGGGAAAATTTTAAAACGTTTGTCTATCGTCAAATCGAAGAGTTGATGATCCGTTACGGTAAAATAGATATCCTGTGGCTGGATGGTGGTTGGGTACGCTCTTTTGCTTCGGATGCGGAAGAGAAGAAGGCAGCGGAACGAAACTTGTGGAATCAGGATA
Organism: Bacteroidales bacterium; assembly: GCA_031265445.1. Taxonomy (GTDB): domain Bacteria; phylum Bacteroidota; class Bacteroidia; order Bacteroidales; family UBA4181; genus JAIRLS01. Next base: position 1,355 of record JAISCQ010000253.1, read on the forward strand.
TTGATATGCCTAAAATTGCCAAAATGGCGCGCAGTTATCAGCCCGGATTGATCATGGTCGATCGGGGTGCGGGTTCCGCTTATGAAAATTATCGGACGCCCGAACAGGCCATTCCCGATAAACCGTTGCCTCATCCGTGGGAAACCTGCATGACGATGGCGGATATGTGGTCATATAACGAAAATGACAACTATAAATCTGCACATCAGTTAATCCGTACCTTGATTCAGGTCGTATCGCGCGGCGGTAATTTCCTGCTGAACGTAGGGCCTTCGCCCGAAGGCGATTTTCATCCGACGGCTTACCAACGGTTGGAAGAAATCGGTCACTGGATGAAGATCAACGGCGAATCAATTTATGGCACAAAAACCATAGCGCCCTATCACGAAGAAAAAATCGTATTTACGCAAAAAGACGGGACGATCTATGCAAGTTATTTGCCGGATGAAAACGAAACAATCCCTGCGGTGATTGAGGTTCATTCGTTTCAACCGCAGGCCGGCAGTAAAGTGTATTTGCTGGGACATGACAAAGCTTTGACATGGTCGAAAGCAGGAAACGGCTTTTCTATCTGTCTCTCGAAATCGTTGCAAAAAAATCCCCCCTGTCACTATGCATGGGTATTCAAATTTAAGGCTCTTTAAAGCTGGAAATAATCATTTAAAATGAATAAATTATGAATAGAAAAGTAAAAAATCGAAAGGATGTATTGCGGAAATCATTGCTTTTCGTATGCATCTTGACAAGTCCGTTCTTAGCGCTTGCACAGCAGGATGTTACCGTTACGGGAGTGGTGACTGACGTCAATGACGCTCCGCTGCCGGGGGTGAACATCGTTGTTATGGGAACGCTGAATGGAACTGTTAGCGACGTGAACGGAAAATATCGCATTAAAGTGTCCGATCGCGACGCCGTACTGGCTTTTTCCTTTGTGGGATATACCGCGCAGGAAATCGCAGTAGGCGACCGGACGGTCGTTCATGTGACGCTGAGCGAAGCCGCCACTGTTATGGAGGAAGTGGTAGTGGTAGGATACGGGGTGCAGAAAAAAGTCTCCGTCACCGCCGCCATATCTTCTGTGAATGGGGACGAACTGAAAATGAGTTCTTCTACCAATATTGCCAATGCACTGGCCGGTCGCATCAGCGGTTTGACTTCCCTGCAGAATGCAGGCGGACAACCCGGCGCGGACGACGCCACCCTGTATCTGCGCGGTGTGGCAACCCTCAATGGAACCAGTCCGCTGATTTTGATCGACGGCGTACCCCGCGATCATATCCGGACGATTGATCCAAACGAAGTGGAATCCGTATCGGTTCTGAAAGATGCTTCCGCCACGGCGGTATTCGGGGTACGGGGCGCCAACGGCGTCATCCTGATTACCACCAAACGCGGAAATGAGGGGAAGCCCGAATTATCCTTTAATGTCACCCGGACTTACTCTGCGCTGACTCGCGAACCGTCGCGCTTACATTCTCTGGATTACCTGAGGCTGAGAAATGAAGCGTTCAAAAACAGCGGGCAGGAAAGTTCCATGTTTGGGCAGGAGATATTCGACAAATTTGAGAATCCCCTCCTTGGCCTGGATCCTTCCGATCCCGACTACGAAAGCAAAGCGGTCATGCGGCGGTATATGTATCCCGACCACGACTACTACCGCGAACTGATTGCCCGATGGACTCCGCAAACGGTGGTCAATGCCAATCTGTCGGGAGGAACGGAAAAAATAGCCTATTTCCTGAATATCGGCTACACCTATCAGGGCGGAAATCTGAAAACACAGCCGGAATCGCAACTGGGTTACGATCCCTCCTTCAAATTAAACCGCTACAGCTTCCGTTCCAACGTGGATTATAAGCCGGCTTCCTCGCTCCATGTTTTCCTGAACGCGGGCGCCTGTATCGAAAAGGTAAATATGCCAGGTACAGCCGTATATTCAGGGAATCAGGCGGCGCTGGTCAACGATCTTTTCAGTGAAATATCCAAGCTGCTGCCGATCAACCCCGGACCCTATACTATAGACGGCGCGGGCGTTGAACCGGGGTTACTGCTCGAACCTTCCTACCTGAACAGCGGTAAGTATTTAGACCGTTCGCCTTTTGACATCATCAATCACAGGGGCTATGAGGAGACCACCCGCGCCAACCTCAATTCCACCCTGGGCGCCAATTGGGATTTGGGCATGATCACCAAAGGGCTTTCGCTGAAAGGGATGATTTCCTTCGATTCGTGGGCAAGCTCGACCATCAGGGGCGCTGCCACCAGTCCGATTTGGCTGGCTACGGTCAATCCGGCAACGGACGAACTCAGCTATTCCAATATCGAACTCAGCGGCACCGCCCTGTCGTTGTCGAAAACAGGACTGTCGAACACGTATAAGATCAATGCGCAGGCAAGCCTGTCGTACATGCGTAAATTCGGCCTGCACGACGTCGGAGCCATGTTTCTGGCACAAAGAGACTATTGGGAATCGGCTTCTGCCGACATCCCTTACAATCTGCTGGGGGTCGTAGGACGGCTTACCTATAATTTTGATTCGCGTTATTTCGCAGAAGTCAATATCGGTTACAACGGATCGGAACAGTTTGCGCCGGCGAACCGTTTCGGCTTTTTCCCCGCAGCCTCCATAGGCTGGGTCATCAGCAACGAAAGTTTCCTCAAGGATAACGAACTGTTAACATTCTTGAAACTGAGAGCTTCCCTCGGCCGTGTAGGAAATGACAACATAGGCGGCGCCCGGTTCCTGTATCAGGACAATATTTCCCTTGGCGGAGGTTTCGTATCCAGTCTGGGGCAGGCGAGAGGCGTCAACGAGGGTTTGCTGGGCAACCCGCGCTTACAGTGGGAAGTAGCCCAAAAACAAAATTTTGGTATTGATTTTCAACTGTTTGAAAACCTTGCCGGATCGGTGGATGTATTTCAGGAAGACCGTTCCGACATCTTGATCAGCAGGACAAGCATTCCTTCTTTCCAGGGACTGTCGCTGACAAACAATATTCCGAAAGTCAACATGGGAGAGGTCAGGAACAGGGGACTTGAAGTGGAACTGACCTATACCAAACCCGTGATGACCGACATGTTGCTGAAAATAAGAGGCAATTTCGGCTATAACCGTAACAGGCAGCTGAATGTGGATGAGGTGCCGCTGGACGGTACATATACTTATCGGACCCGTTCTACCGGTTTCCCCATCGGGCAGGTTTTCGGCTACGAAATCGACTGGGATCAGGATGGCGGTTACTGGACGCCGGACGCACTGGCCGACCCCAATCGCCTGACCTATTCTTTTGGAACGCCGAGGGCGGGAGACTTTGTTTATAAGGACACCAACGGGGACGGGGATCATGCAGTGAACGAAAAGGACAGGGTGCCTGTCGGTTACGGCACGGTGCCGCGTATCTCATGGGGCGCATCGGTAAACCTTCAGTATAAAGGTTTTGACGTATACGTCTTCTTCCAGGGCTTGAGCCGTTTCAGTTACTCTGCAGGCGGACAGGGAGTGCATGAGACCATCGCTGCCGGCACCTATTACGATTACCACCGCAACGCCTGGACGGAGGAAAGATGGCGAAACGGGGATAAAATCACTTATCCGGCGCTATCTACCGGCGCCAGCACCAGTCATGGTTCCAATTCCTTCTTTGTCATGGACCGCACTTTTGCCCGCTTTAAAAATGCCGAACTGGGTTATACGCTGCCCCAAAAATGGCTGTCGGCGGCGGGCGTCAGCAGGATGCGCATTTTTGTCAGCGGTCAGAACATTTTCACCTGGTCGCCGAACTATCCTTTAACGCATCTTGATCCGGAAGTGAATGCCACCATCGGCTATCCGGTCACGAAACTGTTTAATTTCGGCGTCAATATTACTTTTTAAATCATCGTCAATAAATCATCGCATGAAAAAGTACATGTTAAAAAAATCATTGCAACTGCTGTCCTTTTGTTGGCTGATGGCAGTATGTTCCTGTTCGGATGTACTGGATTCCGCGCCCGACGGGAAAATTTCCCTGGACGAAATATTTGCCGACCATGAAAAGGCAGGCGCCTACCTCAATTCCACATATAGCTATCTTGCCGGCGGCGGCATCAGTACGTATTTTTACGTCAGGGCTCCCGCCCTATGGACCGACGATGCCTGGGATGCGGACGCCGAAGGCTTGCCCTCGCATACTTCCGGTTCCCTGTATTCCGGCAACGTTTCGGCAGAACGTCACCCCGCCATAGGCAACGTCACTCCTTATGTGGAATATGGCAACGGGAATTACTGGGTAAATTACTGGGCAGGCATCCGCAAGGCGACCCTCTTTCTGAACCGTATCGGGAAGGCGACCGTTGAAAGCGAAGCCTATCGCAGCCGGTGGACAGCCGAAGCACATCTGCTGCGCGCCCATTATTATGCCGAATTACTGGGCTGGTTCGGTTGTCCGTTGCCGATTGAACGGGAGACGTATTCGTACACTCAGGATTTTTCAACCCTTGAGCGGAGTTCTTATTACGAGGTAGTGCAGTTCATCCTCGAAGACTGCGACGCCGCACTGAATTCGTCCGATTTGCCGGTGAGGATCACCTCCGGAGCCGAAGAATATCGTTTTACCAAAGCGCTGGCCGAAGCTATCAAGTCAAGAATGTCGCTTTATATGGCAAGCCCCTTATACAACGGTGGTGAAAACCATTGGGAAGAAGCCTATCAGATTAATAAAACCGCGCTGCAAAATCTGCGTGATTACGGTTATCGGTTATACGATCAGGTGAATTTTCCTCAGGTATGGGCGGATCAGTATGCCTTTCTTCCCCATCCCAAGTCGCAGGTGTACAATGAATATTTTTGCAATAATATGGAGTTCTCCGCCGATCCGGTAGATAAGGAGACCATCTACCGAACCTTCCGCTCGAACAGTTTATATGGCGTCGACGGCGTCGGCGCTCAGAACCAGTACAAGACAGGCACCTGTCCCTCGCAGGAATTGGTGGATTCCTATGAAACCATTGACGGCGAACCGATACTGGATTCGGCAAAACCTTATCTGGACGAGGTAACCCACTTGCAGCCGAACTTTAATCCGGCGGCGAACTATGACGATCAAAATCCTTATGTGAACAGGGACCCTCGCTTTTATGCGTCCGTTTATTACAACGGGCAATCACGCAGGTGCTACTGGCCCTTCGCCGAAACGACGGGCAGTCCTGAGAATTATCCGGCACAGATGGGATTCCGCACCAGGGTGATTGCCACCTGGGAAGGAGAACCTCAAACAGGCATAGATCCCGCAGTACGGTTTAAAACCCGCACCGGTTATTACCAGCGGAAATTCCTGCACCCTTTTGCAGGACAAGACTATTCTGCCGCAGCGGTTCACCACAAATCACACCGTTTGGGCGAGGTGATCCTGAATTTTGCCGAAGCGGCGGCGGAAGCCGGTCATTTGGACGAAGCGATAGCGGCGGTCGATGAAATACGCGCCAGGGCCGGTATGCCCCCTCTGCCTGCCACATTATTGTCGGACAAAGCGGGGCTGCTCCTTCGTATTCACAACGAACGACGGGTGGAGCTGGCTTTGGAAGGAAACCGGTACTATGACGTGCGGCGCTGGCACAAGCCCGATGAAGACCTGGAAAAAACCGACCGGTGGATCAATGCAGCCTGCATTACAAGGAACAGCGACGGAAGTTATACCTACCGCCGCGGTCCTGTTGCCAATGGTCGTGCATGTTATACCAACAAGTACCTGTGGGCGCCCCTTCCGATGAACGATGTGAACATCATGCTGGCTCTGACGGGCGAAAACTGGCAAAATCCGGGATGGTAAATTCAAATAACTGCAAATTAAGAATTTTGAATCATGAAAAATAAAATATATCAAGCGGTTAAAATTTCAGGTTCGCTCCTGTTCCTCTTCTTGCTCCTTTTATCGGGGAGCAGTCTGCATGCGCAAGTCGTCAGGATCAGCGGGAGTGTAAGCGATGAGCAGGGCCGTCCGATGGCGGGCGTCGTCATTTCGTCCGTCAACGGGAAAAATACGGGCATTAGCGGTTTCGACGGGCAATACAGCCTGGAGATCACCGATAAAAGCGCCGAAGTTCGATTTGCATATTCCGGTTATCAATCGCAGGTGATGATGACGGAAAACGGACCCGAAATGAATGTAACGCTGCAACGCGCTGAAACGTACCGGTTGGATGAGCAGGTCTATCTTGGGTATGCCACCCGACGGCGGGGCGATCTGACGGGATCGGCAGCCACTGTCAGCGGAGCGGAATTGAGCCGTTCCCCTGCTGCGAGTCTTTCGCAGGCGCTGGCAGGACGTTTACCGGGTTTATATGCCTTTGAAACCTATTCGGAACCGGCCCACGCCGCCGTCACCCTGCGCGTGCGGGGCGCCAACTCCATCCGTGCTAATACTCCTTTAGTGGTGATTGACGGCGTTCCCTATTCCCACGGCGGCTCATTCGACTATTTCTCCGCCGAAGAGGTGGAGTCCGTCACTGTGCTCAAAGATGCGTCCGCGCAGGCGCTCTATGGCATTTCGGGCGCCAACGGCGTATTGGTGATCACCACCAAAAGAGGCGCACAGGGTAAGTTGAAGGTACATGTCGCGTTAGGCCAAACCTTTGAGCAAATTGCTACCCGTCCGTCCTTCGTCAGTTCGGGAGATTATGTGCAATTGCGCAATGAGGCAGGGAAAAACGACGGGCTGGGCGAATATGCCTATTTCTCGCAACCGGATGTGGAGGGCTTTGTGTCCGGTGCAGACCGGAATTTATATCCCAATAACGACTGGCGCAAAATCAACATGAGGGATATCTCCCACATGCAACGGGTAAGCGTCGGAGTAACCGGCGGCAACAGTAAAGCGGCGTTCTTCTCCAATATCAATGTGATGCATCAGGGGGGGCTGTGGAATACCGGCCAAACCGAGTACGACCCGAACAACAGTACCCTGTGGGTTAATTTCCGGACGAACGTAGATGTGCAACTCAACCGGTATCTGAGTACCTCGTTGAAGCTGAGCGGCTTCGTTAACAGGGACAAAATGCCCGGCAGCGTCAGCCAGAGGGGAACCGGCGGCATTTTTTCGAACTTCTACACCCTTCCGTCCCACGTCTTTGGCCCGGTGACGCCGCGAATGGTGGACGGCGCTACGGGCGAGGTTCTGGACGAGGGCGGAGGCGTGGTGGTGACCACAACGGAGCAATATCCTTCGTACGCCATCATCAACCGATTGGGATACAACGTAAACACAAATACCAATGTATATGCGCAGTTCGCACTGAATCTGGACATGAGTTTCCTCACGCAGGGATTGAACCTGACCGGTGATGTCGGCTACCAGACCAATTTCGGGAACACGCTGTTTACGTATCAAACCTTTGCCAACTGGCTGAGAACAAGCGATTACAGCGAACTGGAATTTACGCCTTACGGTACTGTCGTGGATTCGCCGCTTGCCTATACGAAAGGCGTGCATTTCTATTACAACGTGAATTTCAGGGGAGCGATGGATTACGACCGCCATTTCGGCAAACATCATGTCAGCGGATTGGCGTTTGCTTCTTACCTGAACTTTAACACGCCGGATGCAGCCTCGCCGGCTTTGCTGCCCTACAAATATGTCTATTCCGGAATTGAAGCCGCTTACGGATATGACAACCGCTATCTGTTGCAGTTGGACCTGGGCTATTCCGGCTCCGAACAGTATGCCGGGAAAAACCGGTTTACAGCTGTTCCGGCAGTGTCCGCCGGGTGGATCGTATCCAATGAAGCTTTCATGGAAAGCACGCCCTGGCTGAGCCTGCTGAAGTTGCGCGCTTCTTGCGGAAAAACGGCCAATGACCGTTCCGGCCTGGGCAGGTATGTATATATGGACAATATCACTCTGGCGCGAGGCGGCGCTTTAAGTAACTATTTAGGGTTTAACGTCACCGAAGGACAGGTGGCCAACCCTGACATCGCTCCCGAAATATCGGTCAAGCAAAATTACGGCATCGACATTTCGCTCTTCAACAACATCGCGATTTCGGTGGACATATTCAGGGAAAAAATGGAGAATATGGTGGCTGGCGGCGTCTCCAGCACGCCTGCCTATCAGGGCGTCTCGCTGTCCAATTTTCCAAAGGTCAATTCCGGCATCTTCGAAAACAGGGGTTTTGAACTTTCGGCCGATTATACCAAAGCCATTAACAGCCGGTTATCGTTCAATGTGGGCGGTTGGCTGGCTCATGCCGAAAACAGGGTGATTTACAGCGATGAGGCGGAACGTTCCGCCGATTATGCCTACCGCAAAAGAGTGGACGGGTTCGCGTACGGGCAGGAGTTCGGACTGCTGGTGAACCGGCACAATGGGAACGGCTATTTTAACAGCCGGCAGGAATTGGACAACAGCGCTCTGGAATACGAAATAGGTACGCCCCGGGTAGGCGATCTGATCTATTACGACCTGAACGACGATGGCATCATCAACGAACAGGACGAAGCGCCTTTAGGGTATGGCGCCATCCCTTTGCATGTGTACGCATTTCATGCAGACCTCCGCTACGGGAACTTTGACCTGAGCGTACTGTTTCAGGGAGTGGCCGATTATTATACCGTTCATTCGGGTGCCGGACGGACGGAATATGGCTACGATGGCATATACAGCGAGATACACCGAAATGCATGGACAGAGGAGCGGTATGCATCAGGCAGCAACATCACCTATCCCGCTCTTGCCGTAAAAGCGAACACCAATCACAGAAACAACAGTTTCTTTCTGGAAGACAGGTCGTACCTGCGATTGAAAAATGCAACGGTCGGCTACAGCTTGCCGAAAGCGGCAAAAGCCATTGGCGCAGCCCGGATCAGGCTGACCCTGAGCGGCGAAAATCTGTTCACCCGGCATCGCCTGACCACCAACGAATATGGGCCTGAAGGCAGTTACTTGTCCTTGCCGGCATACCGGCTCTACCATATAGGATTAAACGTTAAATTTTAAATGAAAAACATGAAAAATCGGAAAAACATGAAAAATTTATCTTTTCACAGCGCCGTTCATCGTTTATCGTTCATCGTTTGCGGGTTGTGCATTGGTTCCCCATCGTGCAGCGACATGTTGGAACTCCAGAACGACGGGCGCATCTCCATGGAGGAAATTTTTACCACCCGCGACGGCGTTCGAGGTTATCTGAACGCCTGTTATGCGTACCGTCCGGCTCCATCCTATGACAAGGCGTCGCTTTGCGACGAGGCGCACAATTCCGACGGTACTGTGGCCAATTCCCTGTACAGTTTCTGGTATGGGAATACCCTGACGGCAAGCTCCTACACGAATACGGACGGAGCGCCGTGGGACGGCTATTATGCGGGAATACGCAAGTGCAATATCTTCCTCGCCAATATGGCCAATGTAACCACAAACACCATTTATGCTTCGGAGGGCGAACTGACAGGCTGGACGGCGCAGGCGCATACCCTGAGAGCGTTCTATTACCTGCAACTGATCAGGCGTTACGGCGCAGTACCCATTCTTACGGAAGCTTATGCCGCCATGCACAATTACGGCGGCGACCGCAGGTCGGCTTTTTCGGAAGTAGTGCGTCGGATACTGGATGATTGCGATGCCGCACTGGCAGCGCCGGATGTGGAACGCGGCTTTTCGTGGGAGGTGCTCAATGGTCAGAGCGGCATCATGACGCGGGCTGTGGCTTACGCCATCAAGTCGCAGGCCATCACTTACGCTGCAAGCCCCCTGTGGGACGACGGAACCTACACCTGGGCCGACGCCACCCGCATCAACAAAGAGGCGTTGTCACAATGCCTTGCCAACGGCTACCGCCTGTTTGACCATGTGCCCGAAGCGGGCGCCGCACAGATTGCCTACGATTTGTACTTCATCACCCGTCCCGACGAGCAAAGGGCTTACGACAAGGAAACCATCTATGGCGGAACGGTCGTTTCCGTGTGGCAGAACGACGGAATGCCTTCTACCGACGGACAGATCAAGGCAGGCGCCTGCCCCACGCAGGAACTGGTGGACAGTTACGAAATGCTGGCAACGGGCGAACCGCCCATCACAGGCTATACGGACGCGCAGCATCTGAACCCCGTGATCAACGCCTCTTCCGGTTACGACGCCGACAAGCCTTACGAAGGAAGAGACCCGCGTTTCTATGCCTCCATTTACTACAACGGCGCCATCCGCCAGTTGGGTACGCCGGGCCTCGGCAGGGACGACCATTTTCCCTTAACTCCGCATACCTCCCCCGAACCGTATCACCACCTGATCGTGACGGAAGCTGTCCCGGGAGAGTATCACATGGCGGCAACGAACGAAGGCGATCCGTACTTTTATACCACCCCCATGGGAACGAGCCTCAACGCAGGCAGCGGCTCCGTATATTTCCGGATGGAATATAAAGCGCCGGTAAAGTTTGAAAAGGTACAGTTTTTCTTTGGAAAACCGGACGCTTACGGTGGATGGGCAACAGTTAACCCAATAGTCATTGAGGCAAGCGCCGACTGGACGGCATGGCAATTCGACATCACTTCCTTTGCGAAGAGTTTCGAGTGGGGCGAAGCCGCTCATGCCCTGCGTCTTGATTTCGACGGAGGTGCCGACGGCGCCGGTAAGGAAATAGATATCAGGAAGATGGAGGTTGTGGTGCAGACGACGCTGGATCCGGTGAATCCGGTGGCAAGCCATGTCGGCGGCGCCGACGGCATCACGGTGACCGACCGCCGTACCACCCACACGGGTTATTATCTGCGGAAATACAACAACTGGAAATCCGGTAGCGACAACTCTGCAGACGGGGCAGTGCGGCTGTTCCGTCTGGCGGAACTCTACCTCAATTTTGCCGAATCGACTTACCGGTCGGATGGTCCCGATGCGGTGATCGACATGGGCAACGGGATGTCCATGAGCGCCCGCGACGCCGTGAATGCGGTGCGCGCCCGCGTCGGCATGCCGGAGTTCCCTGCCGGTATGAGCAAAGAAGCTTTCGAAAAGAAATACCGTAACGAACGCCGCGTAGAGCTGGCTTTCGAGGAACACCGTTACTTCGACGTCCGCCGATGGAAAATACTTCCGGAAACGGAACGCTATCTCACCGGCATGAACATCACGCCAAGCGGCGCCAGCTTCAATTATGCCCGGATCGGATTTGAACGCGGCTCGTGGGCAAATCAATACTACCTGTATGCGGTACCGCAGAGCGAAGTCAACAAAATGCAGGAGCATACGGGGACAAACTGGCAAAATGAAGGATGGAACTAAACAATTAATTATAAAAAATATGAAAAATATGAAAACGAAAGCGATAACAGCTTTTCTCAGCATTTTCTTCGGACTTCTGTCCTGTAAAAATGACGGCGGTATACCCGAAGTGGCATTGCCGGATTTCATGCATGTATCCCTGTTGGGTACGCAAAATAATCCGCTTGTCAAAAAGTTTAACCCCGGAAGCGGCGATACGGTGTTCGTTATCAGTGCAACTTACGGAGGCACCAACAATTTCAGTCAGGGCGACATGGAAGTCGTCCTGGCGGTTGATCCGTCGCTGGTAGCTGCGTTCAATGCGGAAAACGGAACCGCCTATCTGCTTTTGCCTGCAGACGCTTACGAACTGGAAGAAACTGCCGTCCGAATTGCCGATGGCGACAATACGGGAAACCTGAACCTGATTGTCAAAATCAGGAATATCAACCCAAGTGCGGACTACCTGTTGCCGGTGAGCATTGTCTCCGTCAGCGGAAAAATTCCGTTGAACGAGGACAGGAAAACCCTCTATCTGCTCCTCCGTCCGGACTACGACAGCTATGCCGGCAAGGAAGCATGGATCGGCGCCGGATATTCCAGCGACGGGGGAAGCGCCCACAGTGCAGGAATGGCTTATGACGGCGACGAAGATACATACTGGCAAAGCGCTCCAGGTCTTGGCTTACCCCAATGGTTTGTGGTGGACATGAAAACCTTTAAGCGAATTGACGGTTTTACGCTGGGCATCCCCGGCGGTGTGAATGCATTGCCCAAACACATCAGAATTGAAACCAGCCATAACCGTACCGACTGGCAAACCGTACTGGATATTCCGGAACTGGGCCAAACGCCTGGTATGGAACCATTTTCCCTGGAACAGTATGTAGTGGCGCGTTATTTCAAAGTAACGGTGGAAAGCGTCTGGAACTCTGCCACATTTGCCTGTCTGGCGGAAGTGGGCGTCTATTCCTTAGAACAGGGACCGGAAGTAACAACAAAAATGGAGAAGGATACCTGGACAGGGGAGTGTTCCTCCGAATGGCAAGCCAACCACAATACGGGACCACTGAAAGTACTGGATGATAATAATAGAACAATGTGGCATGCCTCTCCTACTGCTGGTGACAATCAGCCATGGCTGCTGTTTGACATGCAGAAAGTCAGGAAAATAAGCGGATTTAAGATCTGGAACCGCCAGGATGATCACGGCCGCGAGCCTAAACATATTCTCTTTGAGTTAAGTAGCGATGGGGTAAACTGGGAAACCCTGCTCGATGTACCGAACATGAGTAACAGTTATACGGCAGAAATCGATTTGCCGGCGCCGGAGCCGAAAACAGGACGGTATCTCAAAATAACGATCCTGGGCATCCATCCGGACGGAAACCCCGGATACTCCTACTTAGCCGAAGTAGCGCCCTATTAATTGAAATATTATCAAATATTATCATGAAAAAAATAAGGACATTAACAATAATCATTATCGGCATTGTCCTGTCGGTCAACTGCTCGAAAAGTATGTCTCCGGAAGAATATCGCCCGGAGCATACCTTGCTTGCGCCGGAAGTGGGCGAAATAAAAACAGACACCATTATCCGGACGACGCTCAGCGGGGCCGACTGTCCCTTTGCCGATCATGCCGATTACGGCGTTTATATTCCCACTCGAACAGATGCCCTGCGCGGAGTATTGATCCTGCAGCACGGCTGCGGTATGGAACGGTTCGGTATTACCCGACCTTACGACCTTCAGTATCAGGCGCTTGCAAAGAAATGGAAGCTGGCGGTGGTGGAAACGGCGCTGTACGGCAGTTGCCATGTATGGCGCGACCCGACGGCCGGTACTGCCGCCGCCCTGTTGAAAGTATTGAGCGACGCGGGCGAAAAGACAGGACATCCGGAATTGAACGCCATCCCCTGGCTGCTGTTCGGACATTCCGGAGGCGGCTACTGGACGCTCGCCATGCTGAAAGACTGTCCCGAACGGATCATGGCCGCCGTGTGCTACTCGCCGGCTTTCGACCCGTCATGGAATTATCCTGAGGCAGCGGCGAAAATCCCGATGCTCACACGCCATACAGGCGCCACTGATGCCAATGCCAATGGCATACTTTGTTGGGCAACCTCTGTGCATGCCTTCCAAAAACTGCGCAGTATGGACGCTCCCGTCAGTATCGCCCACAATACGGGGGGACAACACCATAACCTCAGCTACCTCCGCTACATGGCCATCCCGTTCTACGAGGCGGTGATGAAACAGCGGATGCCGGAAGGCAATGGAACGGTCATGCGCGACCTCAACCGCCGCCAAACGTGGCTGGGCGACACACTGACGCTCCAACTCTACAGGGAAGCGGAATATACGGGCGACAAAAGCGGCCTGTGCGTACTGCCCGACGAGGCAACCGCCCGTTTGTGGAAAGAATATGTCTCTACAGGAACAGTAACTGACCGAACGCCTCCGCCTGCGCCCTTCAACCTGAAAGCGACCCGGAACAGCAGCAGCATTATGGTTCGCTGGGAAGCAGAGGCAGACATCGAATCGGGCATCCTCCGCTTCGAGATATTCAAAGACGGCTCACTGGTCGGAAAATTGCCCTCATCCGTCGTCTACCAGCGTTTTGATACCAACGGCGACAATACCGTTCCGCCGGAAGTCCCGGAAATGAAATTCGAGATAACCGGAGCGGACAACGCCGGGCAGATCATCGCCGTCAGAACGGTGAATCATTTCAGTCTGGCGTCGAAAAAAACGGAAATTCGGTTAACAGTTAAGAATTAATATCTATATCTTATAAATAAATTTTAGAAAAAATGAAAAAGATAACAACCTTCTTGTTTTTCATGGCATTTTTGCCATTCATCGTTGGCGCTCAAGAGCATCATCCCGAACGTACCGACTGGTTCTACCGCCACGGCTACGGTATTTTTGTACACTATCTCTTCGGGGGAGTGAACAATCCGGAGATCATCAACAGTCTCGGCAAGTCCACTTCGTGGGACGAATGTGTGAATGAGTTTGATGTGGAGCTGTTTGCCGACCAGATCAGGCAAACCGGCGCCGAATACGTCATTTTTACGGTAATGCAACGGTCACGCTACATGATTGCGCCCAACGAAACCTACAACCGCTACACCGGCTATAAAACCGGCGAAGCATGCAGTACCCGCGACCTGATAGAAGATCTGTATCAGGCGTTGCACAGGCGCAACATCGACCTGATGCTCTACTTTACGGGCGATGGCCCCTCTAATGATCTTCAGGCGATACGCGGACTGGGCAGCGAGCCTGTTACACAAACCAACGCTGTCAATGAAGTGTTTGTCAGGAGATGGTCGGAAGTGGCGGCCGACTATGGCCGACGCTACGGGAAAAAGGTGAAGGGCTACTGGATAGACGGCGCATACTCGTGGATAGGTTACAACGAGGCCATGTTTAAAATCTTTTCCGAAGGGCTTCGGGCGGGTTATAACGACCGGATCATAGCTTTTAACTGCGGCGTGGCGATGAAAGCCAACTCCATATATGAAGATTATATGACCGGCGAACAGAATGCCTTTACCCGCGTACCCGAAAACGGACGGTTCGTCGATGGCGAGCAGTGGCATGTCCTTTCGTTTCTCGGCACGCAAGCCGTGGGCAAGTCCGATGCATGGAGCAGTCCCGGCGCAACAAAACAAAAACAGGAACTGGCGGAGTATGTGCACAAGGTCAATGCCCTGGGCGGCGTGGTGTCCATCGAGGTCATGCTGTACCGGGACGGCGCGCTTGACCGTTCGCAACTGGAACTGCTCAAACCTTTGCGGGAACGCATTGCCGACCTGGAAAACGCACGCTATGCATGGAAAGAGGGCAAAGCGACGCCAACCCGCAACATCGCATGGAAAAAACCGGCCACACTGCGCAGCAATACCGACATTGCCAGAGAACTGTTCCGCCAGTGGGACGGTAGCCTGATTTCCTTAAACCCCGTTCACGGCAACCGCGAATGTGTTGACGACTGGGCGCATACATACGAAGTGGATCTGCTGGAACCGATCATGATCAAACGGATCGTTGTCTCTTTTGGAGGCGGTTTCCCTACCGATGTGGAAATCTTTGCAGTGGATCAGGCAGGCAGGGAACTTTCCGCCGGTCGTTTCACCGGCCGGAAGGGCGAAAAATTGGATGTATCCTTCGCTCCGGCGGAAGCCCGTAAAATAAGGGTGCGCTCCTACAAGCCGGATGGACGCGGACAGGCAGGCAACCAAATGGAAGTAACCGGATTGGAAGCGTATGATTAATTAAATTTTTTATCATGGAAACAAAATCATTTGTAGCAGCAGTATGTATCCCTGCCTTATGGCTGGGCATATCAGGAACATTAAAAATTAAAAGGATGAAGAACTTAATCAATAATCGGTTTTTTGCCAACAGTACGCGATGCCTCATTTTTAATGTCGCTTTTCTGATAGCCATGCTCCCGTTGAGCGCCTGCCGGCACAACAGCGACCTGACGCCGGAGATCGTGATACCTCCTCCCGTTGATACGATCTCGGACAACATCTCGCGGGCGGATACATGGGTGGCTACCGACGCGCTGGGGCGCGAAATAGGGACGCAAGCCACCTACGGCGTGCCGAGACAGCAGCGTACGGTCGGTATTTTTTATTTCCTGTGGGCAATCGGGAACAACGGCCCCTTCGACAATTCGAAAATACTCCGTGAAAATCCGGACAATCCGCAGTGGGGACCCTTACATGCCTTTCACCATTGGGGCGAACCGCATTTCGGATATTATGTATCCGATGACGAGTGGGTCATTGAGAAACATGTCCAGATGCTGACCGACGCCGGCGTGGACGTTCTGATCTTCGACTTTACCAATAAGAACATTTACCTGTCTTCACTGCTGACCCTGTGCAGGGTAATGGAGCGGATGCAGGCGCAGGGAAGGGCCACCCTGAAACTCACAGCCCTTTTCAACGCCGAAGCGGCGGCAACCCTTAAAAACCTGTACGATAATTTCTATGCCAAGGGACTGTACCGCGACTTTTGGTTCGAATGGGACGGAAAACCCCTGGCGCTCATGGGTACCTACGACAGGATCGACGAATATGATTATGCCGGTTTCTTTACCTTCCGCAAGTCGTGGGCAACCACGAGAGAGGGAGGGGGATGGTTTGGCAACGGCAAGGACGCATGGGCATGGATAGATTCTCATCCGCAGCAATACGGTTGGCATACGGATCCAGCAAAGGCGGAGCAGATTGCGGTAGCTGCCGCTATGCACCCCATCTTCAATTACGGGCGCAGCAACCGTTCACTTGTTCAGCCGTTAAACCCCAAACCGGCGGAAGGCATCTGTTTTGCACAACAGTGGGAAGTAGCCTTAAAAGCTGACCCCGAATTTATATTTCTCACCGGTTGGAACGAATGGATAGCGCAGCGGTTTGTCGGCAACGGAAACGAAGCCCACGGCTTCATCGGGAAAAAGATCAATGCAGGCGATACCTATTTTGTGGACGCGTACAACGAAGAGTTCAGCCGCGACTGCGAACCCATGCGCGACGGCTATGGAGATAATTATTATTATCAGATGGTGGACAACATCCGCAAATATAAGGGAGTGCGCACCATCCCCGTCGAAAAGACGCAACACGTCATCGCCATTGACGGAAGCGTATCGGATTGGCTGGAAGTGGAAAACCTGTATTCCGACGACAAAGGCGACATTACCGACCGCGACCATGCCGGCTACGGCAGCACAGGACAACTGACCAATACATGGGGACGCAACGATTTCCTGTCCGCCAAGGTAACCAACGACAACAGCAACGTTTATTTTCTGATGAAAACCGACAAGACAGCCGTACTCAGCAATGAAGCCCCGATACAGCTCTTCATCAAAACGCCCCGGGAAAGTTCAGGCTGGGAAGGGTTCCAATACCGCATCCATATCCTGCCCGGCAACAAAGCGGAATTGCATGTGTCCAAGGGCGGCTGGGACTGGGAGAAAACGGCTGACCTGTCCTGCCTGGTGAAAGATCAGTATATGGAGCTGTCCGTGCCGAAACAGCGGCTGGGGCTGGCGTCCGGCAGTTTTACGCTGGATTTCAAGTGGGCGGACAATATGCCGCAAACGGGCGACATCCGCGACTTCATGGATCACGGCGACACGGCGCCCAATGCACGGTTTCGCTACAGGTATGTATTTGAAAATAATTAAGAATTAACAGTAAATAGGAATCATAATTTTAATTTTTTTATCATGAAAACAAAATCATTTTTAGCAGTAACATGTACCCTTGCCTTGTGGCTGGGTATATCAGGATGTGGCGACAGGGAAGAGAAAGTCGCCTTGAAGAGTATTACCGTGGCTCCGGCGTCGCCGGCAGTAGCGGTGGGTGAAACGGTGCAGCTGACGGCAACGCCTGTTCCGGCAGATGCCGACGACGTGTCGTTTGTGTGGTCGGTATCTACAGGGGCAGAGTATGCCTCGGTGTCGACTGCCGGTTTGGTAACGGGTCTGAAAGCAGGATCGGCCATCATTAAGGTGGCAAGCGGATCCATTGACAAGACCGTAACGGTAACGGTGTCGGCATTGCCGGTACCGGTAACAGGTATCACGATTGCGCCGGCGACAGTCGCGGATCTGATCCTGAACGTGGATGGCAGCGACCGGATACAGCTGGCGGCAACGCCTGTGCCGGAAAACGCCACCGATTATTCGCCCGTGTGGTCAGCGACGCCTGAGGGAGTGGTATCCGTTTCGCAGGATGGACTGGTAGTAGCGACAGGAGCCGGTACGGCCGTCGTTAAAGCGGCAAGTGGCGCCGTTGAAAAAACCGTTACGGTGAAAGTAGTCGAGAGAGTGTCATCCATCACGGTTACGCCGGAAACAGTCCCGGATCTGATCCTGAACGACAATGAGAGAGGCAGGATACAACTGGCGGCAACGCCCGTGCCGGAGGACGCTGTCGATTATTTGCCCGTGTGGTCGGTAACGCCTGAAACGGGAGTGGTATCCGTTTCGCAGGAGGGACTGGTAGTAGCGACAGGGGAAGGTACGGCCACTGTGAAGGTGGCAAGCGGCGACATTGAAGCAACCGTTGAGATAAGGGTGCTTCCGGAACCGGTACTGACAACCGGCATCACGATGACGCCGGCAACAGCCCCCGGTGATCTGATGAAATTCGGCGTGAACGGCAGCGACAGGATACAGTTGGCGGCAACGCCCGTGCCGGAGGACGCTACCGATTATTCGCCCGTGTGGTCTGTAACGCCTGAGGGAGTGGTATCCGTTTCGCAGGACGGACTGGTAGTAGCGACAGGAGCCGGTACGGCCGTCGTTAAGGTGACAAGCGGCGCCGTTGAAGCAACCATTGAGATAACGGCGGTTGCTGCAACCACGGAAATGGAGAAGGGTACCTGGACAGCAACGGCTTCCTCCGAATGGCAGCCCAACGGCAATACGGGACCGCTGAAAGTACTGGATAATAATAAGGGCTCATTTTGGCATGCCTGTCCTGGCGCTTGGGTTGGTTGTGATCCTGGTGACGGCCAATCATGGTTGCTGTTTGACATGCAGAAAGTCAGGGAAATCAGCGGAATTAAGTTCTGGCACCGCCAGGATGATCAGGCACGCGCACCTCAACATATTCTCTTTGAGCTAAGCAACGACGGGGAAAACTGGGAAACCCTGCTTGATGAAGAGAACCTGAGTCAGAATTATACGGAAGAAATTGATTTGCCGGCTCCGACGCCCAAAGCGGGACAGTATCTCAAAATAACGATACTGGGCAACAAGGACGGAAGTACCGGATACTCCTACTTCGCCGAAGCAGCGCCTTATTGATTGACAATTGAAAGCGATGAACGGCAAATTAAACGAATCATCATTATATAATATTTTAAATTTTAGCAGAATGAATGATAAGTTGTAGCGGGCGCGCGAAAAGTATATGGAGGCGTTCATCTCCTACCGATGAACGACCTCCATTTCAACATCCCCGACCAAGACGCCGCTCGGTTACTCTATGAACCATGAGCCATTGTTTTTCACCACATCAAATCCAGTTCCAACTGTTTTGGCTCATCCGGGTTGTTATCATGCAGGTTGGAAACGCCGATGCCCAATAACCGTATTCCTTTTCCTTCAATCGGCGCCTCGTTGATGAGGCTTCGCGAAACCAGCTGCAAATCATGGTAACTGTTGATGGGCTTTCCGACAGTACGGCTGCGTGTGAGTGTTTGGAAGTCGTTGAACCGGATTTTCAGTGTTACTGTTTTAGCGGTTTGGTCGAGTTCCTGCATTTCAGCAAAAACCCGTTTTTCGAGATGGTATAGCTCCGTGATGATGGCAAACCGTGTAGTCAGGTCGATTTCGAAAGTATTCTCTGCGCTGATTGATTTGCGGATACGTTCCGGTTCCACCTTGCGCCGGTCTACACCCCGGACAATGTCGTAAAAGAAAATGCCGCGCTTGCCGAAAATCTTTATCATTGCGTCCAAGTTTAAGGCATACAGGTCGAGGCCTTTCCTGATACCCATTTTACGGAGCTTATCAGCTGTTACTTCACCAATGCCGTAAAATTTGCCGATATCCAAAGCCTGTAAAAAAGCAACGGCCTGGTGTGGCTCAATCACAAAAATGCCGTCCGGTTTCTTCACATCAGAGGCCATCTTTGCCAGGAACTTGTTGTACGAAACGCCTGCTGATGCCGTTAGGTGCGTTTCCTCCCTGATGTGTCGCTTGATTTCAAGCGCTACCTGCGTGGCCGAGGTCATTCCTTTTTTGTTGACGGTTACATCTAAAAATGCTTCGTCTAATGACAGGGGTTCCACCAGGTCGGTATATTCGTGGAAAATGCTGTGTATTTGTTGCGAAACGGCTTCGTACACCCTGAAACGGTGTGGCTGGAAAATCAAATCGGGACATTTGCGTTGCGCTATCAGCGAAGGCATTGCCGAATACACGCCAAATCTGCGGGCTTCGTAGCTGGCGGCGGCCACCACTCCGCGGGGCACGGCCCGTCCAACAACCACCGGTTTACCTCGCAGTTCGGGAAAGTCGCGTTGTTCGATCGACGCATAAAAAGCGTCCATATCTACATGTATGATTTTACTGATTTCCACGATGTAAAAATAGCGTTTATTACGTAAACGTTGATAACGTTATTTTTGTGCATCAGGTGAAATGTATGAACCATCCAAAGGAAAACCACAGAAAGGATAATATTCCGATGATTGACAGTCAAACAAAAAAGTGCAGCCTGATAAAGCCGCACTTTCTTCTTAATTCTTCATTTCAAATTACTTAATATTCCCAGAGATCCTGTTCCCAGTCGAAGATTTCGTCCTCAATGCGTTTCGCTTCGTACAGGGCGTCTATTCCCGATGCGTATTCAGCAATATCGCGGTTATTGTATACATTGGAAACCTTAGAGATATGTCCCGAATAACGATTCTGCATGAAAAAGTCGTCGAAGGAAATATTTTGCGCATCGTTGAACCGGTTGAATACCGGATGGCGTGACAGCACTTTCCGTGCTTCGGGCATATATACCCACATGGTTTTCATCATTTCTACCTGAGCGCCATCCTCGGCGCCGTCGCGCGAGTATACCCTGATGGGGCAAATACCAATGACTACCCGGTTGAGAATAGAATGTTTCTTATCAAAATAAATCTTTTCCTTGATCAGAATCCTCTTGATTTCATCCGTCCGGCGTGCAATATCGCGTATCTGTCTTACCATATTGCCCTCTTCGTCGGCCACATCAATCGTATCCCGCTTGGCGCCGAAATATTGGTCTACTTCGGCCGGAGTAATTTTATGCGAAAATTCATTGTAATCATCACCGGGATCATATGGGGTAATTTCGCCGCTTTCGATTCCTTTCAACAGGAGATTAACCAGATTTACCCGGCTCCCGATGGGAGCAGTTGGGTAATACAGCGGCAGATTCTGTTTTTCGCGCAAATCAACCATTCGCCATACTGTCTTCTCGAACATTACGTCGGCTTCCCTGACGTATGCATAAGGGATCGGGGCTTTGAAAGGAATATTTTCCTTCTGATACACTTCTATCTTGTAATCAACCGCCGTCGTGGACGAGTCTACTTTAGCCTCAGGCTGTTGCGCCGACAAATTACCGGCAACAGCTAACAAACTCAATCCTAAAACAATAATGCGTTTCATTTTAATAAACTTCTAATGATACTAATCAATTGTGAAACTAATGGAGGGCAATTCCCTGATTTTACCATCGGGACCCTGCGTTTTTATATCCTCGAAATACACCTTGGATCCTTTTGTCAAACCGTTGAGTAAAGCCTTTTGTTCTTCGGAGATACGCGCTCCCCTGGTCGCCTTAGTTTGGGTAAACTGTCCTTTGATGGTCGATACGCTGAATTCGGTGATGGTAAATTTCATATCGAATTCAAAGTTTTCCAAGTCGGCAAGCACTGCAATTTGTGCCACCAATGTGCCTTTATCAATACGTCCTCCGATTTTACCGGCAACTTTGGCAACAGGGCTGGGTACCGTTTTCACACGAAATTCCATTTCGCCCATTTTACGTTTTTGACCTTCTATCTCGGCAGAAACGGTCACTATTGCTTTGCCGGGGCTTACGGGCTTTGCGACCCAGCCGCCCCCCGACGGGGTCAACGATCCGTTGGTCATGCTGGCCGATATTTTTTCACCGGGTACGCCCGACACCGAAATAGCGATGGGGTTATCCACACCAATATACAGCACGTTCATTTTGGTGGGCGAAATAACCGCATTAGCTTCGCCTACCTGATAGTCGTATGAAAACGGATAGCTCATCACTCCCTCGGCGCCTGTCATTCGCAACAATCCCTGCAATGTATAGTTTCCAACGGATGGCGAACTCTTATACATAGCCCTGCCTTTTGCATCGTATGGCAATACTTTTCCTTCGCCTGCTATTTCGTAACCGTCGGCTGTTTTACGATAAGGACCAAGTACGATCTCGGGCTTTTGCAAACTGTCGTATGCTGCCAAAATGATCCGGGCTTCGAATTCGTTACCCTTCAATACATAACTTGATTTGGTCAATACGACGGCTTCCATCTTGTTTACCTTGGTATCGGTTGCTCCGATCTGGGCCAGCAGGTTTTGTACCACATCCGCTTCGGCATTCCGCACGTCGCTCTGTATTTTCGACAGCATGGTGACAACGGCTACTATGGGAATATGCTCGAAAAGAGATGATTCCCAGGTTTGACGGGTACCGTCTTTTGTCGGCGGCGGAGCGTCGGTATTCAACGATTCTTTGATGGCATTTTGTACCGAAGGATCGGGGATTAATGAAAGAAGATGCTCCCTGTAGGTTTCGATCTTTTTCTTTAACTCTTCGCCTTTACCGTTCACGATCATGATTTGGGCAGGCTTGTCCATGTTATCCTTGGATTGTATCAAGGCATCATTCACGTCGCAAGTCGACTTTTTCTCCCTTTTCGCACCAACGAACCATTCGACGGGAGTGAGCGAAGGCGCCTCGGGGCCGTCGCAATGCCTGATGAGTTCCGCCTTCAATTCCTGGATGTCGTACGCCAACTGGTCGGACATATCCCTCACACTGTATGCTTTGTCACGATAGGGCCCCACCTTGGCGGCGCTTTTTTCCATTTGTGCGTCAAAGATGCCGTATGCCGATTCGTTTTTGGCGACGAAATTTGCGGTTGTCTTCACCAACCCATTGTCTACGAGGACAAAAGCGTTCAGGATATCAGCCGAAACATTGAGTGCCAACATTGCTGTAAGCACCAGATACATCATCCCGATCATCTTTTGCCTCGGTGTTTCTTTACCGTGAGCCATATTATTATGATGTTAGTTTTATGATCATTAAAATTAACCTCTTACATTCATTGCCGACAGCATGTTGCCATAGATGGTATTCAGGCTGGCAAGGTTACGGTTCAGGCTGGCCATTTCCTCGCGGTAGCGGTGGGTTTCGTCCACCGACGCCTTCATGTCGCTCATCATTTTTTCCATGCCGCTGTATATACCCTGCGATTTTTGCACCTGTTCGTTGGTACTGCGCAATTGCAGTTCGTATACGGCATTCAGGGCTGCGAGATTCTTGTTCATTCCGTCCAACTGCGAGGCGTAACCCCTGCTGCTGCCGCTGATAGCGGCCATAGCTGCCGACGAACTGTTGATCGCAGTTGCCGATTGCTGCAATCCTACTGCCGATTGCTGGAATGTTGCCGACAGGCTGCCTACCGATTCGGCTGCCGCGCTGACATTCTGTACATATTTGGTGGTAGCGGCAGTTGCCTGCGAAACATCGGAGATACTGCCGGCAGTCGAATTCAGCTTGTCGAACGAAGCGTTCAAACTTTTCACTATCGACGGATCTATTCCGCCCAAACCGCCCATCAAGTCGTCAAACCTTTCCAAAGCGCCCGAACTTTTCGACACTTCTTTCATGCCTTCCAGCTCATCGGGATCGGTCATCCCGGCCAATTCCGGATATACCAGCGTCCAGTCCAATTCTTCGTGCAGCGGTTCGAAAGCCGAGAAGAAGAAGATGATCGCTTCGGTCAACAACCCCACTGTAAGCATGATGCCGGCACCCGGCCAGTGTTGGATTTTGAACAACGCTCCAACGATAACTACCGCTGCACCCCAACCGTACAATTTGGCCATGAACTTTTTCCAGCCGGAACTTTGTGTTAATTCTGCAAGACCCATAATATTATTTTTTTACTTTAATGTTAATTTGAATTTGAATTACTTTTTAATACTCTACTATATTTTTTGATGCTTATTTTACGGAATTTCCCAGGTAATCGCGAAGACACCTGAACCCGATGTAAGTGGTTGCGGTATCCTGATACTCGTACGCGCGTGTACTTACTTGAAGGAAATATTCGATATCTTTCCACGATCCGCCGCGGATTACTTTTCGTTTCATGACGGCAGGCTCGTCGTCGCGCGCTTCATATCTGTAATCGGGGTTCAAATCGTGTGTGAAGCGATATGCCGATTCGTCATAAGCGCTCCTGGTCCATTCGGCTACGTTACCGGCCATGTCATACAATCCCCATTCGTTAGGTTCGTAAGTACCAACACGCACCGTGCGTACACCGCCGTCGTCGGCATAATTGCCACGCAGAGGCTTGAAATTGGCCAGGAAACAGCCCTGGTTGTTGCGGGTATAAGGACCACCCCACGGATATTTTGAATTTTGGAGACCGCCACGGGCTGCATATTCCCACTCATATTCGGTAGGGAGGCGATAGTGGTGTACCAGGGGATCCCTTGCAGCAGCCAGGGTGTTGTTCAACAGTTCCGTACGCCAAATGCAGAAAGCGGTTGCCTGTTTCCAGGTGACGCCTACCACCGGATAGCTGTCGTAAGCTACATGCCAGAAGTACATACTGGTCATCGGTTCGTTGTATGAATATGAGAAGTCGCTGATCCAGCAAAGCGTATCGGGGTATACCGATATATTGTCGTGCATCACGAAAGCTGAACGGTCCTTCACTTCTATCCTTTCGCCTAAAGCATTGAACGCAAACCCGTTGTATTGTTTTTTCTTGAAATCATACCTGTTATGCGGGTTGGCGGCTTGTTTTATATCCACCCAATAGTACTCGTAGATCAATTTACGCGTATCGATTTCCTTGTGTCCGAAAAAACGTTCGTTTTCGGGCAGGTACATTTCTTCCAAAGCATCTCTCTGATCTTCGTTTTTATGGACATCAATCTTCGTTTTCCAGTTCAACGGACGTTTGTCTTCGTCTAACATATCATACTGGTCACCCTCCGCCAGAAACCCGTCTACACCGGCTTTAGCCAGAGTACGACGCATAATCGAATCCTTTACCCAGAATACAAACTGGCGGTATTCATTGTTGGTAATTTCTGTTTCGTCCATCCAGAAAGCATCAATAGTCACGGTCTTCGACATGTTGTTTTGCGACCATGCAATATCCTGATCGCTTGGGCCAATAGTAAAGGACCCCAGAGGGATGAACGTCATCCCGTATGGATCGGGTTCGAAGTATTTGCCGCGGCTGTCTACCCCGGTCAACTCTCCGCCGGTACTGCTGCCACAACCATAGAGAATGATGATGAACAAAAGAAGACTTACAGGAATTAATCGTTTCATATTATCGAAAATTATTACTTTCCTTGATTGATTATAAGAATCTAACACTTTTATATTTTTTAACAACTCTTTCTTTAACTAAATTGAAGCAATAGCTTACCATTACTTCGTGCGAACCTCCTGCCGAAAAATATTTGTGCAGGCTGGAATATGTGTAATCAAACGCATATCCTACTTTGAGCCCGTTGAACAGGTCAACGCCAATCATGACGATTACCGCGTCATTCATCCGATATCCTACTCCGCCCCAGAACTTTTTATTGTACATGATGTTCACATTGGTCGTGAGTTGAGAGGTCGTTCCGTCGGAATAGGCCATCAACGAGGGAGCTATTTCCCAGGCAGGATTATTCAATGGGAGCAAACAACCGGCTGTAGCATAATAATGCCTTGTCAATTTGGCATTTGCTTCATCCTTATCATACTTCATGCTGGGTCCGAGCAGATGCGTGGATGATAATCCCAAATACACCTTCTCGGCCCGGTAGAACACTCCTACACCCATGTCGAACCCCATGACGCTTTCGTCTTCTTTGGGTATGGATGGATCCGAAATCCAATCGCTGCCGGGTATCGACCATGTAGCCGCTAATGCCTTGTTGAGAAACATCCCGCTAACGCCGATCCCCAGTTTCCCGGGACCGAGCGGCAAGCGAAAGGCATAATCCAAACCTGCACTCACGTTGGTATTGAACCCAATCTGGTCGCTCATTATCGTGACGCCTGCTCCGTGGCTGGCTCCAAATAATTTGAACGGCGTATTGACCGTAAAGACGGATGTGTTCGGGGCTCCATCAATTCCAACCCATTGCTGACGATGAACAGCTGTAAGGCATATAGCATCGTGACTTCCGGCATAACCAGGATTTACAGCCATCTGATTGAACATATACTGGCTGTACTGCGGATCCTGCTGGGCAATGATATCAAAGACCATGGTAAAGCCGCACAAAAGACCTATTAGCAATCTCCTCATTCCTTTATCGTAATTCTTATAGAATATTGACATTTATTAAAAACGTAAAATAACTAAAAAAATTGTTTATGAACAAAAAATGCCTCTTGGAATTTTGTTTGCACTTTAACATACCATTATACTGATAAACGCTACAAATTGTTTCATTTTTTGTAGAGGAATTTGTATTTTTCTAATAAAAAAATCTCATCTACTTGAAAACCAGATATTTGAAAATTTGCTTTTTGCTAATTTATTCTTTGATATGTTTTCCACCAACGATCGGGAATTTCCTGTTCGGCCGCTTTTACGTAATCTTCCTGCGTACAGGCGATGATCAGGTTTTCCCGATCGTCGGATACAGACGGCACTTCCATCCACCAGCGTTCGGTTTGAATGCTTTTATAGAAACATAAATTATGGTGTAGCTGGTCGAAATAAATGAGGTATTTTTTGAAGTTTTGAACATGATCTCCCGGGTTATCAGGATTTCGTTTTTTGACGCCTTCGATAAAATACCAAGCCATTTGACCCGCCAGTTTGGCCGTAATGTCCTGTAAATCATTTTGCGGGATCACGTCGAAAATTCCCAGAGACCTGCATCGATGACTTAAGCCGGCAAAGAAAGCCGTTTGGCAAATTTCTTCGCCGGTAAAGCCGTTTGGCGAAGCGTTCGATGCAGCGGGAGCATCCGAATATTTGACCGCATCCATGCTGATCGCTAACAAATCCGAATCGCGGATCACAGGCTCGCTTCCGCGTAAATTTCCTTCCCTGACCTCGCCCAATCGATAAGCCTCAAAATGCTTGTCGTTGAAATAATCCAAATCCTTTTGCGACACGTAGTACGATTGATAGCCGATATTACAGATATGCACCGGTACTCCGGCTTGATCGAATGTCAGCGAGTTCAACGGCTGTTTTTCGGCCCCGCGCACCGGTAACCGGAGCTGGGGGGCAACGCTCGTCAGGGTAGCCTTTTGTCCTTCCACTGCCAGGTAGTTCCCATAGAACAAGTCTAAAGTACCTCCGATGAGTAGCGTCACAATATTTCGCTGATACAGTTCAGACACTACGTCCCTTAGTCCGTAATAGGTATCGGTGAGGGTTTTTCCCGTGCGCAGGTTACCCAGGTCGACTACCGTTCCTTGCGAACCTGTCGACAAAGCATACAATTGCTTGCGGATAACTCCCGGCGATTTGATTTCGCCTGCGCCATCCGAGAAACGATCTTCGGGCACGCCCAGAATGGCGACTTTTGTCGATACGGGAATCTCGAAATCCGGTTCTCCGTTATACATTATAATAGTGTCGCCAAAATTCCCATGCTTGCCGGCGCTGCAATTAGCGGGAATCAGGTAATCGGTCATGTTCATTTCTTTGCTTTTTTACGAGTGGCTTTAGCCGGTTTGCTATCGCTTTCGCTGACGATCTTCATGCAATCGTCCCATGTAAGCGATGTCGGATTCTGATTTTTGGGTATCTTGTAATTTTCCTTTTTGTAGGAAATATAAGGGCCCCAGCGTCCGTTCAACACTTGGAGGTCGGGTTCCCTGTCGAAAGATTTGATCACCTTGTTGCGATCGGCTTCACGCTTGGCTTCGATGAGTTCGATAGCCCGGTCAAGCGTCACCGTGAGCGGATTATCCGTAGCCGGTTTGAGCGAATAGAACTTGGAACTGTGCAGCAAGTATGGCCCGAAACGTCCCACGGCTGCCGTAATTTCCTTTTCTTCGTACTGGCCGACCTTGCGTGGCAGTTGAAACAGTTCCAGCGCTTCTTCAAGCGTGATGGTTTCGAGGTGTTGGCCTTTCGAGAGGCCGGCAAACCGGGGTTTTTCCTCATCCGACACCTCTCCGATCTGCACCAGCGGGCCGTATTTCCCGATTTTCGCCATCACAGGTTTTCCCGATTCGGGGTCGATCCCGAGTTTACGTTCGCCAACGGTGCGTTCCGATGTTTTGGTGGTAACATCCACCTTTTCATGGAACGGGTGATAGAACTTGTCGATCATCTTTGTCCAGTTCAGTTTTCCCTCGGCAATCTCGTCAAATTCCTTCTCTACCGACGCCGTGAAATTGTAATCCAGGATGTCGTTGAAATGATCGATCAGGAAATCGTTCACGATCATGCCTATATCACTCGGGAAGAGTTTTGCCTTCTCGGCTCCCGTCATTTCGGTTTTGATTTCTTCCTTCAGGTCGTTATTTTTTAACGTATATACGGCATATTCGCGCTCTATGCCTTCTTTATCCTCTTTCGCCACGTAACCGCGCTGCAGGATGGTGGAAATGGTAGGCGCATAAGTTGACGGGCGGCCGATACCCAGTTCTTCCAGTTTCTTCACCAGGCTGGCCTCGGTGTAGCGTGGCGGATGATGTGTAAACCGTTGCGTAGCCGTGATCTCGTCGGCGACAAGGCTCTGTCCCTTATTGATAGGCGGCAGCAACACGCCTTTTTCTTCTTCGCTTTCGTCGTCCTGTGATTCAATGTACAATTTCAGGAATCCGTCGAATTTGATGACTTCTCCCGTTGCCACGAATTTTTCAGGAGTCGTGGAAATATCGATGGTAACGGTGGTTTTTTCCAATTGTGCATCGCTCATCTGCGAAGCCACGGTACGTTTCCAGATCAGTTCATACAGGCGTTTTTCCTGCGCCGATCCCGCCACGTCGGTTTTGTCCATATACGTTGGACGTATGGCTTCGTGCGCTTCCTGCGCTCCCTTGCTCTTGGTCTTATATTGGCGGCTTTGCGAATATTGTGCGCCGAATTCCTTTGTGATCACTTTTTTGGCCATGCCAATCGCCATATCCGACAGGTTCACCGAGTCGGTGCGCATGTAGGTGATCTTCCCGGCCTCGTAGAGTTTTTGCGCTACGGACATGGTTTGCGCCACCGAGAAACCCAACTTGCGGCTGGCTTCCTGTTGCAGCGTAGATGTGGTGAACGGCGGCGCCGGCGATTTCTTTGCAGGCCTGGTAGTCACGTCGGCCACCTGATATTCCGCAGATTTGCATCGTTCGAGGAACGCGACGGTTTCCCTGGCAGTATCGAAGCGCTTGTTCAGGTCGGCATTCAGGATTGCTTTCTTGTCCTTCTCGAAAACCGGGAATTTTCCTGTGATCTTGAACGACGAGTGGCTTTTGAAATCGCGTATTTCACGTTCGCGTTCCACCAGAAGCCGAACGGCGACCGACTGTACGCGCCCGGCCGACAACGAAGACCTGACTTTTTTCCACAGTACGGGCGACAATTCAAAACCTACCAGGCGGTCGAGCACACGGCGCGCCTGTTGTGCATCCACTAAATTTTTGTCGATGTCGCGCGGGTTATCTACGGCTCTGAGAATGGCCTCTTTGGTGATCTCGTTGAAAACAATACGCTTCGTATGGTCCTTTTTCAAATTGAGCACTTCGGCTAAGTGCCACGCAATAGCTTCTCCTTCGCGGTCCTCATCGGAAGCAAGCCATACCGTTTGGGCTTGCCTGGATAACTTCTTTAATTCGGAAACCAAAGTTCCCTTGCCTTCTGAAATAATATACTGTGGCTGGAAATTATGCGCGACATCAATACCGAGATTCTTCTTTTCCAAATCACGTATATGTCCGAAACTCGATTTTACGATATAATCCTTTCCTAAGAATCTTTCGATGGTTTTGGCCTTTGCAGGCGACTCTACTATAACTAAGTTTGGTTCCATTCAGTTATTGCTTATAGCATCAAAAATGATGCAAAGAAAAACAAATCGAATCGGAGTTTCAAAATTTTAACACAATTATTTTGTAATTTTGCACATTCATTTATAAAAACGATATGGTCAAAAAGCAGACGGCAAAAGCCCGGGAGAAGAAATTTGTATCCATTTTCTGGGGGACTGCAGCAGGATTGTTTCTTTTATCAGTTCTATTATTTCTTTTAATTGCCAATGGTAAATTCGGATTCATGCCCACATTCGAACACCTGGAAAACCCGAATACAGATATTGCCTCGGAAGTTTATTCGTCGGACGGCGAACTGTTAACCACCTTTTACTGGGAAGAAAACCGGAACCCTGTTGCGTATAAAGATTTACCGCCTTGCCTGGTAAATGCCCTGATCGCACGTGAAGACCACCGTTTTGCCGACCATTCGGGAATTGACGGGACGGGACTGTTGCGTGTTGCTGTGAAGACTGTACTCATGAAGCAATCGGGCGAAGGCGGCGGAAGTACCATCACGCAGCAGTTGGCCAAGCAGCTTTTCCAGCGGGATACTACTAAATATGGCTGGGGTCTGGCGCAGAAAATGCACATGGCAACCATCAAATTCCGCGAATGGGTCATAGCCGTGCGGCTCGAAAAACAGTACACCAAGCAGGAAATCGTTACCATGTACCTGAATGTAGTGCCTTTCGGGTATCAAGCCTATGGAATCAAATCGGCGGCGCGCACTTATTTTGATAAAAGCGTCGATTCGTTGAAAATTGAAGATGCGGCGCTGCTGGTGGGAATATTGCAGCGGCCAAGCTATTTCAACCCTCATAGACATCCTGAAAGAGCGACCCTCCGGCGCAACAGCGTGCTGAACAAGATGAAGGAAAACGGGTACCTGAGTGCGCGGGCATGTGATTCCATCAAACAGATGCCCATTCAACTGAAATTCGAACGTCTCGACCACGAAGCGGGAAATGCCACCTATTTTCGCGAATACCTGCGGTTAACCATGACCAAAAAGGAGCCGCTGCGCGAACGCTACGCGAATCCCAAAAGCTTCAAGGAAGACTCCATACAGTGGGCCGAAAACCCGCTGTTCGGATGGTGCAACAAAAACATGCGCACGGATAAGACACCGTATAATTTATATACGGACGGGTTGAAAATTTATACAACCATCGACTCGCGGATGCAAAAATATGCAGAAGAGGCTGTGCAGAAGCACATGAAGGAGAAGCAGAAAGAGTTTTTCAAGGAAAAGAAGGGCCGGAAAAAGGCTCCGTTTTCCAACGGCTTGAGCGATAAGGAAATCGAAAATATCATGCTGTCGGCAATGAAGCAAACCGAGCGCTATCGGTTGTTACGCGCCAGGAACGTGTCGCAAAAGGATATTCTCAAGAATTTTAAAGAACCTTGCGAAATGACTGTCTTTTCGTGGGATGGAGATAAGGACACCATTATGAGTCCCTGGGATTCCATACGTTACCACAAGACTTTCCTCCGCGCCAGCATGATGGCCATGAACCCGCATACGGGCGAAGTGAAAGTGTACGTGGGCGGCATCAATTACCGTCATTTCAAATGGGATGGCGTGAAAGTGCAAAAACGGCAGGTGGGTTCGACTTTTAAACCATTCCTGTACACCCTGGCTTTCCAGGACAAAAAAGAACTGACTCCCTGTTACAAGGTGTTGAACCAGACACAAACATTTCTCTGGGAAGACACGACATGGGCTCCCAGAAGTTCGGGAAGACAGGCGGATCTGAACAAATGGGTGACCCTGAAATGGGGGCTGGCCACATCCGAAAATAATGTAACCGCCTGGTTACTGAAGCAGGTATCACCGGCTGCCGTAGCAGATATGGCGCATAAAATGGGGATCACCAGTGATATTAATCCTGTGCCTTCCATTGTTCTTGGAACCCCCGAAATATCGGTGGCCGAAATGACCGCTGCTTTTTCGGTATATCCCAATGGCGGCGTGTATTCCGAACCAATGTTCGTAACGCGCGTCGAGGATAAAAACGGAAACCTGTTGAGCCGGTTCACTTCCTACAAGGAGGAAGTGATCAGCGACCAAACGGCTTATCTGATGGTGAACCTGCTGATGGGCGTGGTAAGAGGCGGCACCGGCTCCCGTCTACGCTACACGTACCAGTTGATGAATGAAATAGGCGGAAAGACCGGCACTACGCAAAATCACGCCGACGGCTGGTTCATAGGCATCACACCCGACTTGACGGCAGGCATTTGGGTGGGCGGCGAAGACCCTTCCATCCGGTTCGACGGGATGAGCCGCGGACAGGGATCGGCCATGGCATTGCCTGTTTTCGGCCTGTTCATGCAAAAAGTATATGCCGATAAACGGATCAATCTAACACAAGCGCCGTTTGAACGTCCCGCCAACTTCAATATCAACCTGGTGGATTGCGATGATAATAGTTTGAGCGGTGACGTGGTGTACGACGAATGACCAAAACATCAGCAACATACTGTTTTCCAGGAATTCAGCAGGATACGCTGATAAAGCCACGGCAAAACCAGCCGAATATTACCATACGCAGGCCGCAACTCGACCTGGAGCGTGCCGAAGAGGTAATGCGGCAATTCGAACAGCGCGAGCAGGAGATCATTGCATCGCAACGCCGCGCGGTAAAGCCAAAACCGGTGGAAACGCTCAGGGCGCCGTCTATAGAAACGGACACGCTGTTGGCTAAATACCGGTATATCGGATGTTCGCCCCGCGCAAACTTTCCCGATACCTTTACCTTGACGCTACTGGAACGTTATTACCAGCCGATCACCACTACCGTTGTGTCGGCGGCAACCATAACCGATTCGGACGCAACAGGATCTGCTGCAGCAATGGCAAATACGGCTATGATGAAGCAGGACAGTGTACAAACTATAATTCCTGTAACAGCAGCCGAAACATCGACTGCAAATACCGGGTTGGCGAGCGATATAAAGCCGGTTGGCTACCCATCATCCGTTACTTTGTTCATCACCTGCGGGTTGGTTTTATTGGCCGTCATCAAGTATAACTTTGGGAGAAACCTGCGGGAATCATTCCAGTCTTTTTTCAGTTACCGCCAGGCGCAAAGGATGTACGAAGAGCGCCGCGAATCCGACAGGCAGGCCGACATACTTTCCCATATACTGTCTATGTTGGTTGCCGGTATTTTTGTTTCGGTCATTTTGCCATTTTTTGGCGCAAACCCGTTGTGGGGGAGCTACGCATTATCTATTCCGGTTTTTTCTTTAGCTACAGGCTTGTTGTATACCCTGAAATCCTGGATATGGCAGGCGTTGGGAATTGTGTTCCTGGCCCGGTCGTTTTCCAGAGTATACATATATAATATGTTTTTATACAATCGCAACATCGGGTTGATGATTTTCCCGCTGGTAGCGGTTATTCCGTATATTACCCGGGATGCAGTGCCTTATTTTATATATGGTGTCATTGTTGTTTTTGCTTTATCGTATTTGTTAAAGTTAGGGAGAATTTTTCAAATTATTCATGCCCAAAATGTACCACTGTTTTATTTCATTTTGTACCTTTGCACCCTTGAAATTTTGCCGCTTTTGTTATTTATCAAAGGGTGTAAAATGTTGAGTGAAAATGTGTTTATGTGATTTCTGCGTGCATTAGTGGTCGCCGAAAAATCACAGAAGTTTACTTTGTTTCTATAAATTATAAGCTTTGAAGGTCAAGAGAATTATTGTGTCGCAGCCTGCTCCGGGCGAAACGGAAAAATCGCCTTATACCGAATTGGCAGACAAATACCATCTGAGAGTCGACTTTAGGCCGTTTATCCGGATCGAAGGCGTTACAGCAAAGGAATTCCGTCAGTACAAGGTCGACATCCTGGCGCACGGTGCGGTTTTTCTTACCAGTAAGACAGCCGTTGACCATTATTTCCGCATTTGCGAAGAAATGCGCATCACCGTGCCCTATACGATGAAATATTTCTGTACGTCCGTGTCCATTGCCAATTACCTGCAAAAATATATTGTATATCGTAAACGCAAAATATTTTTCGGAACAAAAATCGAGGTATTGCTGGAGATGATGCAGAAACACAAGGATGAAAAAATATTCCTGCCACTCTCCGATCCTCATAAGCCCGAAATACCAAAGCTGCTCGACAAAAAGAAATACAAGTATACAAAGGTTATCCTTTATCGCACGGTAAGCAGCGATTTGTCGGATCTCAACATGAAGGATTATGATATTTTGGCATTTTACAGCCCCACCGAAATAAAATCGTTATTCCAGAACTTTCCCGATTATGAACAGGGCGAAGCCAAAATAGCATGTTTCGGTCCTACCACAGCCAAAGCTGCCAAGGCTGCACACCTGCATATCGACATCCAGGCCCCCCGGCCGCAAGTTCCCTCGTTAACCATGGCCATTGAGCAGCATTTGAAAGATTTGGCTAAAACCGAAAACCCGGAAGAATAAGTAAGTATTGTTTCGTTAAGGAGAATATAGTGTCTTCATGCGCAAACTTGTATCTCGTATTCTGCTGTACCCGCATTGATCATTAACCATTCATCATTTTCCTGTGTTTACATTGTGTAAAGAAGAACGTTTATGCGGGGAACGGGTCATTTCGAATCTGTTTGATCACGGACATTCCTTTTTTCTGTCGCCGTACAAAGTTTTTTGGATAAAAATTTCTGAAACAAGTTCCTTTCCGAGTCGTTTTGCCGTATCGGTACCCAAGCGGCGTTTCAAACGCGCTGTGAAGCGCAATTTGCTCAAACGCCGTACGCGCGAGGCCTTTCGCATCAACAAACAGATATTGAACGAGGTGGTTGCGGATGGCGGACAAATTCACCTGATGGTCATTTATTCTTCCGATCAGTTGCTGTCATATGCCGAATCGGAAAAATCCATGAAAAAAATACTGCAACGTATTGCCCGACAATATGTGGAACCCATTTAAATACCTGTTGATAGGCCTGGTGAAATTTTATCAATATTGCATTTCACCGCTCACCCCTGCCTCGTGCCGTTATACGCCCACCTGTTCGCAGTATGCGTTGGAAGCGTTGCGGAAATATGGCGCCCTCAAAGGCGGCTGGCTGGCATTGAAACGCGTTCTTCGCTGTCATCCGTGGGGAGGGCACGGATATGATCCGGTTCCATGAAATCCGACCGCCAGACCCGACAGGAATATGCATGCAAACACCTGATATATAACACATTTTTTCAGGTATTGAAAAAATCTTAAAAAAATACGCCTTTTCTCGAACATTTATGAAATCATTGTGTTCTATATAGCAGAAAGATCACTTTCATCATTCGTTCTTAATAATGTTAGTTTAAAATTTAAAGGTTAAAAGTCAAGGTTCAGTGAATGAACCGGGTTTCTGTGTGTGTTAATGGAAAAGGGGCGACGTCGCCCCTTTTTTGCATTTATAGCGTTCTATGGTCAAACCAAAATGATATTGTTCTTACGGCACCGGTCAATCATATCCTTCGGCCAGATGCTGGCTTGTGTTTCGCCGATATGCGCCTTACGAAGAAAATACATACAAAGGCGCGATTGCCCGATACCTCCGCCGATAGATAGCGGCAGATCATTGTTCAGCAGTTTTTGGTGAAACATCAGGTTCGTACGTTCTTCGGCATGATTGATGGTTAACTGCCGGAGCATCGCCTCGCGGTCGACACGAATCCCCATCGACGATATTTCCACAGCACATTCCAATATGGGGTTCCACAGCAGGATATCGCCATTCAGCCCTTTATACCCGTTTACGGTCGGGGTAGTCCAATCGTCGTAGTCGGGTGCGCGGCCGTCGTGCGGCTCACCATTGAGCAATTTGCTCCCGATGCCAATGATGAATACGGTACCGTGTTTTTTAGCGATCAGGTTCTCGCGTTCCTTCGGTGTTTTGTCCGGATACATGGCCAGCAATTCCTCCGAATGAACGAACGTGATATGATCGGGCAACATGGGCGTCAGTTCCGGATAATTTTCGTATATATAAAATTCGGTGCGTTTCAGCACATTAAATATCTTTTCCACCACGTGTTTCAGGTAGTCGAGCGAACGGTTTTCATTTGAAATGGCCAGTTCCCAATCCCACTGGTCGACATAAATCGAGTGCAGGTTGTCCAATTCCTCGTCCGAGCGGATCGCGTTCATATCGGTATAAAGCCCGTAACCCGTTGCAATCCGGTATTCGGCCAGCATCATCCGTTTCCATTTGGCCAGCGAATGCACCACCTCGGCGCGCGCATCGCCCATATCCTTGATAGGGAAGGTAACAGCACGTTCCGTACCGTTCAGGTCGTCGTTCAACCCGGTACCTTTCAACACAAAAAGCGGAGCGGTTACCCGCCTCAATTGTAATTCGGCCGAGAGATTCGATTCAACAAAATCTTTCAACTGCTTGATCGCCTTTTCTGTTTGTTTCAGGTTCAGCAACGGGACATACGACTCCGGCAAAAATAGTTTCGACATGAAATTATGGATAATAAACTAAAATTATGACTTTTGCACCAATTTCAACTTTGAGGCTGATGAATTTCCCCGGAGTCGTTATCACGTGCTCTGCGTCAATTAGTTTCGCCGAGCTAAAGGTTCTCAACTTTCAACCGGACTCGCGAACTCACCGAAGGCAATTTTCTTCAATTGCTTACCGGATTTGTGCTTGCAAAATTGATGATTTATCGGAATAAAACCAATGATTTTTTTACAGATCAGCAAGAATATGTAAAAATTGCCTATAAAAAATAGAAAAATCGACGAAAAAACTTATTTTTGTCATTTTAACAGATCATAAAATGGCAGAAAAGTTTCAAATTGATAGTTTAGACAGGAAAATATTGACGATGATCTGTGCCAATGCGCGGGTTCCGTATCTTGAGGTAGCCCGCGAATGCGGTATTTCGGGCGCAGCAGTACACCAACGCATACAGCGGCTCAACAGGCTCGGAATTGTTAAAGGCTCGGAATTTATTCTCGATCCTAAGATCATGGGATACCACACCTGTGCCTTCATGGGGATTTTCCTCGAAAGAGCAGGTTTATTCAAATCGGTTGTGGAGCAGTTGGACAAGATCGCTGAAATTACAGAATGTCATTACACTACGGGTAACTATTCGATCTTTATCAAGGTATACGCATACGATAATGAACATCTGAAACGGATACTCGATAAGCTTCAGTCGATCCATGGTATTGCGCGTACCGAAACACTGATTTCGCTCGAGCAAAGCTTTAATCGCCAGATACCGATATACAGGGAACATAATTGATGATTGATTGCGTCAATAAGTTAGATTTACCGGTATACCTTGGGAGGCATCCTGAAGCATCGGAGGTACACCTTATTGAAACGCCTGAAATCAATCAAGTTTTATAAATCAATGATTCGCAAATCATAAATTATTCATCAATGAAATCATTTCTCATCAACGAACAGAATGTAGCGGAATATGCCGGGAAAATAGCGGCATGGATCAAGGAAAATGCAGGACGGGCATCCCGCAAAGGCGTGGCGCTGGGCATGAGCGGAGGCATCGACAGTAGTGTAACAGCACGGTTATGTCAGTTAGCCGGGGTTGACGTTCATTTAATACAGATGCCTTACGGCGACGACATGAAAAATACCCAAAGCAGCGACCATTCCATGGCGTTTATCGAAAAATTCAACTTTCCGTACCATGTGTATGACATCAAACCTGTCGTGGATGCCTTAACCATTCCGGCTGATTCGCCGTTTTGCCAAGCCGGCAAGGAACATGTCGAATTGAGTCGCGCCAATATTCGTCCCCGTGTGCGGATGACCTACCTGTACCAGTATGCACAACTTAGCAACCGCCTTGTGATCGGCACAGGCAATCTTGCCGAACGTACGGTCGGTTATTTCACCAAGTGGGGTGATGGCGCCTGCGACCTGAATCCGCTGGCGATGCTTACCAAACAGGAAGTCCGCATTTTGGCGCGCCATTTGGAAGTACCCGCCTGCATCATCGACAAGCAACCGTCGGCGGGACTGTGGGATGGCCAAACCGACGAAGACGAACTGGGCATGACTTATGCGCAGATTGACGCATACATCATCAATGGCACATCCGGGAATCCGGAAGTGGACAAACTGATTGAGGGACGGATAGCGATATCGACGCATAAACTTGCTCCAACGCCAATTTTCGAAGGCTGATCCGCGAATGAATTTCACGGATTCGTTTAACACGTCATACCACACCCCTGTCAGGCTACGAAGTTGCCGACAGGGGTGGAATGGCGCTACTGTTTTCGACGTATCCTGATTTTGATACCGCGTGCCTTCTCGGGATGTTCAGCCACAAAAATCAGGTAACCGCCGCCGCCTGCGCCCGACAGTTTCCAACCCACGGCATCGCCCTTTTCCTGTTCGAGAATTTCGAGGATCCCGGCATCCACCATATTTGGGAACATGGCTATTTGCGCTTCGAACGATTTGCGGAAAGCGCTGCCGAACGCCCGTATATCCTTATCGAGGATGGCTTTCCAGCATCGGTCGGCAGCATCGGCCAGATTCTTGACCTTTACGCGGGTAATATCGGTTTGGTCCAGCACATTGTATGCGTTCCGGCGCGGCGAAAGCGCTACCATATAAATGTGGTTTTCAATCCACGTTAAACGCTCCTCGTCATGAATGGAGGTAATATGGTACGGCCAGTAATTATCGTCGTAGTCCAACCTGTTCAGTCCCGGCAACACGATACCCAATGAATCCTGCGAACCGCTGATTTCTGTTTTCCCGGGAGGATTTTCGAAACAGAACAGCGTCTTGGCTAATTTCTCCATATCGCCCTGCGGAATGTCGGTTTGCCACATCTCAATAGCTTTCTTCCGGGTACTGGTAGACATGCCGCTTCGGTCGTTGAACTCATAGTCGGGTTCAATGCTGACGGTAAGCACCGAACCCGGATGGTATTTCGAAACATAGGGCTGGTCCATCCACCCGCCGGCGATGTCGATCCGGTAAGGGATCATACATTCTTTGCGAAGCGCCGTAGTGGAGCGTACCGGCAACTGTCCGTGAGGGATGCGTTTGCTTACCATATATTCGATACCCAATTCCTGGCAAATCTTTTCCTTATCCGGCGTATGACCGTCTTCATTGACAAAGAAAATATCGGGCCTGAACCTTTTGATATCATCCAGGAAATCGAGCAACCCGCTGCCCGTATTGACCCACGCATCGGTAACCGCCTTGAGCGCCTTGATCATGTATAGGCGTTCCTGCTCGGTGTTGACGGTTTTACGGCCCTTCAGACTGTTGATTGTATTGTCCGAGCCGATGCCCACATACAATTCGCCATGTTTGGCAGCTTCTTCAAAAAAAGCGACATGGCCGCTGTGCAATAAATCGAAACAGCCGCTAACAAAAACTTTCTTCATCTGTAATTGAATTGAATATTGAATATTGATGATTGGATATTATGATATGAACGAACGCATGGTGTATATTGATTGAACTTTTTTAATTCACAAAACAAATTACAAAATATGTCAACACTTCATCCGCAGGTTTACCGCATTACTGTGCGCCTGCAATGATTCGGCCTGCGCCATGGTTACTATTGCCGGCCCTATGCTCTGAATACCGGCTTGCGATATTTCCTGGAAAGTAATTTTCTTCACAAAACTGTCTAAGTTCACGCCGCTGTACATCCGTGCATAGCCATTGGTAGGCAGTGTATGGTTGGTACCCGAAGCATAATCGCCCGCGCTTTCGGGGGTGAAGCGCCCCAGAAATACGGAGCCGGCATTGGTTACCTGTTCCGCCAGTGCAGCGTAATCTTTCGTTTCGATGATCAGATGTTCGGGAGCGTAGGCATTGGTGAATGCGATCAGTTCGCCATGATCTTTCAGGACGACGATGCGGCTGTGCTGCAACGATTGTTCAGCCAAATTCTTTCGCGGAAGCTCATCCAACTGCTGTTTGATTTCGGCTACTACTTGATCAACAATAGCTTCGCAAACAGTTACGAGAATCGCCTGGCTATCCGTTCCGTGTTCGGCTTGCGACAGCATGTCCGCAGCTACAAACGCAGGATTGGCCGAGTCGTCGGCGATCACTTCCACTTCCGAAGGGCCGGCCGGCATGTCGATGGCTACGTCGCGCAAAGCTACCAGTTGTTTGGCTACAGTGACATACCGGTTGCCCGGACCGAAGATCTTATATACATTGGGAACGGTTTCCGTGCCATACGTCATGGCTGCAATGGCCTGGATGCCGCCGATCTTGAATATCCGGCCGACGCCCGCTTGCCGCGCTGCATACAGGATCGCGGGATGGATTTTCCCATCCTTCGCGGGAGGAGTGCACAGGATAATTTCCCTGCAACCCGCGATACATGCCGGAATAGCCAGCATCAACACTGTAGAAAACAGCGGAGCCGTTCCTCCGGGTATATATAATCCGACTTTCTCAATTCCAACAGCTTTTTGCCAGCACGTTACGCCGGGCATCGTTTCTATTTTCCGCGAAACCAATTGCTGTGAACGGTGAAATGTTTCGATATTGGCTGAAGCCAGCCTGATGGCCGACTTTAACGTTTCGGGAACCACCCGTTCCGCTTCGTCCATTTCGTCCGGAGTAACCGCGAAGCAATCCAAAACCGCCTTATCGAATTTTTCGCTATAAACTTTCACTGCCTTATCACCGTTCAAGCGGACGTTTTCCAGGATATTTTTCACGGATTCGAACAGGTGCGAATTGTCAATGACCGGACGTGCAATGATTTTTTTCCACTGGTCGCGCGCCGGATATTTAATGATTTCCATACATATTACATATAAAAACAGGAAACACATGGAGGACACATGAAAAACACAAGACATCATTTTTGCCATGCGTTCTTTGTTCACTATGTTTATTCGTCGATATTTTCTTTGATTTCCAGCAACATGGCCCGTACTTTTTTGAGCGATTGCACCACCCGGAATGTATGTTCCGCATCGTCGCGGTTTTCCTTGATTTTCTGGCGGGCGCCTTCAAGTGTCAACCGGCGTTCCTTGACGTAATGATGGATCAGGGCGATGCTGTCGATGTCCTGTTGGGTAAAAAGACGGTTTCCCTTAGCGTTCTTCTTGGGTTTGATGATGTCGAACTCCTTTTCCCAAAAGCGGATCAACGAAGCATTGACGTCAAACATGGCGGCTACTTCGCTGATGCTGTAATAAAACTTGGAAGACGCAACCGGAGTGTTATCCTGTTCCAAGGAGATTTATTTTTTAGTATTTTTGATTTATTGAAATGCTGAAAATCGGGGAATTACCATTTTTCGAAAATGTCGTTCTTTTGCGACTGTTCAGACAAACGAACATATTCTTCGGGCGACAGTTCGTTGTGGAAATAATCGATCGGGTTGACATGTTGCCCGTTTTTGTGAACTTCGTAATGCAGGTGCGGCCCGGTGGAATCGCCTGTATTTCCTACGGTTCCGATCACCTGTCCGCGTTTTACCTCGCTGCCTTCCAGTACGCCGATACTGTTCATGTGTGCATACAGGGTCTGGTAACCGAAACCATGATCAATAAGTACCATTTTACCATAACCTCCGGAGTATCCGGTCTGGATAACTTTTCCATCGCCGGTGGCATAGATGTCCGCACCAACAGGAGCTGCAAAATCCAATCCTTCGTGGAATTTAAGCACCCCCCAGATAGGGTGCATGCGCCAACCGTAACCTGATGCCGCGTATTTCAGTTCTTTATTGGAAACCGGCTGGATCGCAGGACGGCAGATGGCCATTTGCTCCTTGTTTTTGACTTTAACGATCAGTTCATCGTACGATAGTGACTGTATGTATAACTGTTTTAATATCTTATCGCTATGTTTGGTTACATCGATCATCAAATCCGAATTGACATATCCTTCGAGCGATTCGTAACGATTGACCCCACCGAAACCGGCCTGGCGCTTAGATGCAGGAATTGGCCCGGATTCGAGTACCGTGCGGTAAATATTGTCATCCCGTTTCTGGATGTCGGACAATGCCTGGTCTACATGATCCAGCTCCTGCGACAACATCTGATAATTAAACTTGAGGGTCGCTAATTTACCGGTAAGGGAATGCTCTTTGGGGGTGTCGTATATATGGGAATAAATCACGTAATAAATAACAGAAATCACGATGCTTGCTACAAACATAATTCCCCATTTGGTCATTCTTTCCCCGGTGGTAGTGGTTAC
This sequence comes from Bacteroidales bacterium, assembly GCA_031265445.1. Lineage (GTDB taxonomy): Bacteria > Bacteroidota > Bacteroidia > Bacteroidales > UBA4181 > JAIRLS01. The sequence continues at coordinate 43,581 of JAISCQ010000253.1, forward strand.
CCTGTCATAACTCAATGTTTCGGGATTATAACGGTACTTTACTTTAGCCATCCTTGATCGTTTTATTCTTTTGGTTTTAAAATTTATTTTACCGGATGTGATTAATCAAATGTTCTTCCAAGATTGGACAAATCCCTGATGCGTGCAAATTCGGCAGGAGTCAATTCATTGAAGAAATAATTGATCGGATTCACCGGTTTACCGTTTTGATGCACTTCGTAATGCAAATGGGGAGCCGTTGACATTCCCGAATTTCCCACATTCCCGATGATCTCGCCGCGGGTTACCTTTTGTCCGGACTTGACGGTGAATTTATCAAGATGCACGTACATGGTCTTATATCCGTATCCGTGATCGATCACTACTTTAATTCCCTGTGCGCCGGTGGACTGCGTCTCCACCACTTCGCCATCGCCCGTCGCCCTTACCGGCGTTCCTGTAGGCGCCGTAAAGTCCATGCCTTCGTGAAACCTTTTGGTGCGGTAAAAAGGGTGCATCCGCCACCCGAAACTTGCGGCCGTTCGTGTTAAATCCTTATTCTCAACCGGTTGAATCGACGGGCAGGTTTTCAGTTGATCAGCTTTCCCGCCGGCTTTTTCAAGCATCTCGTCCAGCATTTTCGATTGAACCTGTAATTGACTCAACAGGATTTCGCTCCGCCGGGTGGTCTCAAGCATCAGGTCGGAATTGGAATAGCCTTCCAGCGCCTCGTAACGGTTAACGCCGCCAAAACCTGCCCGCAAAACGGTTTGAGGAACAGGCTCCGATTCGAAAATTGTCCGGTAGATATTGCTGTCCCGCTGCTGTATGTCGGCTAACACATCTTCGATTTGCTGTAAGTTCTTGGTCAAAACCGCATAATTATCGGTCATCTGGTTGATTTCGCGCGACAGGATTCGTTCCTTGGGTGTCGAGAAAAACTGGGAATAAATTAAATAATATACAATCGTAACAGCCACCGTCGCAGTAAAGAAGGTAAACGCCTTGACAACTGTTTTCCTGACGCTGTCCTTTACTTTGTCGTATTTCAGCGACTCCGGATTAAACTTGTATTTGATTTTGGCCATAAAAGGATTTTCCGATACTTACACAAACGGCAAAGTTAAAAAAATCATCACTATTGTCAAATTATTTAACATTTTTTTATTTTTTTTGATCGAAGGAAATGGTACATTATCGTTATTTTTCTGTTTTTTGCGTTGCGACAGTTTCCAAACTTACTTACAGCCGGCTCCTTTGATATTCCTTTTCCCATGCCCTGCAAAACAGTTCGGCCACTATTTTGGCGCCGCCAATGGTAAAATGTACAAAATCTTTTTGTGCTAAGGGTGGTTTGGCGAATGCCCAACTCGGCATGGAATTTTCGCCGCCCATTGCTTCATACAAATCCCAGAATACACATCCGGCCTCAAAGGCTGCTTTCTTTTGTGCGTCGCGTATCTTAACAATATTCGGGTACGATTTGTAGCCTTCGGGGCTGTTCTGCGACATGTCATTCACGCCTACCACCACAATCGTCAGGCCGGGCTTCAATGCTTTGAGTAAACGTAATTCCCGCACAAACCTGCGTGCGTAATAATCGTAATTTTCCACCACATGTGGCGCTATGTTGGCGCCAAATTGTAAAATTAGCATCTCAACATCCATCATACGGAACATTTGTCCCATTTGGGCCGTATCCATGCGCGTAAAATCAAGGCCGGAACTGCCTCGCAGCGGCAGGTTGTCCACGGCAACGCCACGAGCGCCATCGAGCGCTATGCCGTACAGATCGGGCAAGCTGGAGGATACCAGCGACAGGTCGAGTGAATTTTGCGGAGCCTCGAACCGCCACCAGGCCGAAGAGACTGTGTCCCGGGTCATCATTCGCTGTGTGTGCGTCTGGTTGACCACAATGGTAAAGGGATTTTCTGCCGGTCCGTAGAAAAGACGGGCAGATGTAAAGGTGCGTACATTACGGTAGCCGATGTAAAAGGGTTTCAGCCTGACATGCGCCACTGAGTCCGCCTTGCCGGAAGGAGCATAGCGTGCCAGATTGCCGGCGATGCCAAACCCGTTGACAGTTGCGTTTTCTCTGTTGAGTACCGAAACACGTTGCCAATTGGGCGAAATATCCTGCTGAAAGGTAATGGAAAGATCGTTTGCCGGAACAATCGGGAGGAACCCGATGCCTTGCCCGCCATAATTTTTTTGCATGTAATTACGGATGGTCGCCGTAATACGGTCGCCTTCTATCTGCGAATCGCCATAATGCAGTATGCGGAGCGGCTTGTTCCGCCGGTGCATTTGATCAATTGCCCGAAACAACGGGAACAGCAAGGTATCCTGTCCCTGAGGAAATTCGAACGGATGCGTACCGCTGTAAACATCATCTATGGATGCCTGCGGCAAACGATCCGGCGGCAAACCGGCGCTGTCAACTTTCGCAATAGAATCGCTACCGACAAGCAATAGGGAATCAAATTGATGATCAGCGGTGTCGACCGATGCAATAATTGCTTGTATGTTTTTGTATTTTGCAGTATCGGACTTCAACCAGGTCCGGTAATCGGGATAACGGAACAACCATGTCCCTACCTTCCATCCGCCGGGAAAAGCCAACGAAATGATGAAGATAGCAACGATCACACACAACCCGAACAAAAAAATCTTTCGCGGAGTCAAAATACAACTTTCGAATTGATCGATCATCGAATATGGAATACTGTTGATTCCATTCCGTTCAAACAGACTTTTTGAACAGCCTCAAAAAACACTGAGGTACCCGATCATCTTTTATGATAATACGAACGGATAAAGATAAAGTTTCTCAAAATTGAAAAAAAGTATCCGGACAGGTCAAGTCCTAATTCCGTTTCACATCCCGATACTCAAGGCCTTCATTATATATCTGCATGGCCCTGAGACTCATGCCCATGCTCGAATATCCACCGTCGTGATAGAGGTTTTGCATGGTCACTTTGCGGGTGAGGTCGGAGAAAAGCGTGATGATATAATCGGCACATTCGTCGGCTGTGGCATTGCCCAGCGGCGACATGCGGTCGGCAAAATCCATCAGGTTGTCGAATCCCATGATACCGCTACCGGCAGTGGTCATTGTGGGCGATTGCGAAATGGTGTTGATGCGGATTTTCTTTTCGCGACCGTAGATATACCCGAAACTGCGGGCGATGGATTCGAGCATGGCTTTGGCATCGGCCATGTCGTTGTATCCGTAAAGGGTGCGTTGCGCAGCGATGTACGAAAGCGCCACCACCGAGCCCCATTCGTTAATGGCATCCATCTTACGGCACGTTTGCAGTACTTTGTGGAATGAAATCGCTGAAACATCAATGGTTTGCAGCAAGAAATGATAATCAAGGTCGTCGTAAGTACGTCCTTTGCGGACATTGGGCGACATTCCGATGGAGTGGAGCACGAAATCGAACTTTCCGCCAAGTTTCTCCATTCCCTGTTCAATCACCATTTCCAGATCGTCTACCTTGGCGGCATCGGCCGGAATCACAATGGTATCACATTTTTTGGCTAATTCCTGTACTGTTCCCATGCGGAGGGATACCGGCGTGTTGGAAAGAACCAGTGTGGCGCCTTCCCCGCAGGCGCGTTCGGCTGTTTTCCATGCAATGGACTTTTCGTTGAGAGCCCCGAATACCAGTCCCTTCTTCCCTTTCAATAAACTAAATGACATCAGATAAAATTTAATTACTCAAAATTCAAAATATGATACTTTGAGACTGCAAAGATAGAAGTAATTGATGATTGTTTGCTGTCGTTTATGAAATCGCTTACAATGACGCGCCCAATATTTTGTTCATCATCAGAGTATTGTGCCGGACAGATTTCCCCTGACAAAGAAGACGAAACCTTTTCCACCACTGTCGGGATTACTTGTTTTTTAAAATATCCTTTGTGTCTTTGTGGTTTTTGCGCCTTTGTGAACTTTGCTAATACCGCAGCAAAACCTGTTCAATAGTTTTCGGATAGTATTTGTATTCGAGGGTATGTACCTTTTCGGCAAGGGTTTCGGGCGTATCGCTTCCATCTATCTTACATATAGCCTGAAGGATGAATGCGCCTTCGTCATAATGTTCATTTACATAGTGAATGGTGATACCCGATTCTTTTTCATTATTTTTGATAACAGCTTGATGCACACGGTCGCCATACATACCTTTTCCCCCATATTTGGGGAGAAGCGCAGGATGGATGTTGACAATCCTGTTTGGGAAAGCGCGTACAATTTTTTCGGGGACTTTCCACAAAAAACCTGCAAGGACGATCAGGTCGGGATGAAGATTATCCAATTGATTAAATATGAGATCGTTTTCATAAAAGTCGGTGCTGTCGAATACAACAGTAGGTATGTTCATTTTATAAGCTCGTTGCAACACATAAGCATCCGCACAGTTGGAGTATATCATGATCACCCGTGCGGTATTCGATTCGAAAAAATATTCGGCTATTTGCTGCGCATTTGACCCTGAGCCAGATGCAAAAATAACAATATGTTTCATAAAACCTGTCTATCTTGAGGCATGTATCCACAGACAAAGATACAGTAAAAAAAACGACGAAACTTCCCACTAGGCGCGCAAACGAACCTTTTTTTTGACGAATGACACAAAACAGTAGGTGGATATTTTCCGGAAACGGATGTCAAGCGCCTAACCGATAACCGATTGAAAGAAATAATTCGGTTTTGATCAATTTTTCAAAATAAGCGCCAATTATGCATACCATCCCCGTTTTCTGTTTTGGAGGTTCTGCAACACATCCATACAGATATTTACATCATCCACCACCTGAAAATCGAACATCCCTACACAAATGAAATCAGCGCCATTCTCGAACGCCCATTTGAAACCATCTTTTGGATGGATCGCGCCGGCCGCAAGCACTTTAAAACCCATCACCGGTACCTTGGCACGATTGACGAACTCAACGGTACGGTCGGGGAAAGGACAGAAACAGTTGTCGTGGAACATATTGTGATCGTTGCTGTGCGCGCCGTCCACCTCGAACGGTTTGCGGTTTTCGCGCGGATGTGCCGACCAGTAGTTGTCGTGATGCATCGTTTTCATGTAGTAGTCGGGAATAATACCGTTTTCTTCGCAGATCACGAATGAATCGATGGTATGCGCACCCATCCCGGCTACGATGCCATTGCTGCGGATACGGTTCATAAGGCCGTCGATCACTTCCAGCCTGTTGTCGCGCACCAGCCAGTCGCACCAATTGCCTTGCAGTTGTATCATATCCATCCCGTTATCGATGGCAGTGGTTACGTTTTCGTAAATATCTTCGCTTTTTTCGGTGATCCCTACTTGTGTAATTACTTTGATTTTGCTGCCGGTCAACTTTTTGTATTTGACCATAGTCTGTATGGTCGGAAAACCGATGTTGATGCAGTTGATTCCCGCCTGTTCGCACAGTATCAGGGTTTCGAAGATTTTTTTTTCGGTATTGTATGCTTTAAAGAGCGCCCCGGCGTAAATCAAGTCGCGTGCATGCGCCCACCCGCCAATCAGGTTGCCGCCCATGATCAGCCGGCTCAACTCATGGTTGCCGAGTTTCCCTTTGGGCAATTCGCCTTTCAGTTCGCTTAGCGCTACTCGGTTGATTTGTATGGTTGCTCCCGACAGGGTGTCGACGCCGTATATTTTACCGCTCCGGTAAGCGCCCCATCCGAATAAACCCAAAACAGGCAAGGCTGCCAGGTCTTTCAGTACTTCGCGCCGTGTGTTGTCGCCTGTAGAAACGGGCGTGTTGACATCCGCAGAGACGGAACGTGCCCCGTCTCTACGACGCCGCAACCGCACCAGGTCATCCAGACCATATCCTTTCCCCTTGTAACAGAAGAGAAAGATAAGTATTACCGCTTCAATAAACAGTTGATTAATGATGTACACTGTGCCGTCGCCTCCGAGCAATGATATGCCGAAAGGCGGGTATGCAAAATAATACAGCGCCAGTAACAAAGTCCCGGCAACGGAAGCCCATCTGGCGCACACCCCAAGAAACAACGCCAATCCGATCAGGGTCAGTCCCCATACATTGAGGAAATCGACGACCTCAAGCCGTACGGGCGAAGCAGCCAACCAATGATAGAAGCCGGAAAGAAACCCGTGAGTGTTCGTCAGGTAGGCTTCCGCCGACCATTTGTCAACAAACAGTTTGATAAGACCTTCGTACAGGAAATGCCAGCCGATAGCGGCACGGATGATGGTAATGATTGTTTTCATGGAAAAGAGAGCCTCACTCCCCGGCCCCCCTCTCCCAAAGAGAGGGGAAGCGTGCTACTCAAAGGTAGTGGGAGTTTAAATTGAATACTGGTGACAGGTTGATTGAGCTTGTGGTTCACTTGCTTTTATGTAACGTTCGCCTCCTCACACGGGAGGGGTCTTTATAATGCGGCACGGCAATAAGCCACGCATTTGGCCACTTCCTTCACGGCATCGGAACCCTGCGGAATGTCATATTCCAACTCAATGTCGCATTCAATCGGCCATTTTTCTTTCTTGATCAACCGGAGCATTTCCACAACCGGAGTTTGTCCTTCGCCGAAAGGCCGGTTCGTATCCTTCGGGGTAGCTTGCGGCCCGGTTTTATCCTTCACGTGGATACTGACAATGCGATTGTGTAAACGCTTGACCAGGTCGCAGGGATTCTGCCCGGTGGCTCCAAAATAATGGCCTGCATCGAAGTTCAACATCAACCGTGGTCCGTGGGCAAGCACTTTGTCGAAACTGAAATCGGGATTGCCCGGCTGGCCATGGTTGTGAAAAATAACGTAAAGCTTATGCTTGTCGGCAAAGGAGGTCATCCGTTTGGCAGCGTCTTCGGATATTTCCATGGAAATACCTTTTGCGCCCAACGTTTTGCATACCTGAAAGGCATAATCAATCTCTTCGTCCGACCACCTGGACTCGCCTAATTTCAAGATATTGATTTTCACGCCCTTATCCTTGAACATCTTCTTGATTTCCTTGAATTTGTTCATGGAAACAGACGTGCGCCACTGGCGGACTGCATTTCTGTCCGCCGGGATGCCGGCATATTGTTCTACCGCGCCACCCATCAGTTCCACCGAACTAATGCCCGATTGCAGGGTATAGTTCAGGATGCCTTCAAGCGTTTGGTCGGGCATACTCCGGTAACTGTAAGTAATGGTTCCAATCTGTACGCCGCCAAATTTCGAATTTGGTTTTTGGGCAACAACCAGCTGCATGCAAAATGCAGCAATCAGAATAGATACTAAATTTTTCATAAGAGAACTTTTATTATTATATGTGAAACAAGAGTTAAAAATAAGATAATTAATCATTTAATAGACGCCGAAACAACAGAACTTTCGAGAAGACACATCTTTCTTTGCCCGGCAGCCGAATAACCCAAAAACCGGCGCCGGTTTAAATAATTCGTCTTTTGATCCATATTGATTCGATTGATTGATATTTTGTTTGTTATGATTTGCAAGGATCATTTTACTTGCAGGCGTTATGCACATTACATACGCCAGCTTATGAATGGCAAATATAAATAATTTGATCGCACAATGTTACTGTTTTTAACAATTGTTAATGAAATTTATTCGCAAGTCCGGAATTATTTCGGGCCTGAATGAGTTGTCGACAGTTTCGTAGCGCCAGAAACTGTACATTAGACACTGAGCGTCCTGTAGCGCTAAAAAACGCATATTGTGAAAAATCAAATTTGAAGTTCCCATCATACTTTGACGGATAAATTTGAGATTATTTAATATACAAAAGCATTTTTTATTTTGTTGATAATTACATAATTACTCATATTTTAATGATTCTCGAAATAAAAAGGCACACAAAAATCTCAAAAAAACAAACAAAATCGCGAAAATCTCGTAGAAGGTGTTAGCGAGTAATATCTTTTACATTAATATATGACATCAGCGAGCGAAGAAAAGATCAAAAGTGCATTTAACGATAAGAGTTGGAACGAGATCAAGACGGAAGATTCCTGGCGCATCTTCAAAATCATGTCGGAATTTGTCGAAGGTTTTGAAAAATTAAGCCGGATCGGCCCTTGCGTTTCCATTTTTGGTTCTGCACGCACTTCGTCCAACCATAAATATTATAAAATGGCCGAAGAAATAGCGTTCAAGTTGACGCAGTTCGGTTATGGCATCATTACCGGCGGCGGCCCGGGCATCATGGAGGCCGGCAATCTCGGCGCCATGCGGGGCAAAGGCCGTTCGGTGGGCTTAAATATCAACTTGCCCTTCGAACAGTCGGCCAACCTGTTCATTGATCCGGACAAGCTGATCGCGTTCGATCATTTTTATGTACGCAAAACCATGTTCATAAAATACGCTCAAGGGTTTATTGCACTTCCCGGCGGATTTGGCACCATGGACGAATTGTTCGAATCGTTGACCCTGATCCAAACCGAAAAAATAGGCCAATTCCCGATCGTACTGGTTGGAAAATCGTATTGGGAAGGGCTGGTCAATTGGTTGAAAGAGGTTATGCTGCAACAATATGGTTACATAAATGTTAATGATTTAGATATTTTTACCATTGTGGATGATGCCGACAGCGCTGTCGAAATCATTAATAAGTTCTATTCAAAATATTTATTAAGTCCGAATTTTTAATACATTTGTATATCACAATAATACATTTTATGTATTTTTGTTCCGTCTTTTGAAGTAAGTCATTCATATTATATCTATGAATCGTTTTTTTACGCTGATAGTTGCGAGCATTCTGCTCATTACGTTTTCGTCATTCTTCCAGAATGGCATCACCATGAAGATGGACATGCCCGATGTTATTGAGGCAGGCGCGGAAATCACGGTCGATGTTACCATCAATAAGGGTAAATTGACGGGATTTGCACGGTTCCAGCAGGAACTTCCCTATGGCTTTACCGCTATGGCGGAAAATTCAGCCAATGCCGATTTCAGTTTCCAGGATCAGAAAGTTCGTTTGATCTGGTTGAGTGTTCCCGAAGATGATGAAATAACGTTTTCATACAAGATTGTCGCCAACGAGCGATTGACCGGGAAAATCGACCTGAATGGACGTTTTTCGTACATCGACAATAATGAACGGAAATCAGCAGACCTGCAACCCAAGTTGTTGGCCATCAACCCGGCGCCAAATGTCAACCCGACGATGCTGGTCGATGTACGCGATTATGCGAAAACTGCCAGTATCGAAGCTATTGCGGCAAAGGCCGGACGCGCTGTTGCTATGCGCCAGCAACCGGCGTGGATGGAAGAGGATAAAATGTTCCTGGTTACCCTTTTGGTAAACAAGGACGCTATCCAGAAATTTGCAAAGATCGAGGAAACGGTGCCGTCTGGTTATACAGCAGCAAGTATCGACAGCAAAGGCGGGATATTTACATTCAAGGACCAGGTAGCAAAATTCATCTGGATGGATCTGCCGGTTGATCCCTATTTTACAGTGACATATAAGTTGATCCCCGAAGAAGGCGTCACTGCTGATCCTTCATCGATGCATCTTGCAGGTGTATTTTCATACATGATCAACGACCGGACATTGTCTTCCGCGATTGTTGAACGTAACGAAATCCTGGCCGGCTTGAACAGCGAACAGGTGAACGCTGTTTTGAACGGTGTAACGATTCAGGCAACCGAACAGCAACCGGTATTGGTAGCCGGGGCAACAGATTCTCAATCCGATTCAAAAACATCCACCCCATCAAAAACATCCACCTCATCAAAAACTTCAGGATCATCGTCAATCTCCCCGGGTAGAACTGTGGCTGGTGCAAACGATTCAGGCGACATGCTGGCTCCCGAATCGGGCATTTACTATCGGGTACAGATTGCTGCAGGGCATAAACCGGTGAATGCACAACGCTATTTCCGCAGGTACAGGCTGGAATACTCCGTATTGAAAGAGCAACACGAAGGCTGGTTCAAATATTCGGTTGGTTCGTTTGCCGAATACAAGGATGCAAGGGATTACAGGGTACATTTGGGCAATACGTCCAAACTCAATGATGCATTTATTGCCGCCTACAACAACGGAAAGCGCATTATCGTACAGGATGCGCTGATGGCTTTGAACCAAAAATGGTATAAATAAGCGAATATGAAGAATTTAAAAAGGCTGATACTCGCGTTTGCGGGAATAGCAGCGGGATTGTTCCCGGCTTATTCGCAAGACGACGAAGACGAAATAACCAAATTGCTGACACGTGAAGTTGAGGTCGAAGATCCTGTATACATGCCGGTTGTTGGTGTAGGTGCCGGATACTTCAGCTTTTATGGCGATGTAAACGATGCTTACCGAAGCTATACCATAGGAAAACCGGGAATTCGCGTGAATGTAGCGACTTTCCTGGGGAAGAGGCATCACTTGCGAGGCAATCTGGTGTTCATGATGGGCGATATCATGGGAACGCAACGTTCGGTAGTTGATACGGCCAAAAACTTGAATTTCAGATCGAGCATATACAGTTTCGGGTTTAATATCCATTACAGTTTCAAACCCTGGCTGAAGGGGAAGTTCTTCGAACCGTTTGTTTCCGTAGGCGCTGAAACGTTGCAGTTCGATTCAAAGGCCGATTATTACAATACAGGCTACCGTTATCATTACTGGACGGACGGAACCATCAGGGATGCGCCGGAAGACATGAACCCGAATGCAAAAATCATTCCCCGCGATTATGATTATGAGAAAGACCTCCGGTCGTTGGAGCGCAACGAGCTGGGAAAATACAGCCAGTTTGCCATAGCAATCCCTGTCGATATCGGGGTCGATTTCAACATATCCGAACGTGTTACCTTGCGTGCTGCAACTTCATTGCACTATACATTCACCGACTTGCTCGACGATTTGTCATCCAAGTCGAAAAACCCGGACTATAAAGGAAAATCTGGGAATGACATGTACGCCTTTACCTATTTGTCATTGCATTTGGACTTGTTCTCGTCCGACAAGGTGAAGATTGTGGAAGACCTCTTTGCCAACATCGCCGATTATGATTATGCCCTGTTCGATGACCAGGACAACGACGGTACTATGGACGGCTGGGATCAATGCCCCGACACGCCCGAAGCTGTTCCTGTAGATACGGTTGGTTGCCCGTTCGACTCCGACGGCGACGGCGTTCCCGATTATTTGGACCGTGAAGTATCGCGCTCCGGCGCCATTGTGGATGAATATGGTGTGGAAATCAATGAAAACATGGTGATAGAGATATTCAATGCCAAGGCGATTCGCCGTAGCGATGTGGAATCGTACCTGCTGATGCACAAAATACAAAACAGGACGCGCCGCAGCGATCCGCTACCGATACCCGACAAATACAAGAATGTAGATACGAATGGCGATGGATATATCTCCTTCGATGAACTCCTGAAATCCATCAATGACTATTTTGACAGTAGCTCCGGTTATTCGCCCGGAGATATCAAGGAATTGAACGATTTCTTCTTCGAACAATGACAAGAATAATGTTCGCATTCATGAAAGGCAAACTCATAGCTTTGGCCTTGTGTGCCATGTCTGTCGTTTCGGCATCGGCACAGAAGAATAATTTTTCGTTGCGCGACCGCTTGTTTTTTGGCGGCGGGTTTGGGCTGGCAGTGGGTGATTATACGGATATTGAAGTGTCGCCCATAGTGGGGTACTACCTGACGCCACGCTGGGCGGCAGGTATTGGCTTCACTTACGAATACTATAATAACAAGTATCATTGGTACACCAACCAATACGAACGTTATGAGACCAATATCTGGGGCGGTCGACTGTTTACCAACTATGTGATTGTGAACAACGTCAATGACTGGATTCCGTTAGGGCTTGATTTCAGGATTTTCGCGCACGTGGAATATGAAGCGTTAAGCTACGAAAAGAAATTTTTTGACTACAATGCTACCGGCCGTAAACTGCAGAATAGTTTCTTAGTGGGTGGCGGATTTCGTTTCCCGATGGGTAAGCGTTCGAGTATGAATTTGACCATTTTATGGAATTTGAATTCTGCCACACACGACTATTATGGCAGCGGTCCGATTATCCGTTTGGGGTTTAATTTTTAGCAGGTTAGAACTTGTTTGAAACAATTGATTGATTTTTGTAAAAGGTTACAAAAAAAAATCTACTTTTGCCCCTCTTTGATGACAAAAATCTTGAGAAGTTTTAAATAATAATGTGTCATATATGCAAAAACATAATTTCAGTGCAGGTCCTTCCATCCTACCCCGTGTAGCGATCGAAGCAACCGCGCAAGCAGTACTCGACTTCAACGGTAGCGGATTATCCATCATGGAAGTTTCGCATCGGGGGAAGGACTTCGACGCAGTGATGAACCAGGCGCAAGCGCTTGTCAGGGAAATCTTGTCGGTTCCCGACGGATACTCGGTAATTTTCCTCGGGGGCGGGGCAAGCATGCAATTCTGCATGGTGCCGTTTAACCTGCTGGCAAAAAAGGCGGCATACCTGAATACCGGAACATGGGCCGGCAAAGCCATGAAAGAAGCCAAAGGCTTTGGCGAAACCGTCGAAGTAGCTTCGTCCAGGGATGCCAATTTCTCGTATATTCCCAAAAACTACACCATCCCTGCGGATGCTGATTATTTCCATATCACCACCAACAACACCATCTTCGGTACCGAATTGAAAGAAGACCTGAAGACGGAAATAACGCTGGTTGCCGACATGTCATCCGACATATTCAGCCGCCCGGTGAATGTTTCGCGCTACGGCCTGATATATGCCGGCGCACAGAAAAACCTCTCGTGTGCAGGCGTTACGGTAGTAATCGTTCAAAACGATATCCTCGGAAAGGTTTCGCGTCACATTCCTTCGATGCTTGATTACCGCATCCATATCGACAATGGGTCGATGTACAACACCCCTCCCGTTTTACCCGTCTATACCGCACTTCAAACGCTGAAATGGATCAAAGAAAACGGCGGTACGTCCGGTATGCAGAAACGCAACCAGGCAAAGGCTACCCTACTGTACGATGAAATTGATCGTAACAGACTCTTCAAAGGTACGGCAGCAAAAGAAGACCGCTCCATCATGAATGTTTGTTTCGTGATGGCCGACGATTACCGGGATCTGGAAGACGAATTCCTTAAATTCGCTCAGTCCAGAGGCATGGTAGGCATCAAGGGCCATCGCTCGGTTGGCGGGTTCCGCGCCTCTATCTACAATGCCATGCCCATTGAAAGCGTGCAGGCTTTGGTAGATTGCATGAAGGAATTTGAAACAAAAAAATAAAAGCCTCACCCGGTTCCTCTCCCAAAGAGAGGAAGGCGGTGCTGATTACGGACAGTGAAAAACATCATCCTTTCCGTAAGGGACTTAAATGATTATTATATGAAGAAAGTAGTGATTGCAACGGAAAAGCCTTTTGCTGCGGTTGCCGTTGACGGGATAAAAAACATTTTGGCAAAAGCAGGATATGAAACAGTCCTGCTTGAAAAATATGCATCGGCAGATGAATTTTATCAGGCTGTGGCCGATGCCGATGCGCTCATTGTCCGCAGTGACAAACTGACAAAGGAAGCAGTCAACGCCGCACCGAATTTGAAAATAGTGGTGCGTGCCGGCGCCGGATACGACAACCTGGACCTGGCTGCATGTTCCGCTAAGGGGATTGTGGCAATGAATACGCCCGGACAAAATTCAAACGCCGTGGCCGAGCTGGCCCTGGGAATGATGATCTACATGGCCAGGAACTGCTGGGAACCCGGCACAGGAGCCGAACTGAAAGGTAAAAAATTGGGAATACATGCTTATGGGAATGTAGGCAAGCTGGTTGCCGCCCTCGGAAAGGGATTCGGTATGGACGTATCTGCATTCGACCCGTTTATTGCGCCTGAAGTCATGAAAAAGGACGGAGTTACCCCTGTTACCGATATGACCGACTTGTACGCCAACTGCCAATACGTCTCACTGCATATCCCGGCGACCGATCAAACCAAACGATCCATCGGCTACGACCTGATTTCGTTGATGCCCAAGAACGGGACGCTGGTCAATACCGCCCGCAAGGAAGTGATCGACGAAGACGGCCTGCTTCAAGCCATGACGGAACGCAACGACTTGAAATATGCCACAGATGTTGCTCCCGACACGTTGGCAAAGATACGGGACTGTGTAGGGGCAAGAATTTTCGCTACATCGAAAAAGATGGGCGCCGAAACTGCCGAAGCCAATATCAATGCAGGTTTGGCCGCGGCACAACAAATCGTTGATTTTTTCGAAAAAGGCGATAAAAAGTTTCAAGTAAATAAATAAGATCCGTATTTTTTTCAACGCTGTCATGCTGTGGCGATTACGCCCGATAGCTATTCGACGGGCGAAGCGTTGCCGGTAGTGTACTTGTTGCATGGGTGTGGATATACGCCCGTTTCCCAACAATTGGGAATGTATTTTTGCAAATGTTTCACGGTTTCACGGTATAAGGCCGTACCATTAAATATCTTTCTCATGAAATATTTTGTCATCACCTTAGGTTTTGCGATCCTGGTCAACAGTTGCGCGCCGAAGACGCCTGCCAGCCAACCGGATGCCATATCCGAACAGCCGGCAGCATTGACCGGGCAGGAAATTGCAGGAAAAAAGCTGACTCCCGAAATTCTCTGGAAATTCGGAAGGGTTGGAGAATATGCTGTTTCGCCCAACGGCAAAACCGTGGCCTATACCGTATCCCGTTACAGTTTGACCGAAAATCGCGGCCGGACTGCTATATGGAGCATCCCGGCCAGCGGCGGCGAAGCGGTGTGCCTCACGGCCGATGTGGCTGCAAGTTGTGTTAACCCGAGATGGCAGCCTTCAGGACGCCTGGCATACCTCAGTGCAGCCCGGGACGGTATGCAGATTTGGGACATGAATCCCAACGGATCGGACAAGCGGCAGGTTTCGTATATCGAAAACGGCGTGAACGGTTTCGAATACAGTCCCACGGGTGACGTGGTGATGTACCTGAAGGATGTGCCTTCCGACGACAGTCCGCACGATCTTTATCCCGACCTGCCTCAATCCAGCGCCATCACGTCCGACGACATGATGTACCGCCATTGGGACGATTGGACCGACTACGCCGTGAGCCACATCTGGGCAGGACACATCGAAAATGGCGTGCTTCGTTCAGGGCATGACATCATGGAAGGCGAACCCTATGATGCTCCCACAGCCCCCTACTTTGACGCTTCGGAAATAGCCTGGAGTCCCGACGGGAAATTTATTGCATACACGTGTAAAAAACTGAAAGGAAAGGAATTTGCATTAAGCACCAACACGGATATTTATCTGTATGATATTGAAAACGGCACTACCAAAAATATCAGCGACGGGATGCCGGGGTATGACAAATATCCTGTTTTCTCTCCCGACGGTACCATGATCGCTTTCCAGAGCATGGCCACTCCCGGTTACGAGGCCGACAGGGAACGGCTGATGGTTCACCGCCTGGTAACAGGAGAAACGGAAGATATGACGGCACGCTACGACAACAATGCCGCACATTTCGTGTGGACTGCCGATAGTCGCGACATACGGTTTATCAGCGCCGTACGCGCTACCTGCCAGATATATTCGGTAAATGTCGCCTCCAAAACCATCAAGCCCATCACCAGGGGAAGACATGATATTACCGGATTTGTCGCGGCAGGCGATCAGCTGGTATGCAGCAAAACGACCATGAGCATGGCCACGGAATTGTTTCTTGTGGATCCGCAAACCGGCGACGGGAAGCAGTTGACCTTCACCAACAAGAACGTATACGATGCTGTGAAAATGGGGAATGTGGAAGAACGAACCGTGAAAACCACCGACGGCAAGGATATGCTTGTATGGATGGTGTACCCGCCCGATTTCGATCCTTCGAAGAAATATCCCGCGTTGCTGTATTGCCAGGGAGGCCCGCAAAGCACTGTCAGCCAGTTTTTCTCGTTCCGGTGGAACCTGCAATTGATGGCTGCCGGCGGTTACATCATCGTGGCTCCCAACCGTCGCGGCGTGCCGTCGTTCGGGCAGGAATGGAACCGGCAAATATCCGGCGACTACGGCGGACAAAATATGCGCGACTACCTCAGCGCCATTGACGCCGCAAAGAAAGAGCCTTATGTGGACGAAAACCGCCTGGGCGCCGTAGGGGCAAGCTATGGCGGATTTTCGGTTTACTGGCTGGCCGGGCATCACGAGAAACGGTTCAAAGCATTCATCGCACATTGCGGCATGTTCAATTTCGAAAGCCAGTACGGCTCCACCGAAGAATACTGGTTCCCGAACTTCGATCTGGGCGGTCCCTATTGGGAAAAACCGCGCCCGAAAAGCTACGGTTTCTCACCGCACCTGGCTGTTGACAAATGGGATGCCCCGATCATGGTGATACATGGTGCAAAGGATTTTCGGGTGCCTTATACCGAAGGATTGCAGGCGTTCAATGCAGCGCAATTGCGTGGAATCCCAAGCCGCTTGCTCATCTTCCCCGACGAAGGCCACTGGATACTGAAGCCGCAGGATGCCGTGCTCTGGCAGCGCGAGTTTTTCAGATGGTTAGATAAATGGCTGAAATAAGTGAAGAATAATCAAAAATCAAAAATGATTAAATATAAAAGCGTATTGCTAAAACTAAGCGGAGAGGCTTTGATGGCCGATCAACCCGCAGGTATCGACACCAACCGGCTGATGGAGTATGCCGGACGAATCAGGGAAGCCGCCGCAATGGGGGTGCGTATCGGTATCGTTTTCGGCGGCGGTAATATTTTCCGTGGATTGAAAGGTGTTGATAAAGGTTTCGACCGTGTGAAAGGCGACTACATGGGAATGTTGGCCACAGTGATCAACGGATTGGCGATACAGTCGGCATTAGAGAGCTTAGGCGTCAAGGCGCGCTTGTTTACAGCTATCCGCATGGAGCCTGTGGGCGAAGGATACAGCAAACCGCGCGTAATGGAAGCCCTGGATCGTGGTGAAGCGGTCATTTTCGCAGGCGGAACAGGCAACCCCTACTTCACTACCGATACTGCCTCAGCCTTGCGCGCTGTGGAAATGGAAGCCGAAGTACTGCTCAAGGGCACCCGCGTGGATGGCATATACACAGCCGATCCCGAAAAAGACCCCGCCGCCGTCAAGTTCGACGCGCTCACCTTCGACGAAGCGTACAACCGTAACCTGAAAGTGATGGACATGACTTCGTTTACCATGTGCAAGGAGAACAATATGCCGATCATTGTTTTCGACATGAACAGGGACGGCGAGTTGAGTCGGGTATTGCGGGGCGAAAATGTCGGAACGATTGTAAAGTAATGCGGTTTGTTTTCAATGAGATCGCAAGCTTGGGTTGAGTTCCGGATTTTGAATTTTGAATTATTTTGAATTTAAAGATTCGGACTTGAAACAAATTTGACAGTTTTCACGTATAACATAACGGATGTATCTGTTCGTCCGGTACGTCTGATGATTAAAGTTACGGATCATGAAGAGTTATAGAAAGGAATTGTGGTTTAACACATCATCACGGCGCGAATTTGTCAATATCACGCCCGAAGTAAGGCAATGTTTGTCAGAAAGCGGCGTCAAGGAAGGATTGGCGTTGGTAAACGCAATGCATATCACCGCCAGTGTTTTTATCAACGATGACGAAAGCGGGCTGCACCATGATATGGAAATCTGGCTCGAAAAGCTGGTTCCCGAAAAGCCGCACAATCAATACCGGCACAATACATACGAGGATAATGCCGACGCTCACTTGAAACGTTCGGTAATGGGGCGCGAAGTAGTAGTAGCCATCACCAATGGCGAACTGGATTTTGGCCCGTGGGAACAAATATTTTACGGTGAGTTCGACGGGAAACGCCGCAAGCGCGTCCTGGTGAAAATCATTGGGGAATAACATTTTAATTCATTAATGTCGTGCAAAAGATACTTGTAATTGTTAGTCTTATATTGATGGGTATACCTGCGAAAGCGCAGACGACTCTGATCAATGCGCTCCAGTTGTTGCAACAAAAAAATTACGTTTCGGCGCTGGATGTCTGTAACTCTTTGCTTGCCGAAACGTCCGGCGATCCGTCCGTACTGGGCGTGCGTTCGCAGGTATATACTGCCATGGGCAAGTACGACCTGGCAACGCAGGATGCCGACAAAGCGATTTCGATTGATAATGCATCCGACCGGGCGCATTATGCTAAGGCCGAAGTGTTGTTCGCGCAGAAGGATTACAGCCAGGCATTGCAGCAATACGCCGCCGCCATCACGACCAATGAGCAGATGACCGAAGCTTATGCCGGTAAAGCCCGTGCATTGATGAACCTGCAGAACTACAGGGATGCCATGAAAGTGACGGAGGATGCGTTGAAAACCTTTCCAAATGATGCGGAACTGTATTTTATGCGCGGGTTATTGAATTATCAGCGCGGAAAACTAAAATATGCCGTCGAGGATTATGACAAAGCATTGTCCATCAATGCTAATTGGAATTCATACCAGGTGTTTCTTAACTGTGGACTTGCTAACGAAGCGCTTCTAAAGCCGGACTTAGCCATGCAGGACTATACGAGGGCGATACTGGCCGATCCCAATAATCCGGGTGGTTATATGGCTCGCGGCAGTATGCAATATAGCCTTGCAAAATACCTGGAAGCCGCTGAAGATTTCAAAAAGGCAGAGATCTTAAGCCCTGAAAACTCGGTGATTACTTATAATGTTGGCATGGCATATTATAGGGGTGACGATAAAGCTTCGGCATGCCGGTATTTCCAGAAATCGTGTTCGCAAGGCAATAGCAATGCCTGCAAAATGGTGATATTGAATTGCTCCGACAGAAAAATCAATTAAGTTCAAAGTTGTAGATTCAATGTTCAAGGTTACGCGCTTTGCCCAACTTTGAACTTTAGAATTTGAAAATTTATCAAGACTCAATCTAAAGTAAGCTGTGTGGGCGTAAAAAATCCGTAAAAAATATCCCCGGTAAAAAAAAAGCATCTACATTTGCGCGATAGATTAACATAAATAGATAAAAATGGCACATGTAATTAGTGATGACTGTACCGCTTGCGGCACTTGTATAGGCGAATGTCCGGTAGAAGCAATATCTGAAGGCGATATTTATAAAATTGATCCCGATGTTTGTACCGATTGCGGCGCTTGCGCTGACGTATGTCCTGTAGAGGCAATTCACCCGGCATAAGCTTTTAAGACAGTCTACAAAAAGGTAAAAGCTCGCAACAAGCGGGCTTTTTTGCATTATTCATTGCATATAAGCCGCTTTCTGCGCGTCCGTCATTTTCTCCACCGCCTGTATCTCGGCGAAGGTGAGACGTCTTGACCCTGACAGCGGTGGCAGGGGTAGCCGTTCCGCTTCGCAGCCTGACAGGTTGATATACAACGACCTGTCAGAGTCGAAACCGGATGGTCAGAGGCGGACGCCTGCTTTGCTCGGGCTTACCCCAAACTGCTTTTTAAAGCAGGTACTGAAATATTTAGCATCCGAAAATCCTACCATATCGGCTACTTCGGAAACACTGTACCGCTGCGACTTCAAGAGCTCGCGGGCTTTGTTAAGGCGGATGAGGCGGATAAAATCGTTGGGCGCCCGTCCCGTGAGGGTTTTGATTTTGTTGTAGAACGACGAACGGCTCATACCCAGCGTCAGGCAGAACTCGTTGATGGAAAACTCAGGATCGGACATATCTTTCTCAATCACTTCCAAGGCTTTATTCATGAATTTTTTGTCCAATTCGTTCGTGTAGGCGATTTCTTCAGCGGGAACGCTGCCCGAGGACACCGCGCTGCGCAGTTTCTCGCGGTTGTGCAGGATATTTCGGATACGCGCCTTCAACACAGCCGTATCGAATGGCTTGGTGATATAGTCGTCAGCGCCGCTTTCCAATCCCATGATAATGTTTTCCTTGTCGCTCAGGGCTGTGAGAAGAATCACCGGTATATGGCTCGTCTCGACATTCGATTTCAACATGCGACACATCTCGTCGCCGCGCAGATAGGGCATCAGCACATCCGAGATAACAATATCTGGGTTCATGTCCGCAATCTGCTCCGCAACCAACCGTCCGTCGGGCATATCGGTTACCCAATATTCCTGCATCAGACTGCTTTTCAGATAAGCGCGCATATCGTCGTTGTCTTCTACCAGTAGTATCTTTTCCCGCAAAGGGGCGTTCTCTTCTGTTTCTTCCGTTTTTACGCCGGCAGGCGCGGCATGATCGTCCTTTTCCGGGGCTTTCCCGACAGGGATAAAAATTTTAAAAACAGAACCTCTGTTTTCGACACTCGAAAACTGTATCTCGCCATGATGCAATGTCACTAACTTGCGAATAAGCAGCAAACCTATGCCGGAGCCTGTTTCCTTCGAGTTGACCGCATTGCCGGCGCGGTAAAACTGGTTGAAAAGGTTCTTCTGTTCGGCAGCCGGTATGCCAATCCCCGTATCATGTACTTCAGCCGACCAGTTTTTCCTGCTGTGCGAAAGCGTCACGGTGACAGCGCCACCGGCAGGCGTGTACTTGATGGCGTTCGACAATAAATTATCCATGATCTTGTTCATCATGTCGCGGTCGAAATAGACTTCCAACTGCTCGAAATCCGTGATCATCTTCAATGCAATATCCTTTTGCATGGCTGCAAGTCTGAAATCCGCAATTTTTTCATTCATGAACGAATACAACTCATTTTCGGAAACTGTCATTTTGATTTCCGAAAGGTCGGCTTTCTGGAAGTTGAGCAATTGCGTGACCAGCGAAAAGAGTTTCTCGGTATTCCTTACGGCGGTATTCAGCGTTTTCCTGCCGTGCTCGGTCAGATCTTCGTTTTCCAGTTCGCTTAGCGGCGCTTTGATCAGGGCTACAGGCGTGCGTATGTCGTGGGCGATATTGGTAAAGAAAGTGATTTTCCCGCGCGAATTGCGCTCTTCTATCTGTGTCCGGGCGTATTGAATTACAAGAAACGTGATTACGGCAAGCAATACGGTACAGATCATGATTGTCCACCCGGAAGTCCACCACGGACGGCTGATGTCAATCACGATACTCCTTTGGTCAATCACGGCTTTCGTATATTTGTTCACCGCTCTCAATTTGAACTCATAGCGTCCGGGGCCGATATTGGTATAACCCGCATGACCGGCTGCTTCGTGCCATTCGTTTTCAAAACCATCCAGTTTACAGACGTATTGAATTTTATGAGGCTGACGGAAATTGATGGCCGAAAATGAGATCGAAAATGAGTTCTGCGCATATTTCAGCGCAATAGACGACGTTTCGTCGATGGCTTGAAGCAAAGGCGGTTCACCCACCGGCAGCGATTTGTAAGAAAGCATGAATCCGGTAAATACCAGCCGGGCCGAATCGTGATCATCCGGCATGAAATCGGGCGAAAATTCCACCGCTCCGTTTGCCGTCCCGAAGACCAGGTTTCCGTTTCGCCGCCTGACAGCGGCATTGGCATTGTACGTTTCGCCGTCCATCCCGATATAGCCGTCCATATTGACGATCATCCCGTTGCTTGGGTCAAGGCAGTAAAGCCCGTTCTCGGAAGCGAACCAGATGCGTTTCTTCCGGTCTTCTACCACGCTGAGGATGGAATTGGAGGCGTATGGATCTTCGAGCGTCAACCATTCGGAACTACCCTTGTCGGGATGGAAGCGGATCAGGCCCCCGTCGGTAGCCAGCCACACGTCGCCCGAGGACGCCCGGCAAAGGCAGCGTACAGGACTGTTGAGCGGAACGCCGCCAAACTCGTTGAAGACTTCCGTCCGTCCATTGTCCCTGTGAAAAACGGACAATCCCGCACAGGCGGCAAACAGCAGCGTATTGCCCCCGCCGACTTTTATATCGCCGATACAGCCCGCAGGATAGTATGTAAAGGCTTTTGTGCGCAAGTGATACCGTGTCAGTTCGCCTTCGATGCCTCCGAACCAGACATCGCTGTCATCAGCGTGGATGGAGTAGATGTAAGATGTGGATAACCCGGATGATACGCCTTCGCGCCTTACTTCGAGTTTCTGTACACGACGGGAACGTTTGTCGATGCACCACGCTCCAAAGCCAAACCCGCCGGCCCACACATTTCCGTCGACATCCTCGCACAAAGTCAGTACCACCGGGCTTGTTTCGCCGCTTTCATTCGGGAAATGCTTCCACTGGCCATTCCTGACCGAATAGACGCTGATCCCGTTATTGGTTCCGTACCACAGGTCGCCGTCCGAATCTTCGAGTATCGCATTGACGTGATTCGACACCAGCGAATTTGCTTTCCCCGACTCGTGCCGCACTATATTTACTTCGGGAAGATTCGGATCCAGGATGCTGACTCCATTCGTAGAGGTGCCAATCCAGATACAATGATCCCGGTCAACCAAAATATCACAAACGGTATTGCCGCTCAGGCTCGTCGCGACATCTTCGTTCGATGCATACCTTTGCAGTAGACGATTGCTGGCTGCATCAATGCTGTAGAAACCGGAACCGTCGGCGCCAATCAGTATCCGACCGTCGTTTGCAGCTACAATAGTCCTGACGGGGACATTCGGGATCAGGTGCGATAAGTGCACGGTTTCCTTTGTATGGAAATCAACCGCATAAACGCTGTTGGAGAACGTTCCGACATAGAGTTTATTTTCATGAAATAACAGCGATTCGATACGCGCTTCAGGGAGTCCGGAAAGCCGGACGATGGAAAAACCCGCCGATTTCTTATCCAGCCGGTACACATAATTGTGAGTGCCTACAAACATTTCGCTTCCGATACCCTTTGCGATAGCCATCACCTGTTCACCGTCAAAGTCGGACACCGGGATGGGCCGGTTGCTGTCGAAATCGAAATAATATAAGCCCGACGAAAGGCACAGCCACAGGCGATTGTCCCTGTCGAAGATCGAAGCATAGAGCGCTATGGGAGTTCCGGGTAAATGATCGGCCAGACTGATACGGAAAACGTAATCGTCCTTCGTCCGGTCGTAACTGTATATCATGCCGTTTTTCATTAATATCCAGATATTCCCGTTCCTGTCGCATATCATCTGCGCGGATGACAACAGGTTGTCGTCCTGATGCATATTTTCACTCAACCGGTAGCGTCGGATCTCCGAACCGTCATAGCGGTCGATTCCGGCATAGGTAAAGAACCACACAAACCCCACTGAGTCCTGTGCAATCCGGAACACACGGCGACTGCTCAAGCCGTTTTCGACATTGAAACGCCGAAACGAATCGGCGCAGACCGTAGGGACATAAAGCATCAGCCAAACCGACAGGAAAAAGAACCGTCCGGCCTTCGTTTTGTTCATATTTGGAAGTCTCAACATTATAATTATAGTGTATGAATGATGGTGCGAATATAGTGATTATTCGGATTGATGCGACGGCTATTTCCCTGATCGGAACGACAAAATAACGGGATGCAAAAAATGAACGCCTCAAAAAAAGAATGAACCCGGTGCAACTAAATTTTGTGAAAATAGAAAAGAAAACTATTTTTGTGGCTTCAAAAAAATAAGTTTTTTGTATTAAATTATTTATTAATAATTGTTTATGTTAAATCATTACGAGACCGTTTTCATCGCAACTCCCGTTTTGTCTGACGCCCAGATGAAGGAAGCGGTTCAAAAATTCAAAGACCTCATCACGGGCGAAGGAGGCGAAATCGTGTATGAAGAGGACTGGGGCCTGCGCAAGCTGGCTTATCCCATCCAGAAAAAGAGCACCGGGTTTTATTACCTCATCGAATTCAAGGCGGCCGGAACTTTCATCGGCAAATTCGAAACCGAATACCGTCGCGACGAACGTGTGATCCGTTTCCTGACATTCGCTATGGACAAATACGCCATCGAATACAGCGAAAAGAGAAGAAGTAAGAAAAAAGAACAAACAACAGAAAAAGCAAAGGAGGAATAAATCATGGCACAAAATTCATCGGAAATAAGATATTTAACTCCGGTAGCAGTTGACATACAACGGAAGAAATATTGCCGGTTCAAAAAAATGGGGATCAAATATATTGATTATAAAGATCCTGATTTTTTGAAAAAATTCCTGAACGAGCAGGGTAAGATTTTACCGCGCAGGCTCACCGGGACTTCGTTGAAGTATCAAAGGAAAGTGGCTACAGCCATCAAGCGTGCGCGTCACCTGGCATTATTGCCGTATGTTACCGATTTGATGAAATAAAAGGAGGCTGAAGAAATGGAAATCATATTAAAACAGGATGTAAATAACCTTGGGTCAAAGGACGATGTTGTAGTTGTGAAGGACGGATATGCCCGCAATTTCCTTATCCCACAAGGATTAGCCATGATGGCAAGCGTATCGGCCAAGAAAGTGCTGGCCGAAAACATCAGGCAGAGGGCGCATAAAGAGGCCAAGATCAAAGCCGAAGCCGAAAAGATCGTTGCCAGGATGACCGGGTTGAAGCTCACCATCGGGGCAAAGACAAGTTCTACCGGTAAAATATTCGGTTCGGTAAACACCATCCAGATCGCCGAAGCCCTGCAGGAAAAAGGATTCGAAATTGACCGCAAGAACATCCGGATGCAGGAAGACCAGATCAAGGAAGTGGGCGTTTACAAAGCAAAAATCAAGCTGCACAAAGAGCTGTATGTAGAAGTTGATTTTGACGTCGTTTCCGAATAATCGAATTGAATACCGAAAAGGCATCAAAATGATTTTGATGCCTTTTTTTTGAGATGTTGTAAAAATCTTAAACTTTGAATCATGTTCCCATGTTGACTGTCGAAAAAATTGGCGGAACTTCCATGTCAAAATTCCACGACGTATTGCGGAATATTGTGATCGGAAACCGCACGCCCGACCGGATGTATAACCGCATTTTTGTAGTGTCGGCCTACAGTGATGTGACCAATTGGCTGCTCGAGCACAAAAAATCGGGTCAACCCGGCATCTACACCAAGTTTTACCACAACGAAGATTACGAAACTGCGCTGGATGAGCTTTGTACCAGGTTGATCGAACTGAACCGGCGGTTCGAGAACATCAAACTGTCGCAAGCCGAAGCCGACCAGTTTATCAAGAAACGCATCGCACAGGCGCGGCATTACCTCAACAGCATGGCCAAAGTGGTGGCATCGGGGTATGTCAATAAAAGCGACCTGTATCTGGCTGCCCGCGAAATACTGGCATCCATCGGCGAAGCACATTCGGCCTATAACTCGGTGAACATCCTGAACAACAACGGCATCAACGCTACGTTTGTCGATCTTTGCGGATTTTATGATTCGGAACCGCTCACCATCGACGAACGTATCAAAAAGGTGTTTCACAATATCGATTTCTCTAAAACGCTTTGCGTGGCCACCGGTTATACCAAGGGAACGGAAGGTATCATGCGCGCTTTCGACCGTGGCTACTCCGAGGTGACTTTCAGCAAGATTGCCGTGGAAGTGAAAGCCGACGAAGCCATCATCCATAAGGAATACCACCTGTCGAGCGCCGATCCCAATATTGTGGGCGAGGACAAGTGCATACCCGTAGGACATACCAGCTTCATCATCGCCGACCAGCTGGCTGACATCGGTATGGAAGCGATCCATCCGAAAGCCGCCAAACCGCTTGAGATGAACGGCATCAACATCCGCATCAAGAATACGTTTGAGCCGGAACACGAGGGAACCCTGATCACCCGGGGCTACGTTAGCCCGACATCGAAAGTGGAGATCGTATCGGGAACCGACAAGGTAACCGCCATCGAGATTTACGACCCGATGATGGTCGGTGAAGTGGGTTTTGACATGAAGATCATGGAAATCTTCGCTCAGCACGAAATCAGCTATATCCTCAAGTCGACCAACGCCAACTGCATCACGATGGTACTGTGGGATTCGCCGGCAGCGGAAACCCTGGCAGCCGAGTTGAGCAGCCGTTATGAGGAAGTGAGGGTGGAACCTGTAGCCATGGTTTGCTGTATGGGCACCAATATAGCCATTCCCGGCATGTTGGGCCGCGCCGCCAATGCGCTGCATGACCGGTGCATCAATATCGAAGCTTTCAGCCAGTCGCTGCGGCAGGTGAACATGCAGTTCGTCATCAGCCGCGAGCGATACAGGGATGCGATTACCGCGCTGAACGAAGCGCTCTGTCTCGGCCCTGAAATGGGAGTGTGCAGGATCAAATCATAAAATCAAAGGAATTTTCCCAATTCCTCTAACCCGATCTTCCCTTCGTAGATGGCTTTTCCGATGATCGCTGCCGGAAGGCCGGCCTTCTGCAGCGCAACAACATCCTCCATGCAGCTCACGCCGCCGCTGGCAACCAGGTACAACGCGGGAAACTGCTCCAGCAGGCTGCGGTAAAGCTCTACGGCAGGTCCCTGCATCGTTCCGTCGCGTCCAATATCGGTACAAATGACCTGCGTGATGCCTTTTGCGAGATAACCGGCAATAAATGCAGTCAGTTCGAGCGAAGCCGTTTCCGTCCATCCGCTCACGGCAATCATCCCGTCCCTGGCGTCGGCTCCGAGGATGATCCGCTCCGGGCCATAATCGGCGATCCATTGCATGAACGTTGCAGGGTCTTTCACAGCGATGCTTCCCCCGGTAACCATTGAAGCGCCGTTGTCAAAAGCGATACGAAGGTCGGCGCCGGTCTTGAGGCCGCCCCCGAAATCCACCTTCAGCGAGGTTTGCGTGGCAATGCTGTGTAACACCCGGTAATTAACAATGTGTTGCGCTTTCGCCCCGTCAAGGTCAACCAGGTGCAACCGGCGAATACCCGCAGCTTCGAAACTTTTGGCCACCTCCGGCGGGTTTTCGTTATACACTTTCTTTTGGGCATAATCACCCTGTGTCAAGCGGACACACTTACCGTCGATCAAATCTATAGCGGGAATAATATCCATCATCCTTAAAATTTACCTGGCGTCTTTGCGCCAATGATACCAACATCAGGAAAACTGCAAATATACGACAAAATCTCTGCGATGACCCTCGGTGAAATCTGCAAAAAAAATATTCACAAATGTATGAAAATGATGCAAAAAATATTTCCGGCTATTGTTTATTTCGAAAAAGGCTGTACCTTTGCCAGCCGTTTTAAAAAGGTTTTGAACAAGGGATGAATGAGGCGATACCGCGCTAAATCCGGAACCGAGCTTGCAAGTTCAGCGAAATTGAGCTTGAATTTTGGAACCTTGGATAAAATAAAAACAGGTGGGGAGTTCAGCAGGCATGATGAAATCCACCTTATCAATCATCAATAAATTAATAGACTATGCCAGGAATGTTAGGAAAGAAGATAGGGATGACCTCTATTTTTACACCGGAAGGCAAAAATGTGCCCTGTACGGTGATTGAGGCCGGCCCTTGCGTTGTCACCCAAATCAAAACCGTTGAGAAAGACGGTTACAACGCTCTGCAGTTGGGTTTTGGTGAAAAGAAGGAGAAGAATACTCCGAAGGCAGAAAAGAAGCATTTCGAGAAGGCAAACACCTCCCCGAAACGCATTTTGATTGAGTTCCGCAATTCGGAAATCAACGTAAACGATTACAAACTCGGCCAGGTAATCACATTGGCCGATATGGACGGAAAAATCCAGGTCAACGACTACGTGGACGTGGTTGGAACTTCAAAAGGAAAAGGTTTCCAGGGCGTTATGAAACGTCACAATTTCGGCGGCGTTGGCGGTGCAACCCATGGCCAGCATAACCGTTTGCGTGCTCCCGGCTCAATGGGCGCATCGTCGTTTCCATCGCGCGTATTTCCCGGCCAGCGCATGGCGGGACGTACAGGCGGCGAACGTGTGAAAATGCAGAACCTCTTTGTGCTGCAAGTGATTGCCGACAAGAATCTGTTGTTAGTGAAAGGCTCTGTTCCCGGAGCAATTGGTTCATATTTAATCATTGAATATTAATGGAATTAGCAGTATATAACAAGGAAGGGAAAGATACCGGACGCAAAGTATCGCTGGACGATGCAATTTTCGGGGTTGAGCCGAACGACCACGCTATTTACTTGGACGTGAAGCTGTATTTGGCCAACCAGCGTCAGGGAACGCACAAGGCAAAGGAACGCTGGGAAATAGCACGCAGCACCCGCAAGATCAAACGCCAGAAAGGAACAGGCGGCGCGCGTGCAGGCAGTTTGAAATCGCCCGTATTCGTGGGCGGGGGCCGTATCTTCGGACCGCTCCCAAGAGATTACTCTTTCAAACTCAACAAGAAAGTGAAACAGTTGGCTCGCCTGTCGGCTCTTAGCTACAAAGCGAAAAGCGAAGGCATTGTAGTTGTCGAAGATTTCAAAATGGAGGCTCCCAGGACGAAAGAATTTGCACAGGTACAAAAAAACCTGCAAATAGCCGATAAAAAATCACTTTTTGTGTTTGCCGAACCGAATGATAATATATATTTGTCCTCCCGTAATTTACAAAAAACGAAAATCGTAACGTTGTCCGGTTTAAATACATACAACATCATGGACGCTTCGGTTTTGGTTTTTTCCGAGAGTTCAATCAGTGTTTTACAGCAAAATTCGTAATCCAGGACATGAAAACATCATTTGAAGTAATTTTAAAGCCGATCCTCACCGAGAAGCTCACCGCGCAGGAAGAACCCCTGCAACGCTACGGCTTCATGGTTGACCGCACGGCCAACAAAATCCAGATCAAAAAAGCCATTGAGGAAATGTACGGGGTTACGGTTGCATCTGTCAACACCATGCGTTACGCCGGGAAGAACAAGTCGCGCTTCACCAAAGCGGGCGTCATTGCAGGCAAATCCAACGCCTACAAAAAAGCAATGATCACCGTTAAGAAAGGCGATAAAATTGATTTTTACAGTAATATCTAAAAGGTTATGGCATTAAAGAAATACAAACCCACTACACCGGGTCAAAGGCATAAAATCGTTACAACCTTCGACGATATTACCTGCTCTACGCCCGAAAAATCATTATTGTGGCCCGTCAAGAAATCCGGAGGCCGCAACAGTTCAGGCAAAATGACGATGCGGTATATGGGTGGCGGACACAAACGCCAGCTGCGCATCATCGACTTCCTGCGGGACAAGGAAAATATCCCCGCAACCGTTAAAACAATAGAGTACGACCCCAACCGCAGCGCGCGTATTGCGCTGGTAGCCTATGCCGACGGCGAAAAGCGCTACATCATCGCTCCTGCCGGCTTGAAGGTTGGCCAGAAAATAGAATCGGGCCGCAATGTAGCTCCCGAAGTAGGCAATACGCTTTACTTGTCCGATATTCCACTCGGCACCATTGTACACAATCTCGAACTGCGCCCGGGCGAAGGCGCTTCTATGGCGCGCAGCGCCGGTACTTATGCACAGTTGCTCTCACGCGACGGCAAGTATGCAAATTTGAAAATGCCCTCGGGCGAAATCCGCATGATCCTGGTTACCTGCAAGGCAAGCATAGGCTCGGTTTCGAATCCCGACCATTCGAACGAACAGTCGGGCAAGGCAGGCCGTAACCGCTGGTTAGGACGCCGTCCCCGCACCCGCGGCGTTGCCATGAACCCGGTAGATCACCCGATGGGAGGCGGCGAAGGACGCGCTTCCGGAGGTCACCCGCGCTCGCGCAAAGGTAAACCTGCAAAAGGTTATAAGACCCGCAATCAGAAGAAAGCTTCGAACCAGTACATTGTTGAACGTAGAAAAAAATAAGCAGATATGAGTCGTTCGTTAAAAAAAGGCCCTTTTATTGATTTCAAACTGGAAAAACGCGTTCTGGATATGAACGGAACCAACAAGAAATCTGTCATCAAAACATGGTCGCGCCGTTCGATGATTTCCCCCGATTTCGTGGGACACACCATCGCAGTGCACAACGGTAACAAGTTTATCCCTGTGTACGTGACCGAGAACATGATTGGCCATCGGCTTGGAGAATTTGCGCCTACGCGCGTCTTCAGGGGACATGCCGGCAAAAAATAATTGTAACAGCCTGAAAATTTAAGAAATGAGTACAAGAAAGAAAATAGTAGCCGACGCGCGTAAAGAGGCAAACAGGGAAAAAAGTTTTGCCATTCTCCGCAACTGTCCCAGTTCGCCGCGCAAGATGCGTTACGTAGTGGACATGATCCGCGGACAGGAAGTGAACAGGGCTCTGGATATATTGAAATTCAGCAAAAAGGATGCCGCCGGGAAGGTGGAAAAGCTCTTGAAATCGGCCATCGCCAATTGGCAGAAGAAGAACGAAGGCGAACGTCTGGAAGACAACACGCTGGTAGTATCGGAAGTGAAGGTGGACAGCGGCCGGGTGTTGAAACGCCTCCGCACGGCTCCGCAAGGACGCGGATACCGCATGCAGAAACGGTCGAACCACGTAACTATTGTGGTCGACAAGGTGCAAATCGAAAATCAATCTCAAACAAAATAACTGTAAATGGGACAGAAAACAAATCCAATTTCAAATCGTCTTGGAATCATCAAGGGTTGGGACTCCAACTGGTACGGCGGTAAAGACTTCTCCGGAAAGATCGTAGAAGACAACAGGATACGCAAATACCTCAGTGCGCGTTTAGCCAAAGCCAGTGTCTCGAGAATCATTATCGAGAGGACGCTCAAGCTCATTACAGTTACCGTTCACACCGCACGTCCGGGCATCATCATCGGCAAGGGCGGACAGGAAGTGGACAAACTCAAGGAAGAATTGAGAAAGATCACTCAAAAGGACGTTCAAATCAATATTTTTGAAGTAAAACGTCCGGAGTTGGACGCTACCATCGTAGCAAACAATATCGCCCGCCAGGTGGAAGGCAAAATCTCCTATCGCCGTGCGATAAAAATGGGGATCATGTCTACCATGCGCATGGGCGCCGAAGGTATCAAGGTAATTGCTTCCGGCCGCCTGGGAGGCGCTGAAATGGCGCGCTCGGAAATGCTGAAGGAAGGACGCATCCCCCTGCATACATTCCGCGCCGACATCGATTTCGCCTTGGCCGAAGCGTTGACCAAGGTGGGCCTGATCGGTATCAAGGTATGGATTTGCAACGGCGAAGTGTATGGCAAGCGCGACCTGTCGCCCAACATCGGCAGCTACGCATCCGCGCAGCAGGGAGGCGGACGCTCCCCTCGCGGCGAATTTCGCGGCGACTATCACCGCGGTGATAGAAGCGAACGCGGCGAACGCGGCGAACGCAATGACCGCGGCGGTCGTCATGGCGGCGGCGGAAACAGAAGCGGCGGCGGAAACAGAGGCGGTGGAAACCGTGGCGGCGGAGGCGGAGGCCGTCGATAAATACGGTATTCTGTCGTTTATATATTTTCACGGGCAAGTTTTACACAAAACTTGCCCGTGATGGTATAAAATGACTTCAACCCGCTACGGGGTTGCGGGAGCCTGACAGGTCGGCGTTTCGCACCGGCGTGGGAGCAGCGCCCGACCTGACAGGGTCGATAGACCTGTCAGGGTCAAATGGCAAATGGCAAGTAACCGAACCTTATTTCATGTCACAATTTTAGTCTGCGCACAATATAAAAGCCCTGATTTCCAAAAATTCCGTTAACTCCATCAGTATAAAGCCTGTTTTTTTTCAAAAGCTGTTTACTCCATCAGAGTAGAGCCTGTTTTTTTTCAAAAACTATTTACCCCATCAGAGTAGAGCCAATTTTTTTTTCAAAACTATATACTCTATCAGAGTAGAGCCAATTTTTTTTTCAAAAACTGTTTACTCTATCAGAGTAGAGCCTGTTTTTTTTCAAAAACTGTTTACTCTATCAGAGTAGAGCCAATTTTTTTTCAAAACCCATTTACTCCATCAGAGTAAAGCCTGTTTTTTTCCAAAATCCATTTACTCTATCAGCGTAAAGCTAATTTTTTTTAAAATCCTGTTTACTCTGTTCGCATAAAAGATGCAAAATTTTGATTTCCTTAAAAAAATGATGACGTCTCATAAAAAACTGTTATATTTACCCCGTTTTTAATCGATCATTCATTAAAA
>JAISCQ010000283.1 GCA_031265445.1 Bacteroidales bacterium
GGGGCGTTGAAAATTCACTTCACTGGACGCTGGACATGGTCTTCCGCGAAGACGAACAGCGCAAGCGGATACGACATGCCGCCGAAAATTTTGCCGTCATCAGGAAGATCGCTCTAAACCTTCTCAAAAAAGATACCGGTAAGGAAAGTCTTCGTTCTAAACGTCTAAAGGCCGCTTGGGACAGGGAATTCCTTTTACAACTCCTCAAAATTTAAATGCGTTGACCCTCTAAGGAAATCAAAATTTTGCATCTTTTACGCCAACAGAGTAAACAGGACTTTGAAAAAAATTGGCTCTACGCTGATGGAGTAAATGCCATTTGCCATTTGACCCTGACAGGGTCAAAACCGCAAGTTTACGTCAACGACCTGACAGGATTGACACGATGTATTCCACCGCTGTCAGGGTCAAGACCGCTGACAGGGTGTTCTGCGCTACCCTGACAGTGGTCGATAGACCCTGTCAGTGGTGTGTGTTCCGGGTGTTCACGGAACACCAATGCCTTACCGCGATCCATTTCGATTGTAAATTCGGCGCCGATGGCTTCGTTGAGCGTTCCCTGCCACCACTGCGATATGGTTTCTCCCGTAAGCAGGTATTTCAGCCCGTGAAAAGTAAAAACCGTGTCGGGTGCGAGGCTGAATATCGATACCTGCTGTCCTGCAAAACACTCGAATCGTCCGGATTGAAGCAGCGGCATGAATACGCCGTAGTCCGTAATCATTTGCACGCTGGCGTACCCGGCATAATTCATCAGCAGCGAGATGTTGCCGATGCTGTGATCTTCGCGCTTCCCGGTGGCGCCCAGTATTGTAATTTCGCCCCACTTCTTTTCCGCGCAGAAATTGACGGCTTTTGTCAGATCGTTGTAATCCTGACTGGGGTCGTGGTGCAGGCAATGACTGTAGCGTTGCTGTAATTCCTGCGAAAGGCTGTCCAGGTCGCCAACGATGTAATCGGGTTCCGTGCCGTATTCGAGTAACGCCTCCGTAGCCCCGTCGCAGCAGATAATATGTGACGCTTCGCGCAGAAACGCCAACGGTACGGGATGCCGTGGAAATGCCCCATTGGCTATGACCACAGTGTGATAAGGATATGTAAACGGTATGATCATTGAACCTGATGATTGAAGGACTGCTTCCAGCGGAACCAGCCTGCTATTGACATGACGCCGTAAACGATAAAAAGTCCGGCCGTAGGGTAGAGTTCGCGCCAAAAAAACAGCCCTGACGAGAAAAAGTTGATAAAAATCCACAATATCCAATGCTCCAGTATCTTTCGCGCCAGCATCCAGGTAGCAACAAAACTGAGCGATGCGATCAGCGCATCACAGTACGGGACGGGCGAATCGGTGTGCTTATCGAGCGCATAACCCATGCCCGTATAAAGCGCAACGGATATTACCGCCAAAACGATACCTGACGGCCTGCTTAACCTGCCGACCGGACGCTCGACGGTTGCAGCATCATCGTTTTCCGGTGCGAACCGCCAGCAATACATGCCATATACGCTGGCCGCCATGTAATAAACATTCAAAATCGAATCCGCATATAAGCGGGACTGGAAAAATACAGCCGCATAAACAGTCGAGCTGAAGAACCCGACGATCCACATGCTGCTTTTTTGCTTTACTTCGAGGCAGATATACAGCAGACTGCTCACTACGCCGAAAAGTTCCAGCCAGTGATCGTGAACCCACCGGCAAATGGTCTCCTGTGTTAACAGCAACAGCGAAAGGAGCATTTACCGCTGTACGATTTGCACCATGTTGCCTTCGGGATCGGTGAAATTGCGGATACGTCCTCCGCCAACCGCTTCAAATTCGTCTCCTTCCCAGGAAACATGATGCCTGTCCAGTGCGGCAATGGCTTTGTCCATGTCGCTTACGCGCAAAGCCAGGTGCGACCATCCGGGCGTACATACATTACGTTGCCGGCGGGGCGAACCGTCTTCGGGCATTATTTCAATAAACGAGCCGTCGGGCGCCTTGATGATATATACGGGTTTTTCCGTGCGCGCATATACCTCGTAGCCGAGCACATCGCAATACCATTGGGTCATTTTTTCAATATCTTTCACGGCGACAGCCGGATGGTCTATTCCAAGGAAAACAGTTTTCATGATATGGTTTTTATAATGAAACGAAATGCAAAGATAACGTATATTGATTGCATCAAATACACAATATAAGATAAAGATTTTCGCGAATCCGACCGGGCGCTGATCCTGCATGGGCGCTTTCGTTGTATCTTTGGCCAGTCAAAAAAAATTAAAATTGTAATGATTTCCATTATTGTAGCTGTTGATCGGAACAATGCTATCGGGTTAAATAATCGCTTGTTGTGCCATCTGCCCAACGACCTGAAATATTTTAAGCGGGTTACGTCGGGACACGCGGTGGTCATGGGGCGGCGCACCTACGAATCGTTGCCGGTAAAACCCCTGCCCAACCGCGAAAATATTATCATCAGCAAATCATTAACCGCACCGGCGCCGGGATGCGTCCCGGTATCGTCGGTTGAGGAAGCCTGCAATCACTGCAACGGCGCCGAAGAATATTTTGTAATAGGCGGTGCGCAGGTTTACCGGCAGATGATGCCGATGGCGCAGAAGTTATACATCACCCGCATCCATCATGTCTTCGAAGCCGACGCCTGGTTCCCTGAAATTAATGCCGGCAAGTGGCGGCAACAATCGGCCGAATGGAACGAACCCGACGAAAAGCATCCTTATGCCTATTCGTTTGAGGTGTACACACGAATAAAACAGGAAAAACCTCACCTTACGGGAAAAACGGATGCCCATCTCGGATTCGGACGCCTGCCCAAGTAATCGATTTCGACATCCTGCATGATACCGGTCGGCCATATAGCGGATTTTCTTCATGGTTTGGCTTTAAGATATTTGCGGACTGTGATTCCCCATTCGTTCAGCTGATCGTCGCTCCATTGCCCCAGCGAGGAGCCTGCCGGCCTGATCATGGAACAGGTTTCGTTCCTGTCGGATATCGACCAGGCTACCCAGCTGATGTTGCGCTGTTGCATCCATTTCACCCACAGTTCCCACTGATCGCGGTCAATGGGGCCATCGCCGGAAGCTTCCATGCCGGCGCATTCCGAAACCAATAGCGGCAAACCTTTTTTCAGGGCCATATCGGCCTTGTCGCGCAATCCCTGTTGATGGGTAGCTGCGTAGAAATGGAGCGTATACATCAGGTTGGTATTCCCGACAAGGGGACTGGCGGCGGCAATATCCACATCCTGATCCCAATGGGATGAACCCACCAGGATGATGTTGTCCGGATCGATGGCGCGGATCGTTTTGACCACTTCCTCCGAATACGCCTTTACTTCGGCCCAGCTTTGCCGTTCGGGTTCGTTGAAGATTTCGTAGATCACATTCGGATATTGACCATATCCGGTTGCCATTTTTTTGAAAAACGTCCTGGCTTCATCCAGGCGGATGTTATGGCTGTGCCAGTCGATAATAACATAAATGTCATTTTTGATGGCGGCGTCCACCAGATCGCAAATCAACCTTTCCGACCACTCGGGTTCGGCGATGTAACCCCTGGCCGGTTCTACTCCCATGGCAACGCGTACCACGGTGCATTGCCAATCGGCGGCGAGCCATTCCACAGCGTCGGCGTTGTAAAATCGCGGCCACCAGTTGTGCCAACCGAAACTGACACCTTTCAACATGACAGGCCTGCCCTGTTGGTCAACGAGATGAACGCCTGCAACTTTCAGGCGACCGTGCTTGCTGACCGGCCCTGCGATGGCAGTAAATACAGTGAACAGGAAAAAGAAAAGAACCGATGTATGCTTCATGACCTATAGGTTTTGGAAAGACAGAGAACCACTGAGATTGATAAGATTTGAAGGAGGATTGACCCCCCAGCCGAATTACATGCAAAATTATAAAAAACAGGATCATGTGATACTGATGTACGTTACGCAATCGGTTGCGTAACTTTTTTTATAACGGAAATGTTTTTTGTTTGATATTTTGTTTTCCTTTGCAAAAAATTGATTCAAAAAGTATCCTTCATGATATCGAAATCTCTCGAAAATTTGTTACAGGCAATGCCCGGTGTAACGTTCGGTAAATCACCGAATGGCACGGCTTTTGCAGAGAGAGAGAGAGAGAGAGAGAGAGAGAGAGAGAGAGAGAGAGAGAGAGAGAGAGACTTACATTACATATAATATGCGCGCGCGCGAGGTTTAGCCAATATTTTTCAAAACTATTATACCGCCGCTATATCGTATCATACGATATAGCGGCTTTTTATTTTTATATATCTCATATTATATTCATTTTTAAAACTTTAGAATTATGGCAAAGCAAAAAGGAAATGTAGTAACCCACGGATTGAACGGGAAGATCGGCGATTTGCCGGTATTTTGTCAAAGAGACGGTCAGACGGTAGTGTCTAAAGTTCCGGAACAGGAGAAAACGGCTTCGGGAAAGCAGGTAGAACTCAGACAGCGGGTCAGCGATGCCGATGCCGACGGCGCTGCGGTTGAAGAAGGATATGCGGTAAACAGTGTCGCCGGCCTCCGGATATACAGGACAAAAAATGGAGCATATAGAAAAGCATATAGAAATAGAGCATATAGGAAGCATACAGGATAGATATAGGATAGATATAGGATAGCATATAGGAAGCTCATAGAATAATTGAAAATTCATAATTAATATAAATTCATAATAGTCTGTGAAAACAAATAGCACAAATACAAAACGCAGTTTTTTCAAGTACATGGGAATTTGCCTGTTTCCCATCTGTATCTGTACGTTGTCGGCCGGTGAAGTTGACGTTGAACATGTACGTCAGTTCGAAGCCATAGTAAAACAAGGCATTACGGTTACCGGAACGGTATCGGACGGCAAAGGCGAATTGTTGCCCGGCGTCAACGTGACGGTACTCAACACCGGTAACGGTACTGTTACCGATACAAACGGGGAATTTACCATTATTGCCCCCGGCGACACCTGCGTGTTGGAGTTCAGTTTTGTCGGTTTTCAGACGGAAAGAATCATCATTGGCAATCGGCGTATTTTTGCCGTTCTGCTGAATGAAACGAGTACGGATTTGGAAGAAGTGGTCATTGTAGGGTATGGCGCGCAAAGAAAAGAAAGCGTAGTAGGAGCTATCGCCTCGGTGAAGCCGGCAAAACTGCAAAGCAACCAATCGCGCGCTTTGTCCAATTCGATGGCAGGATTGATACCCGGTATCATTTCCGTACAGCGGAATGGCGAACTGGGATATGACCAGTCTGAGTTTTATATCCGCGGGATGAGTACTTTCAGCGGAGGTTCAAGAACGCCTCTGGTACTGGTGGATGGTATCGAACGTAATATGGACAATATTTCCCCCGAAGAGATAGAATCGTTTTCGGTATTGAAAGATGCCGCTGCTACAGCCATATACGGTGTTCGCGGGGCAAACGGCGCCATATTGATCAAAACCAAACGGGGTACGGCAGGCAAGCCTCGGATATCGGTAAAGGCCGATTATGGGATCACCACGCCTACCAGGATGCCCGAATTTGTAGAGGGTCCCAAATACATGGAGGTTCTCAACGAAGCGTCTGTTCTCTCAGGCGCTGTACGAGGGCCTTTTTCCCCTACCGAAATAGAATATACCCGGACACAGGCAGATCCGGAACTCTATCCGAATGTAAACTGGGTAGATGAGGTGATGAAAAAATCCGCTTCCAACCAGAAGGTAACGGTAGATGTGTCCGGCGGATCGGAACGGTTGCGCTATCGGTTTATTACCGGCGTGTATCATGAAACCGGCATGACAGCGTACGATCAGGATGTTTCGTGGGACGGCAAATATAAATACCGGAGATACACCGTAAGAAGCAATGTGGATATGAGTTTGACGCCATCCACAGACCTGACTTTCAGCGTAGGCGGTTTTGTTACCGACCGGAATACTCCCGGAGGAGCCGATGGTTCGGGAATCGTTGCCAGAGCCATGCAAACCCCTCCGGTACTTTTTCCCGTAAGGTATGCCACAGGTGAATTCGCTCAGGCTCAAAACACCATCAACCCGTGGCTGTGGGCTACGCAAACCGGGTACCAGCGACAGGACAATAACGGCGTGCAAAGTTTGGTGACGGTCACTCAGGATGCAGGGAAATTATGGCCGCTCCTGCAGGGATTGCAGGTAAAAGCCTCTTTTTCATTTGATGCCTACAGTTATCATAACGTACAAAGGTATAAATTTCCGGAAACATGGATAGCGCAAGGACGGGATGCGGATGGGAAGCTGCTCCTGACCAATACCAGCAAAGGCGATGAATTTCTGAATTTTAACAAGGGCGCGGGAGGTAACCGCCGGATATATTTTGAATTGCCGGTCAATTACGAACGAAATTTCAACCATCATACGATCGGCGCCATGCTGCTCTTCAACAGAGACAGCTATATCAACGCCGACGCCGACAATCCCGTTTCCGCCTTTCCGTACAGACATCAAGGACTGGCAGGACGATTGACCTATAATTACAAATTCAAATATTTTGCCGAAGCCAATTTCGGATATAACGGTTCCGAAAACTTTTCCACCGATTACAGGTATGGGTTTTTCCCCTCTTTTGCCTTGGGATGGATGCTCAGCAATGAAGCGTTCATGGAAAACATCAGAGGATTCGTTTCCAAATTGAAAATCAGAGGTTCGTGGGGTAAAGTAGGGAATGACAATATCGGAGGGCGCCGTTTTGCTTATGTGGCTACGATCAATACCACCGACGGTTATGCTTTCGGTTATACTGCCGGCAGAAGTTATGGAGGATTCAGGGAAGGAGATGCCGCTGTGGACGACTTGTCGTGGGAAGTTGCCACTAAAGGCGATTTAGGCATGGAAATAACTTTTTGGAATGCGCTGAATCTGACGGTGGACGTTTTTTCGGACAGACGCACCAACATTTTCCTGCAACGGAAAACCATTACGGAACTTGCCGGATATGCCACCATGCCGTGGTCGAACATCGGCGAACTGGACAATAAGGGGATAGAGGCGAGCATAGACTATTTCCAATCGTTTGGAAAAAACTTTTCCGTCTCTTTCATGGGAACTTTTACCTGGACAAGCAATAAAGTCATCAACGACGACGAACCGGAAGACATTCTCGGAACGAACCGTTCGCGCACGGGTAAAGCGTTGAATACGCCCATGCTGATGGTAGCGGAACGACTGTTGACCGTTGATGACTTCACAGACCCCGTCAGAGGAGAACTCAAGCCGGAGATTCCCTCTCAATTGGGATTGCGGGTATTTCCGGGCGATATTTTATACAGGGATATCAACATTGACGGGAGCGTCACCGCCGAGGATGAAATGCTGGCAGGCAATCCTACCCTGCCGGCTATGATTTACGGATTCGGGATCACCTTACAGTACAAAAAATTTGATTTGGGAGTCATGTTCCAGGGAGCAGGCAAAACGTCTTTGGTGATGGAAGTATCGGGTACCAATAATTATTTTATTCCGGGTAGCGGCGGACGTGCTTTCGGCAACATCCTTTCCAATGTGGATGATCGCTGGACGGAGGATCATCCGGAGCAGGACGTCTTCTGGCCTCGCCTGAGTACCACTAACGCCGGAATTAACAACCATGCTTCCACATGGTGGCAAAAAGACGCAAAATTCATCCGGTTGAAGAATCTTGAATTCGGTTACACCCCGTTTGGAAACGAAACGTCCGTATTTAAAAGCGTCCGCGTATTTTTCAGAGGTTCCAACCTGTTCGTGTGGTCGCCGTTTAAACTGTGGGATCCCGAATTGGGCGGAGACGGATATCGAAAATATCCTATGACCAGATACATGGCGTTAGGATGTGAAATTAATTTTTAATGATCATAACAACATGAAATCAATGAAATCAATCTGTTTTATTACGGGAATGTTATTGGCAGGTGTCCTTGTGACGAATATATCCTGTGATGATTATCTGGATGCTCATCCCGATAATATCATTACGCTGGAAATGATTTTCGACAGCGAACCCAGAGTGCAGGAATGGCTTGCCGGTATTTATGCCCATATTGTGGATCCTACATGGACGGAACCGCATGATTACGGGTATGACGTCCTTGCCGACGACATGCAGATACCGGAAGACTGGCGACAGTTCAACTGGTGGCCCATGGACGCGCAAAAGGGAAACTGGTCGCCCTCCACCTACATGTTCAACGACTACTGGACAGGCACGTACCGCGCGGTACGTGCAGCCCACATCTTTCTGAACCGGGTAAAGGCGCTTCCAAGCCAGTATTTGTCGCAGGAAGATGTGGACATGATGAAACTGGAAGCCCGTTTCCTTGTAGCGTATTTTTATTCCTATATGCTGGAACTGTACGGATCGTTTCCGCTGATCGACCATCTGTTTGAGTCGGAAGCCGCTTTGGAGGAGGTAACATTGCCCAGAACCACCTTTGAGGATATCGTTGCGTGGCTGGACAGGGAATTTACCGACCTTGCCGGTCAATTGCCCGAATCCTTCAACGATGAAGCAACCCGCTACGGAAGACCCACTAAGGGAATGGCGCTGGCATGCAGGGCCAGGGTGTGGCTGTTTGCCGCAAGCCCGCTGTTCAACGGCAATCCGCTGCTGGCAGACCTGTCCGATAAAGATGGCGTTCGCCTGTTCCCCGCCGCCAAAGACCCGAAAAAATGGGAAAAAGCCAAAGAAGCAACCGAAGAATTGCTGGCATTGGGAAGATATGAACTTTACGTGGAAAGATTCACAGACGGCGAAATAGATCCGTTCCTGTCCTTTCAGAATACTTTCCTGAAAGGGGGCGAGCAAAACAGGGAAATCATTTTTGCCGTGCCGAATAACGGATATGCGAACCGTGCAAGCCACAGTTCCCCTAAAGGTAACAGCAATGGGGGCAATGACGGTTATAGCGTCACGCAGCAACTGGTGGACGCTTTTTTTACCAAAAACGGATTACCCACAGGCGCCGATCCCGAATATCAATCCGGCGGATACGGCAGCGCTCCCGTATACTACCCGCATACGGCCTACGACCTGAGTACCCCGGCAAGAACCGGAGGGTTGATTACCCCGGCAGGCACGTTCAACATGTATGTCAACAGGGAGCCGAGATTCTATATTACAGTAACATACAACGGACTGTATATACCTTCCTATGGCGCCGTAACGGAATTTTTCGACGGCGGAAGGGATGGGAAAAACAGCGGATGGGACTATCCGCCCACAGGCTACCTGAATCGCAAGAAAGTACATCCGGAAGATGCGCCGAGGACAAATACGTACCCCTACCGGCCGGGGATTGCCATGAGGCTTGCCGAATTTTACCTGAATTATGCCGAAATACTGAATGAAATCAGTTATGACACCCATCAGTTGACCGTCATTGATTACCTGAACCGTATCCGCAAAAGGGCAGGCATTCCTTTGTACGGAAACAACGCCGGTGAAATCGCTGTTCCGGCAAATTACGATGCAATGAAAACCGCCATACGGCGTGAACGCAGGGTGGAACTGGCGATGGAAGGCATCCGTTACAAAGATATGCGCCGCTGGCTCATCGGAAAAGAACTTTACGACGACCAACCCATTACCGGAATGAATACCGACGGGAGAGGTCTTTCCGAATTTTACGCTAATCCCGGGAAAAAAGTGTTTCTGGAACGCCACTGGGACGATAAAATGTATTTGTGGCCGATTCCTCAATCGGCTATGGACAAAAATGCAAGGTTGATACAAAACCCCGGATGGCCGTCAAAATAGCAAATCGTAAATAATTTAAACAGTGTAATATGAAAAACTTCAGCAAATTTAGTTATGTATGGTGCTTTTTAATCCTGTTTTCATGCGGCAAGCAGGAAAAGGAAAATGTGCCGGTTCCGGTTGCGGGCTTTACCTGCGAGCGGAATGAAGAGAACCTGTTGGAAATACATTTTACCAACACGTCTCAAAATGCAGTGTCTTACAGTTGGGATTTCGGCGACAATTCCGCTTATTCGGCGGAAAAAGACCCCGTCCATGCGTATCCTTACGGAGGACAATATCAGGTTACCCTGATTGCCAAAAACAGCGAGGGCGTATCCGACATCAGTACGCAGCAGGTGGAAGTAACGCAACCCATAGACCCCAGTGCGGATATTCCC
This sequence comes from Bacteroidales bacterium, assembly GCA_031265445.1. Classification (GTDB taxonomy): domain Bacteria; phylum Bacteroidota; class Bacteroidia; order Bacteroidales; family UBA4181; genus JAIRLS01. The sequence goes on from JAISCQ010000283.1 coordinate 10,157, forward strand.
GTAACGGTAAGAATGACCGACCATAATGCCGGCCAGTTGACCATTACCCCAACCGCTGACGGATGGGAAATGGAGATGAACGGTAACGATCCGTATTTTTGGCTGGATGCGGCGAGGGATATCGACTTCGGTACGCACTATATCCTGTCGTTCGAGGCAAGGGTGATGGCCGATAATTTGCCGGGGCGGCCCAGCGTTATTGTCTTCCTGCAAGAGCCTGTTTATCCCGATTATTGCATTGACCACGATTTGGGTTATCAGGTTGCGGGCGGCGAGTGGACGCGCATATCGATAGATTTGACCGGTGCAAGGGCAACGCCGGATCCGTTCGGTACTTTCAGGTGCAAGTTCGGTAAAAGCGAAGCCGATGCCGAGCGGAAAATAGCGATCCGCAACATCGTTGTGCGCGTGCCTTCCGAGGAAGAAAAAGCCGTTGTAACGGCAAGCATCCGCGGGGAAGGCAACGAGCGGTGCGCCGTCGCGCCCGACGGATCCGGCGGCTGGACCATTGCAACGGAAACAGCCGTCGATCCGTATTTCTTTATTGACGCTGCCTCTCCCGTATTGTTCGGCGCCAACCACGTGCTTACATTTGAAAGCAAAAACACCGAAGAAGCCGATTTGTGCATGTTCATCGGAGGTTTTGCGGGAGGTTTTTATCTGAGCGAACAGAATGCAGGATTTAAAATTCCCGCTTCCACCGAATGGGTCAACAATGTCTTCGATCTGTCATCGGCGCTGTTTTACGGCCCTCCGGCGCCGTGGACATGGATGCGAATACGAATCGGCATTGACGACCATGCCAGAGATGTCAGCATCAGGAATATCAAAATCCAGCATTAGAAATTTTAAATTAATCATCCGATAAAAACAAAAGAATCATGAAAATCAAAATCAAACTTGTCGTATGGTGCCTATTGTGCGCCGGTACTCTGTTCTCGTGTAAAGAAAAAGAAGCGGCTCCCTTGCCGGTGGCCGGATTTTCTTTCGCGGCGGAACAGGCCCATCCGTTGACCGTTCATTTCACCAATGAATCGGCCAATGCCGAATCCTGCAGCTGGGATTTCGGCGATCATTCCGAACTTTCCGCAGAGACGGATCCCGTACATACGTATGCCGGAGGCGACAGTTATACGGTAACTCTGACGGCAACCAACAGCGAGGGGAAGAGCGATCAGAAAACGTTGATTGTGGAAGTGATGCAGCCGGCGCCCCCCGAAGCCGTCATCGCCGACTTTGAATACGTGATTGATCCGGCCGATCCGATGACCGTACATTTTACCGATTTTTCGGAAAATGCCGTATCGCATAGCTGGGATTTCGGCGACGGCTCGGCCCCGAGTGATGCGCAAAATCCCGATCATACGTATGCAGCCGCCGGCGTTTATCCGGTCGTCCTGACGGTACGGAACGCCAACGGGGATGAACATCAAAAAACGGTAGAGGTGGCCATCGTCGATCCTTCTGCGCCCGTTCCCCTGACGGTACGGCCTACAGACCACAATGCCGCTCAATTGACCATTACGCCGGGCGAGGGGGAATGGCAACTGGACATCAACGGCGGCGATGCTTATTTCTATCTGGATGCACCGCAGGGCGTTGATATCAGTACCGCTACGCACTATATCCTGTCATTCGAAGCGCAGTTTACAGCCAATCCCGCCGACATCCCCATGATCCTGTTCCTGCAGGCAGACGGTTGGCCCCATTCCATCATCGACCACGATTTGGGTTATAAAATCTCGAACAGCAACGAGTGGCAAACCCTGTCCATCGACTTGACGCTGGTAAGGAGACCTGGCTCTGCCGATGTAAATAATAATGTCAGTCAGGCGTTTCCCGCTACGTTCAATTACATCAGGTTCAGGTTCGGAAACGGCTCCCATGTCAATGCCGCCATCAAGGTACGCAATTTTACGGCGCGCATGGCAACCAACGGGGAAAAGGCGGATGTAACCGCCATTGTAACCACTTCTCAACAGTGTGCCGTTACGCCCGACGGATCGGGCGGTTGGGATATGTCAATACCGGCCAACAGTAACGACCCGTTCTTTTTTATCGAATTTAGCGTTCCGCCGTTGTGGGGCGCCAACCATGTACTGTCCTTCGAAAGCAAGCTGAATGTGGCGGAAGCGGATTTGTGCATGTGGGTCGGAAGGTTTGATAACGGCTATTTATTACACGAAAACAATGTCGGGCTTAAAATACAGGGATCCTCCGACTGGAGGCTTCACACCTACGATCTTCACGCCCTCGGCTTCTTTGTATATGGACCGTACGTGCCGTTAGAGTGGATGCGGCTTCGGGTCGGTACGGACCATGCGGCGAAAGATTTCAGCATTAGAAATATCAAAATGACGCATCCTTAACAAATGAAACGATCCGGTTCGAACGAACCGTTGGAACCGGATTTTCTATTATTTCGTCACATCATGAACATGAAAACATTGATCGTTATTCTTACCGTCATACTCTCGTTGAACGATTGTAACAGGAAAAAAGAAGAAGCCGCAGCGCCGGAAGTTCCGCCAGCGCCTGTTGTCCCGCCATCGGCAAAAGACATCATTCTTACGCCCCGCCAAAAGGATTACAACCACATGACGCTGACATACGACCGGTACGAATGGGAAGTAAGCACCACCGCCAACGATCCCTATCTCTTTGTGGATGCGGACATACCTGTCAATATCAAAACACACTACATCCTGAGTTTTGAAAGTTTCAATACGGCGGAAATGCTTCCCCTGCTCTTGTATGTAGGCGCTCCGCTGAACAGCAGCCATATCATCGATACGTACACGTTGCCGCGCACAGAGGGATGGACGGTGAATGCCTACGATATCTCCGCCACGCTGGAGCCGCCCGCCGAACCTTTTACTTCCATACGGATTCGTTTCGGCAACACCGCCGGAAAGACCGTCCGGCTGCGCAACTTTATCCTGCGCGAACCTACCGGTCGGGAAAAGGAAGAGGCTGAGCATCGCGAAGACCGGATCCGGCAGGATGAAGAATTATCTGCGCGACTTCAAAACTATTTAAATAAAAGCTTTACCTCCTCCATCACCTCCGTCAGGATGTCATTTGCTGCGGGACAAATCGCCGTACAGGGCGAATACGCCGGTTCCGACCTGAGCGCTACGGGGCTTGCCGAGATACCGATGTGGAAAGACGCTACCGACCTTGATGCGCCGGCGTCGTTCACGCCGTTAAATTCTCCGGCGGTGAACTTCTCTTTCGGGAGGACAGCCGAAGACGGACACGATCGCTTGCTGTCGGGATGGGCCATTGCACGGCAAAATACTTCCGGCGGGCAAACCCGTTACGAACTGCTTTCGGCAGTGCATTATGCGGACGAAATTACTCCGCGCGCGGACTTGCCAAAAAAAATACCCGCATCGCTCAAGGGTATCGGCGGATGTCCGATGGATCATCCTGACATGGACGAACTGGGTATTGCCTCCGTTACGTTTAATATCATTCTGGACGCGATCCTTTACAGGGATCCCGGACAGGGCCGGACGCCCTGGAACTATGCCGGAAAAACATGGTATGCCGCTGTGGGAGCAGGCAGCCACGTGAACGATATCGACAGGGACGTTCGCATTGCACGTGAAAAAGGTTGGATGGTGTCGGCCATTCTGTTGATTCCGGTCAACCGGCAGGGAAGCAAAAACTCATGGCTGGCGCAGGCGGCCCATCCGGAAACGGAAATGAGCGCGGCCTTCTCCATGCCCAATTTTACTGCCCGCGAAGGCGCGGAAGCATACGCCGCAACCATCAGTTTCCTTGCCGAACGCTACGGCAAAGACGAACCGGGAAGGATACACCACTGGATCGTACACAATGAAATACAGGCCGGATTCTACTGGACCAACGCGGGGAGAAAAACCGTGGAAACCTACATGAACCTTTACCAGAAATCCATGCGGACGGTACAGACACTGGCAAGGCTGTACGATCCGAACGCCAAAGCGCTCATATCGCTGGATCATGGCTGGAACAACCCGGACGATCCGGATCCGAGAAGTTACCGCGGCAAGGATATGCTGGATTTACTGGTCAAGTTCAGCCGGCAGGAAGGGGATTTTGAGTGGGGCATCGCTTTCCATCCCTATGCGCAGGACATCAACAACCCGCGAACATGGCAGGATAACCGGGCATACTATTCATTCGACACGCCTTTCCTGACATTCAAAAACCTGGAAGTGCTGGATGCATGGGTCGAACAGGCGAGCGTACGCTATCAGGGAACCGTTCCGCGCGAGATTCAGTTTACGGAACAGGGATTAAACTCGCCCGACTACAGCGAACAGCATTTGAAAGAGCAGGCCGCCGGCATGGCATACGTATGGGCAAAGGTGGAACGCCTCAGAAACGTTACGGCATTTCAGTATCACCTCTGGGCGGACGCGCATGAAGAAGGAGGATTGAAACTCGGACTGAGAAAGTACGGCAATGACGCCGGCGATCCTTACGGGAAGAAACCGGTCTGGTATCTCTATCAAGCCTGCGGAACATCCGAATGGGAAACAGTTTCCGCTCCATACAAGCCGGTGGTAGGGATCGCCGGTTGGAATGAGTCATATTACAGTGGAACCATCAACCATTAAAATTGAAACAATGAAAAGGATAGCCTTCAAAATGAAGTTGAAACCCGGCTTCAAACAGGAATACATCAAACGGCACAAAGAAATCTGGCCGGAAATAGCGGAATTAATCAAACAGTCGGGCATTAGCGATTATTCCATTTTTTTTGATGAAGAGACCAATATCCTCTTTGGAATACAGAAGGTAAGCGGGGAGATATCTTCCCAACAGTTGGGAAATGCCTGCATTCAGCAGCGATGGTGGAATTATATGAGCGATATCATGGAAACCCTGCCCGATCACTCTCCGGTGACCGTCTTTCTGGAAGAAGTTGTTTATCTGGAATAATCAACTGTTTCATATCATTTGATCATGAAAATATCGAAACTTTCCATTGTTTTGTCGGCGGTGATTCAGACCATGTTTCTGAATGCGCAGCAGGTGGATAAAACCGCTTTCGGAAGCCGCCTGTATCAGGAATCGGACAAAGTCCTTCCCTACCGGTACCTCTTACCCGAAGGGTACGATGCGGCAGACCGCGCAACAAAATATCCCCTGATTCTGATCCTTCACGGATCGGGAGAAAGGGGAAACAACAATTCTTCACAGTTGTATGATTTTCTGAGCGTTTTTCAACAGGACAACATTCGTGAAGAATACAAAGCGATGGTTGTATTGCCGCAATGTCCCGCCAACCGGGGATTTGGCGATACCCCCCTGCGCGGCCTGATCGGCGCCTTGCAAAAGATTTTTGCGATAGACGCTAACCGGCTTTATGTGGGCGGCCTTTCGATGGGCGGATATGGAACCTACGAGATCGTGTCCCAAAATCCGGGCCTCTTTGCCGCTGCCTTTCCAATATGTGCGTGGTGGGATGACATGACCGTCGTTCCACAAATGACAACCCCTGACTGGTGGCTTTTTCACGGAGATCAGGACCCGTCCGTCGCCGTAACGGAATCCCGTAAAATGGCGCAGGCGCTGACCGCCGCGGGTGCATCCGTTCAACTCACCATCTATCCGGGCGTTCAGCACAACAGTTGGGACAGGGCGTTCGCCGAACCCAACCTGATCCCCTGGTTATTTTCCAAAAGCCTGAACCGTTTCCCCACAAGCGTAGCGGATCACGAACAGCCGGAGCTTTTCCTTTATCCCAATCCGGCGCGCGGCACCGTCACGCTTTGTGGCTTGAAAAGCGGAGAAACCATCAGCATCATGGACGTAAAGGGCAACATACGGATGACTTTCAAAGCGGCGGGCGAGACGGAAAATATCCCGGCAGGCGGGTTGTCCCAGGGAATCTACATCGTTCAAACCGTCAAAAACGGGAAAACAAAAACCGTCAAGCTTTATGTCGACTGATTCGTCAACAGGGTATATCGCAAAAATATTTTTCTTCCTGCTGCTCTCTGTTGCCGTACATGCTCAGAAACCGAATACACTGTCAAAAGCGGAGAAAAGGGACGGATGGCAATTGCTTTTCGATGGGAAAACCGCGAAAGGCTGGCATTCGTTTAATCAGCAGACCGTATCGCCTGCATGGAGCGTCGTTCATGGAGAATTGAATTTGAAAATCACGCGCGAAGGAGCGCGTGGCGGAGATTTGCTCACCGATGATGATTTCGAAAATTTCGACCTTCGTATGGAGTGGAAAATCAGCAAAGGAGGAAATAGCGGCATTTTCTACGGAGTAAGAGAAGGGGCGGAGTACGGTTGGGCGTCGAGTACGGGCGTAGAAATGCAAATCCTGGACAACATCGACGGAGCAGACCGACATCATCCCAAACATTTGGCAGGAGCAATGTACGACCTGACGGACGCCTCACAGACATCCCGTCCCAAACCGGCGGGCCGGTGGAATAAAGTCAGGATACTGAAGGACAGCGGGCGGGTGACTTTCTGGCTCAATGGAGTCATCACTGCCCAAGCCGATATGAACAGCGAGGAATGGGCGCAAATGATACGCCGCAGCAAATGGTACGGGGCAGATAAATGGAACGGCGAGGATTTTGCCAGATTTCAAAAAGGCAAAATAGCGCTGCAAGACCATTTTGATGAAGTATCGTTTAGAAATATTAAAATAAAAAGACTTTGTAGAGAGGTGAATCAATATCAATAGAGCGGTGCAGGTAAAAAAAATTACCCTAAAACAAATATTTTTTTGTTTTTGTTCAAAAACCATTTACATTTGCCCCCTGTTTTTAATGTCAAAAGTATTCAAAAGTATCCTTCATGATATCGAAATCTCTCGAAAATTTGTTACAGGCAATGTCCGGTGTAACGTTCGGTAAATCATCGAATGGCACGGCTTTTGCAGAGAGAGAGAGAGAGAGAGAGAGAGAGAGAGAGAGAGAGAGAGAGAGAGAGAGAGAGAGAGAGAGAGAGTTACATTACATCATAGCGTGCACGCGCGCGCGAGACTTGGCAAAAATTTTTCAAAACTATTATACCGCCGCTATATCGCATCATGCGATATAGCGGCTTTTTTTTGTCTGAACCGGGATTTACAGGATTACAGGATGTACATGATTTCGCAATGCGCCGTAAAAATCCCGGAGGGGACGACAGGTCAGTAGAAAATGATCATTCAAAATTTATCATTCAAAATTCAAAATTTTAAAGCTCATGTTTTACGCAAGAATCAATCAGATAAAAGTATTCAATAACAGGGAAGGTTTCCTCGGGCTGTTCAACCGCGCCGAGA
>JAISCQ010000236.1 GCA_031265445.1 Bacteroidales bacterium
GAGTATAACATCCGCGGCTGGCTGACAGGGATTAGCGGCGAAAACTTTTCCGAGAAGCTGCATTATCACGATGTGGTTCCGGGATTGAACAACACGCCGCAGTGGGGCGGCAACATCAGCGCCATGGAATGGCAAACGCCGGGATTAAACGCCGGCTGGCATGCCTTCAAGTATGATTACGACCCGCCGTGAGCCGGCTCACGGCGGGCAAGTACTCCGGCAGCAGTATGCCCGGCAGCAGCTACGGAACCAATACCGGATACTTTGACGAAAGCTATGCCTACGACATCATGGGCAACATGACGTCGCTTGCCCGCAAGCACGGCAATACCCTGATCGACGCCCTGACGTTCGGCTACACCGGCAATATGCTGCATCAGGTTGCAGATGGAGAAAACAATAGTCTTGGGTTCAGCGGTACCGGCACCTATACATACGATGTGGCAGGCCGCATGACCGACGACAGCCAAAAGGGAACCAGACACATGGAAGTGGGACTATTTCCTGAAGGATCATCTTGGTAATGTGCGTGTTATTCGCATTCTACTTTTCTCCAAAGTTAAAAAAAATTACAACCAGTTTATGGAATTCTGATTTATGTCGCATCTATAGTATAAAATCAATATTTTATCAAACATTAAATTGAACGACATGAAAAACCTGATAACATCAACCATCGCGGCATTAAAAAAAACAATGCCATTCCAAAACGTGATCCTAAAAACCATGCTCCTTTTTAGTTGCCTGCTCATCCTTCCACTCGCCCGGTCGACCGCCGCCGAAAATCAAGACACCACGAAAATCACGATCCGCTTCAAAAATCAGCCCCTCGACTCGGCTTTTGCTCAACTCAGGAGACAAATTGGTTGCAGGTTTGTCTACCAAGACGAGATCACGGGTAAGTTGCCCAAGATCAATCAAAAATTCAAGGACGCCTCCCTTTCCCAGATACTTGACGCGCTGTTCGCGGGAACGGGTAACAGTTGCGCCATTATCGGGAGCTGGATCGTTCTTTACAAAACAACGGAACCGGAGACCGCTCCCAATCAGAGCCCTGCGCCCCTTTCAATCAAGGGAAAGGTAGTAAACGAAAACGGGAACGCGATACGGGAGGCGCATATCTACTTGAAAGAGAAAAACAACGCCCGTGTAGATAACAGCAATCCGGCCACGCGTCATGCGGAACAGGACGGGACTTTCGCGATCACGACGGATGATCCCGATGCGCAACTCGTAGTGGCCTTTATCGGCTATTATCCCCGGGTAGTGCCCCTGAAAGATGCAACGCTGGTCACGTTGAAATCGATGGACATGATGATCTTCGGCTGGTCGATGTACTTCGGCCCCTCTTTCCCGCGGGTGATACTCCCTGACATAGACACGGCAAAAATCACGATCCGCTTCAGAAATCAGCCCCTCGACTCGGCCCTCCGCCAACTCGAACGACAAGGTGATTTTTCGTTCACCTGCCAGGACGAGGTCGCGAACAACCCGCTGCGGGTAAATCAAAAATTCAAAAACAAGACCCTTTCCCAGATACTTGACGCGCTACTCGCGGGAACGGGCAACAGTTACGTCATCTTTTGGAGGCAGGTGGTCACTTACAAAACGATGGAACGCGTGCCGGAGGCAGGCCAAAATCCCACGCCCTTCCTCGTGAAAGGAAAAGTTTTAGACTGTGACGGCTACGCCGTGCCGGGTGTAACTATCCGCCTGCAAGAAAGGAACAACGTATACCTTACAGGTGAAGATCCCCAGACGTTCACGGGAAAAGACGGGACTTTTGTTATCTCGACAGACGACCCCAACGCTCGACTCGTCGTTGTCTACCTTGGCCACCACTCGAGGGTAGTACACGTGAAAGACGCGGCGTTGATCAAGTTGGAATCAACTATCGCCGAAAACGCGGAAACACGGGATTGAGCATCGATACACTGTGCGGCATCCGGCGAACCCTTGTACCGACCAGTTCATTTCGCCATGGCAGGCCTTTCCGGTGTTTTAATCGCAAATGCCGATTTCGGAACACCGGATACATCCGTATAACCGCTTATTTCCAGACAAAAAGGTAAAAATTCCCTGTCATCTGTTGAAATTCAAAGTATTTTTCTACTTTTGTCTCTGTAATTTTAAATATGTTTTGCGTATGATCGTGTTACAGACCGGATATGAACGAACCCGGCGGGCGAAAATGGAGATGAACGAAACCCGGTATGCAGCAGGATGCTCGTCATCCGCTTTGGCCGGATTAACCTGGGAATACGGATGAGATGGAAAATGAAGAGTTGAGAATGAAGAACGAAGAATGATACATAAACAATAAACCATATGAAATACAAAGCAGTCATTTTTTTGCTGTTTGCCCTGCTGGCTACGGTGCACGGGCAAAACAACATTACCAGAGAACACCATGTGACGCCGGTGACGCCAGAAGCAGCGGCGCTGGCAAAAATGGTCAATTACCCGATCAATCACAACACGGGTATCCCGCAGATCAGCATCCCGCTGTACGAAATTAAAACGGGCGGAATGGTTTTGCCTGTTGACCTGGTCTATCATGCAGGCGGTTTCAAAATCAACGAACATGCCGGCCGGGTGGGACTGGGATGGTCGTTAAGCTGCGACCTGCAAATTACGCGGACCGTTTATGGTGCGGACGATTTCGCAACCGGAGGCTATTTTAGTGATACCGATATGAAACCGTACACAGGTTATTCCAGCAATCCGTATCCGATTACCAATGGAGGGGATCCTACCCATATGATGAACCGGCTAAAACTGGCCAAAGGGCAATTGGACGGCATGCCCGACAAGTTTTATTACAAGCTGTTGAATAAATCCGGTTCATTCTTTTTTCAAAAGAACGGCAGTTCATACACCATCGTTCCCGTGCCTTTTGACAACATCAAGATCGAATACATTGAACCCGGTATCAACCGTTATAGTGGTTCGTTTGTGATCACCGACACCGATGGAACGGTTTACTATTTTGGGCTACCGGGTTATGTTGTTGATATTTCCGAAGACCCGGCCCCCTACGGAATAGAATTTTCGGGAAACGCAGGCGGCACGCCGTCTATACGCACGACATGGAAATGTATGCACATTGATAATGCTAATTTTTCGGAATCCATCACTTTTACCTATAGCAAACAGTATGCAGGAGGAGGAAATGTATATGAGGGTAAAGAAATATGTACGTACCGGGATAAGATAGAATACTGGAATACGTTCCAGTATAATCTTTCCCTCATCACTCATCCTCGACGTTATGCGGATGATATAAATATCGTACCGGAAGAATATGAGCTTTTGTTTAGTAAAACCTGCCGGTTTTTCCAGTTATCCTCTCCCAAGTATATGGTATCTTACGGCGGGGTAAAAAAGGAATTCCATCTGCCTTACCTTGATTCATCCTATCAGCCTGTGGATAAGACTTACCGTGTCAAAAATGAAGCGGGGCCGAATCATGATCCGCTGGCTGACGTCAATTACGTCATCAGTCTTAAATTAGACAAGATATCCTATCGCGGCGGGAAGATTGAATTTATCGGGGATATGAATCAAATTAATCAGATTGTCATCACTGATAATCAGCATACAAAAACCATACAACTGTTCCAGTCTTTTACACTTCCAACTCCGATGACTCTGGCAGAGGCTCAGAAGATGAACGGTTTGCATTTTCAGGGCACCAATTACCTTGATTCCATCCGAACAGGCGACGATAAGCATACACTGATGTACCATAGCAGATACTGTTTCGGAAACCACCTGAAGGGACACGACGCATGGGGGCATGTCAACAGCCAGACACATGCACTCACTTCCTACAATATGACATATCCGATATTTACCGTTCCGAAACATCGTGGAACGATCAGGCACAGAACAGCCAATATTACCAAGCCGTTTTATTTTATCGAAGCGTCAAGCGTACTGGCGGAACAGCCGGACGAGCAGCTCATGCAGAGCGGCATGCTCAAGCGTATTGTATATCCGACCGGAGGATTTGTTGATTTTGATTTTGAAGCCAACAAATATGAAGAAAGATATGACCAGCCATATAGCGGTACCAACTATGTCTTGAGAAACGGAGGCGGTTTGAGGATCAGAAGCATCAATTATTATACCGGCGATTCGTATCAGGCATCCGAGCAAAAATATTACAGGTATGGAGATTACGAGGAAGGAGCCGGAATCGTGGCTAATGCGCCTGAGGTTACCAGGAACCATCATTCCGATTCGTGGAACTGGGAATGGGATTATAAGGGATATGATTATACACAGATCATTAATTATCACAGCGTAGATGATTTCGGACACCTGTTGAGTACTTATATACCGGTACGGGACTCAGTGACGGTTTATCTTCCGGCTTCGTCGCTTGATTACACTTATTCCAGCGGAGCGCCGGCATACTATACCAAAGTAACCGAATACCGGCAGGACATGGGCGCTCAAACCGGTAAAACCGTTTACCGGTATTACCAGCATGACCGATTCTTCAATGACGGACACTGGAGACCGGTGATATCCGGAACCAATATTCCCTATGTGAAAGTCGACTGGCACCTGGGCGCTCTTGAGTCTGTGGCGCAATACAGGTATCAGGGAGGAAAATTTCAACTGAGTCATCTGAAAAAGATGGAATATAACCACACCATCTTCCGAAAAACTCAAATGCCAAGGGTGGTCTATTCGTTTCCACATATCATACCCCAATCGATCTCCGGAGATTCATCCGGAGATAACGCATATAACCTGTATGATTTCTGGACAGGCGAATACGGGTTACAGACAGGAAAGCTGGTTGTATCAAAAGAGACGGAGCAATGGATTGAAAATCCCGGCGATACCATTGTTCAGGTCACCGATTATACGTACGGCAACAGCAATTATATACAGCCTACAAAAATAGAGAAGACCGGCAGTGGCGGAACGCAAGTCATTACGCTGGAATACCCCTATAACAGGACAGGCGCTGTTTACCAGGAAATGAAAAATAAAAACATCATCAGTCCGGTACTCACGGAAACCATCAAGGATAAAACGACCGGCGCCGAAATATCAAAGGTAAGGCTTAGCTACAGGAAAGAAACGGGCAAGACATGGCTCGTTCGCGACAGTATCAAAAGCTCCGTACAGGGACAGCCGCTTACGGAAGAACTTCATTTTGACAGGTACGACGATTATGAAAACGTACTGCAAACCACCGGCCGGGGCCTTGCCGTTCAATCATACTTATGGGGATACGCGGGAAGATATTTGGTAGCTGAAATTGAGAATGCGTCACACGTTACAGCAAGCGCGCTCCTGAGTACAGACATGATGTACCATGCTGCATCCACCACAGAAAACGCCGTAAAAACGGAGCTGGAAAAACTGTATCAATTGCCGGGCGCCATGGTCAATGCATATACATGGCAACCATTAACCGGGGTAAAAAGGCACATTTCGCCGCAGAAACTATCCGTCACTTATGAATATGATCCCCACGGCCGGTTAAAAACCATGAAAGACCATGATCAAAAGGTGCTTCAATCCTTTGATTATAAGATGCGAAAGGCGCCATCGTACAGTAATGTAATGTTTTACACCAATATGCCAAGAATGGAGACCGACCTGGCAATCTGTAACTCCGGTGAAAAAGCCATCTCCAACTGTTTTCGTCCGGGAGGACAGGAGTATTTAACCCAACCCGAGTATTCGACAGGGGGGCCTTTTCCGCAATGGGGACTTTTGGAATACGATACATCCGATGCATGCACATCGGCGGCAGCTTTTGTAAAGATCACGCTAACTTCGGCGTTTTTGGATTCGCCAAGCCGTTATGTTATATTCGATTTTGTGAAGGACGGTTCCATCGTTGCCACCAAAACGTACCAGTGCTATTCGACATATCCACTTCTACCGTCGCACCCGCAATCGGGAAATCCCCTGGACATCTACCTTCCGGCCGGCGAATATCATGTTGTTGTAAGATCGGGAACACGGGCATACTCCGAACTGCATTTAACAGTTTGCTACTATAGCGACCCGGCAGATCTCAAATATATTACGCACAGGGATAAAATCAATTTGCAAGCCGGCCTTTCCTATACATTTATATTGGGAGAAATATAAAAAAATAATCATATAATCAGTATAACAAACAATACGGATATGAAAACATATTATTACCGGCCGGCAAGAATAGCTGCGATGGTTCTGATCGCCGCCTTGGGCGTATCAGGGTTGAAAGCGCAGGATGTGCAGAAGGAAGGATTTGTAGACCCGAAAGCGCTTGTGGATGAAAACGCACGGCGAACGCCGACGAAGCTGACCAAAGAAGAACAGAAGCTGATGGACGCCAAAGACAAATCGTGGGTCGATCCCGGAATCATGGTGGAGGAAAGCGTCCTGCCGGAGGAAAGCGTCCGGAAAACGCCGCTGAAACTCACGGCAGAAGACCTGAAGATCAAGGCAGCCAAAGAATCATGGGTAGATCCGGGCTTGATGGTCGGCAGCGCGGCAACAAATGTTCATGACGTCGCAAGCGCCAGCGGCGGCATCGTAACGTATACCGTCGCCGTCCCGGGTGACAGGATTGAATATCCCATTGTTATAGGAACTTATGGCGCCTATTTCACCTGGTCCAACACCCAAAACACCGGCAATTTCACGAATACCTATACAGGACGTCCGACTAATGATGTTTTTTACGTGCTCACGCTGAATTGCGCGATGGAAGTGGAAATCAAAACCTGCGGATCAGGCCTTGCGGACACTTATGTAACCCTGCTCAACAGTACCGGCGAGTACATTACCCGCTTCGATGACAGTCAGACAGCAGGAACCTGTTCCACATTAACCCATGAGTACGTTAAAATAACCCTCGACGCGGGAACATATTATATTGTGTGCGAAGGCTGGAGCCAGAACGGGAGCATTACCACCCAGATCAGCGGTCGCCCGGGTAACACCATGGCGACTGCCATCAACGCGGGAACTTACAGCGCCTTTTTCACCTGGTCCGACATACAAAATACCGGCAATTTCACGAATACTTATACAGGACGTTCTACGAATGATGTTTTTTACAGATTTACGCTGAATTGCCCGATGGAAGTGGAACTCAAAACCTGCGGATCGGGTCTTGCCGACACCTATATCACCCTGCTGAACGGTTCGGGCGGGTACCTGCAGTCATTCGACGATGCACAGGAAGCAGGAAGCTGTTCCTCCTTACGCCATGAGAATGTCAAAAAAACCCTCAGCGCGGGCGCCTATTACATCGTTTGCGAAGGCTGGAGCCAAAACGGGAGCATTACCACCCAGATAACAGGCCGCCCGGGTAACAGCATGGCGACAGCCATCAATGCGGGAACCGTCACCGCGTCGAGTTCTTATACCAATACCCAAAACACCGGCAATTTTACCAACTCGTACGAAGGGCGGCCCACCAACGACGTTTTCTACAAATTTACGATACCTGCGACAACGAATGTTATTATTTCGCATTGCGGTTCGGAAGTGAGCGATACCTACGTTTCCCTTCTGGACTCAAATGGAACCTACGTCGACCATAGCGACGACCTTCACTCAGGCGGCTGTTCCAACGGCATGCAGGGGTACCTGATCGCGAACAGCCTTCCGGCGGGAACCTATTACGTGGTTACGGAAAGCTGGAGCCAGCACGGGAACATCACCACAAAGATAGCAGGAGCAGTCGTAGCAGGAATCGTCAGCCCGGCCAGTCAGACGGTCGCCAATGGAGGCTCCGTAACCTTGAGCCACACCGGATACGGTTCGGGAATAACATCGCGGCTGTGGCAATTCAGCGACAACGGCGGAAGCGCCTGGACCAGTACATCTGCTACCGGAACCAGTTACAGTACGGGCGCCTTAACCAATACAGGCTCGTCCAGCATCACCCGAAGATACAGAGTGCAGCTCAACGGTGAGGCTACCTGTTCGGCTGAATCGGTGATTACGGTTACGCCGCCCGTAGCAGGCAGTATCACGATCCGTCCGACCACCCAGCCGGTCGTCGCCGGCAGCACGGTAACCCTGACCCACACCGGATCATCGGGCATAACGTCGCGACAGTGGCAGATGAGCGCCGGTAACGGAAGCGCATGGACGGATCTTCCGGGCGCTACCGGAACAACTTACAGCGGATCCCTGACCAATTATGAAACATCCGACGTCACCCAGAAATACAGGGTCAAGATCAACGGCATGGCCATATATTCGGCAGAACTGGCGGTTACGGTTACCTCTGCTTACGCATTCGCCCCAAGCGCCAACCAGAACTACATCCACACCATTACGCCGCAAACAGCAACGGCTTCTATTCCGGCAGGCGCGCGAAACCGGGCGGAATACAGCGAAGCCATCGAGTATTTCGACGGCCTGGGCCGCCCGGTACAGACCGTTGACATAGGCGCTTCGCCGGAGGGGCTGGATATCGTAACTCCTTTCGTTTACGATCGCATGGGACGGGAAGTAAAGAAGCATCTGCCCTACAGGGCCGAAACAGGTAACGGAGCGTACAAGTCCGATTTCGCGACCAGGCAGCAAGCCTTTTACAATAACCTTTTCGGTTCGGGAGAGAGGCCATACGGGGAAACAGAGTTTGAACACTCGCCGCTGAACCGTGCAGTGAAGGAAACAGGCCCCGGCAAGGACTGGAAAATCAACGGCAAACATGTGACCAGCAGCTATAAAATCAACACATCCAACGAAGTGCTCTGGTGGAATGCCGACGACACGCAAGTATTCTCCTACAGGAATTATCCCGGCGGCAAACTGTTTGTAACCGAAATAACAGACGAAGACGGAAAAAAAACGACCGAATACAAAGACTTGCAGGGACGCACGGTACGCCGGAAGCAATGGGTCGGCGGATCGGATTACGCCATCACGGATTTTGTGTACGATGATTTTGAACAGTTGAGGTATGTCCTGCCGCCGGCCATCGCCAAGGACACGATCAGGACCGTCACGGTTTCCGCCTCTTCTTCCTCCGAATTTACACGGTTTGTATATGCCTATCGTTATGATACCCACGGACGGGCGGTGGAAACGCACATCCCCGGAGCAGGCTGGACATACACCGTATATAACCGCCTCGACCTGCCCGTCCTTACCCAGGACGCCGACCAGCGTACACGCAACGAATGGAGCTTTACCAAGTACGACGCTTTCGGACGGGCGGTGATGACCGGTGTGCTGGAAAGCCAAAACACGCGCAGCGATTGGGAAAACGCCGTGAAAAATACCGCCGCGCAATGGGAATACCGCGCCGTCGCCATGAAAGGTTACACCAACGTCAGCCAGCCGGCGGTGACCGATGCGCAGATTCATGCGGTCCATTATTATGATGATTATGACTTCGACCGCAACAGCGCCCCCGACTATGCTTACGGCGGATCGTTAGCCAGGCCGCAGGGACTGCCCACAGGAAGCCATGTAAAGGTATTGGACAGCTCGCCCGAAGAATGGCTCGTAACCGTCATGTTCTACGACACGAAAGGCAGGGTCGTCCACACCATCGCCGGCCAGCCGAAGGTGGGAAGCGCCGCCGTGAAGGACGAGGTAACCAACTCGTACACCTTTACCGGAGCGTTGTCCTCCTCCACACGGACGCACTATAAAGGAGGATCCGCCATGTTTACCCTGACCGTCGCCAACGATTACGACCATGCCGGACGGCTGACCGCCGTACGGCAAAACATCGGAACCGGGAATGTAACCGTAGCCGAAAACGCCTGCGATGCGTTGGGGCAACTCTCGCAAACCGTTCTGCACGGCGGGCTGGAAACCATCGGCTACGCCTACAACATCCGCGGCTGGCTGACAGCCATTAACGGACAGGCCTTTTCGGAAAAGCTTCACTACAATGACCTGGTGCCGGGCATTGCCACCGATCCGAACTGGGATGACCCGCAGAGTCACCACCCTCAGTGGAAGCCTCAGTGGAGCGGCAACATCAGCGCGGTGGAATGGCAAACGCCTGCATTGAACGACAAATGGCACGCGCATCGGTACGTATATGACAACCTGAACCGCCTCACCTGGATGAATTACAAGAGCAAGCCGGAAAACACGACCGCCTACCCGTCCGATGCGAACGCTTCCGAAAGGGACAGGTATGCGCTCTATCTGGGCTACAAATCGGACATGATGGGTAACATCAGCTGGATGACGCGGGTACAGAATAAGGAATACTGGGACGACCTCAGTTTCTCCTACAGCGGCAACCAGGTTGTTAAGATACACGACGTGGCGGAAACGATGGCGGGGAAGGGTTTTATCGATCACCGGAACAGTTACGCGGCATACTACCTTTATGACCCTGCCGGCCGCATGATCAGAGACAACAACATGAACCGCACCATTGCCTACAACCATCTGGGATTAACGACAAGCGTAGTGCAGGGTTCCGACACCCTCTCCTATATCTACGACGGTACGGGCCGCCGCGTGAAGAAACGGTTCGGCAACCTGACGCGCTACTACGCGGATGGCGTGGAATGTTCGGGCGATACAACTATAATCCATACCGAATATGGTCGTATACGGCGCAACGCCGTCACTGATCCATGGAAGTTGGATTACTTCCTCAAAGATCATCTTGGTAATGTACGGGTAGTACTGGACGCCGGTACATCCACCTCCGGCGCTTCTTTTTCCTCTTCGGGCGGCAGCGTTACCTACCTGGCAACCATGGAGGAAAGCAAGGCCGCTACGGAAGATCAGTATTTTGCCAACCTGAACGAGACCCGCGCCGACGCGCCCTACAATTACCCGGATAAGAACCCGCTGAACGCCAAACTCTCAAAAGTTCCGGGCAAGAGCAAAGGCCTTTCCATTCTATTGAGAGTGCTGGCAGGCGACACGATATCGATCAGCGCCAAGGCGTTCTATAACATGGACAAGACCCTGCCGGGAAAAAGCATAGACATTGCGCCGGTTCTTGGCAGCGCCATAACCGCCATGACTAATTCTACAGGCATGATACTGAGCGAAGCAACGCGGCTGACAGTTGATCTTGGCGCGGAAGCCAGCC
>JAISCQ010000050.1 GCA_031265445.1 Bacteroidales bacterium
TATAAACAGTTACTGACATGAAACTCAAAAAACAGCATCGGGACAGGTTACTGCACATGTCCGGCTATCTGGGCGGCGTCCTCGAAGCCGAAAGGAAAATACCGGGCAGGGACAAAGAAGCCTGCAAAAAAGACACGGTGTACAGAGCCATACTGTCAGCCATCGGAAGTATTAATGAGGCGCTTGAGCAGGATGCCCTTCTTATTAACCTGTTAGCATGAATTTTTCAAACAACAGTCACGAAGATGGTTTTTGAGTGTGATTTGATTCGGATAATCGCGTTTACGCACCCCGCGGCACGGAGGGTTGACAGCCGGAACAGACGGCATTTAAGAAGTATTTTATGTATAAATGGTTTGGAAATACAGCGGTTATAACAGTCAATGAATGGACGAATGCAGGATTGACGGCAAGGCAGTTAAAGTATGACTGCCAGAAGGGATATGTTTCCCTGTACCGTCGGGGCAGGAACGGCAATTCACTGATAGATGTGAACAGCATTCAGCGTCCGGACAGACTGGAAAAACTGGAGGCTGTTTACGGGCGCCTGGAATCCATTGAGGAAAAGCAGGATCGCATTATGAGCGAAATCGATCAACTGAAGGAGGCGCTGACGGAACTTGTAAAATCACAGACGGTAATTATGGAGCGTATCGGCACGGGCAGTTTCATGCAGCAGCCGGCCACGCAGCAGAAAGAGGAAAAATCCGTTTTCCAGACACCGGTAATTGATCCGGCCGCCCGCGACTGGTTCCTGAAACAGACCACCTCAAAAGGACTTCCCTTAAAATCCGAAGCCATCAGCAAATATACGAACCGGGCAGCCATACTGGAAGCGTGCAGGGCCGCCTTCGTCCGGCACCGGGAAGCACGTGCCGAACAGGGCAAAAAACCGCTGCTGGACGAATTTTATGCCGGTGCGGTAAAGTTTTATATTGAACAGCGCATTCATTTTCCATGTGATTTAATAACCAATAAGCGAATCTTTTCAAACGTCTTCAATGACTACCTGAAAGACGGCTACAAATCCATCATGCACAAGGCCATCGGCAATAAACATGCCCGGACAGTGTCGGAGAAAACGGATCGCCTGCTCGTTTCCCTGTACAACAGGGAAGACAAGCCGTTTATGGAACAGGTACACCGGTGGTACATGGATTTTGTTGCCGGCAGGGAAGAGTTCTTTGACTCGGATACCGGAGAGGTTTTCAAGCCGAAGGATTTTCAACTCGAAGGCAAGCCGCTGGAACTGTCGTTAAGTACCGTCCGGAACCGGCTAAAAAAAATACCGGCAATTGCCGCAACGCTTCGCAAGCGCGACGGCTATTTTAATGAGAAAAACAACTTTGCACCCAAACATGAGCGTAAGCGCGGAGAGTACTCCCTCAGCAAGATTACGATGGACGACGTAACGCTCAGCCGGAAGAGCCACAAGGGATGGGTAAACCTGTACGCCTACACGGATGTTGTGAGCGGTTACGCTTTCCCGTCGGCATACATAGAGGGCAAGCCGACCATAAAGACGGTCGAGGAGGCTCACCGGAACATGGTGCGGGAACTGGTTGCATACGGCCTTCCGAAACCGGCGGAATCGGACAATGAACATCACCTGATAAAGGATATTCCGTGGTGGGGCGATTTTTGGGACATAGTGACGTTTAACGACAGTGCCACATCCAAACGGCAGGAACACTTCAACCGCCAGCAAAAATACGGCGTCAAAAAGAAAAACGGACATGTCAATAACCGCTGGTACGGCAGGGGCGCCTATGCCGGCGTCCGTTATAAGGAATCCGGAGAATTTGTCGAAAAAACATACGATTTTGAACAACTGGTAGCCGATGACGTGCAGGACAGGGAAGAATGGAACAATTCCCTGCATCCGGATCAGAAAACATACGAAGGCATGACGCGGAAAGACGTGCTGTTAAAGCACTGCAAGCCGGATCTTGGAAAGATAGAACCCCGGTACCATTACCGCATGTTTTGCGAACCCGTAAAGACGAGCATCAGGAACAACAAGCGCATACAGGCCAATAATCAGATATTCTGGCTGAAGGATGTTGAAAGCCTGGAGCGCCTGAAACCGAACAGCTACGAAGTGGAAGCCTGTTTTCTTTCCGACGCGAATGGCAATGTAGACACAATCTATCTGTATCAGGGAGATGTATATATCGGCGAGGCTTTCAATATTGAGAGTTACCGGTACAACGAGTGCCGGGCGGAGTGGACAGACAGGGATGAAGAAAATTACCTGTTCCAAAACAAGGAAACATCCAGGTTTTACGGAAAAATGAAGGAGTGGAAGGAGGGACTGGTAAAAGTCGGACAGATGTCGGCGGATGCAAGCCGCGAAATAGCGGCCGTCAAGTCCCTGATCATGGAGCCTGCGCCGGCAAAAGAGCCGGATCCGGAACCGGATTATGAATTTGAGGATTGCGAATCAAATGCGATTAAAATGCTATAACAATAACTTTAAAACACCATTAAAATGATTACAGGTGAATTAAAACAGCGGATTTTAGACGCTCTTCAAAAGAGCCGTGAAAACTTCTCCGGAAGCGATGCGAAGTTTTCTGTAAGTATCGGTATTAACAGTGCACAGTACAACCGCATCAAAAACGGGGATACGGAAAAGGTGCTGGCCGATGCCAAATGGATCAGCCTGGCTCGCCGCCTGGGAGTTGATCCGTTAAACATGCCCGCATGGAATACGGTGGAAACGCCCGTGTTCCGTTTTATTACAACGCAACTGGAGGTATGTCAGCAGCGTTCGCTGTCTGCCATCCTGTGCGACCTGTCGGACATCGGCAAGTCATACGTGGCCAGGCAATACTGTGCCGGCCACCCGAATGCTTCCTATATTGACTGCAGCCAGGTTAAGAGCCGCAGTCGGCTGATACGTTCTATTGCCAAATCATTTGGGGTGGGCTACACGGGACTGTATTCCGAAGTTTACGGGGATTTGGTGTTTTACCTCAAAACGCTGCCCGCCCCTCTTGTTGTCCTGGACGAAGCCGGCGATATAAGCTACGAGGCGTTTCTGGAAATCAAGGCGCTCTGGAATGCGACAGAACTGTCGTGCGGCTTCTACATGATGGGCGCAGACGGTTTGAAAGACAAGATTTCCAGGGGAGTAGACATGCACCGGGTTGGATTTACCGAAATATTTTCACGGTTTGGCCGCCGTTACGGCCACGTGATTCCACTGGTAAAGGACGAGCGTGACGAATGTCTTCGCAAGACGGCAATGATGATTATCAAGGCCAACATGGACGGCCTGAACGCCGACGCCAACAGGCTGCTGCGCATTTCCCTGGGAGATGACGGCATACCCAGCCTGCGCCGGATTTACAAGGAAATTATGAAATTGAGGTTTGAACAGATGAACGCATGACAGTCTATTCCGTACACAGTGTTATGAGCAAGCGCTTTAATACCATTGCGCTGGCGGACGAATGGAAAGATGCGATCGGCGAGCCGGAGCTGACCGGAAGCTGGTTCGTATACGGGCCTCCCAAAAACGGAAAAACGGGTTTTTCCATGAAACTGGCTAAAATGCTGGCGTCATTAGCCCGGATTGTTTATAATTCAGTGGAGGAGGGATTGAGTCTTTCCATTCGTGCGGCAATGAATCGCGCGGGCATGGAGGATGCAGGTTCCCGCTTTGTTTTAGCCGAGATGGATTTTAAGGAACTGAAAGAGTTTCTTGGAAAAAAGCGAAGCCCGGACATCATATTTATAGACAGCGTCCAGTTTATGGAGTTGCAGTTCGGGGAGTACAAACAGCTGAAATCCATGTTCCCCTCCAAACTGTTTGTTTACATCAGCCATGTATCCGGCAATGTTCCGGACGGGCAGGTGGCGCGGAAAATCTGGCGTGACGCAAATGTTGTTTTTCGCATAGAGGGGTTTAAGGCTTTTCCCGTCGGGAGGTATGGCGGTGGAACTCCGATAGTAATCAGTAAGGAAAGAGCAAACAAATACTGGGGAGTATAATGATATGACAGTCGACGAATCACAAAAAATAGCGAGTTGCATATCTGTTTTTCTTGGCGATTTATTT
>JAISCQ010000091.1 GCA_031265445.1 Bacteroidales bacterium
CCAAAGATGCCGGGAAAAATCCCAAAAACATCAAAAAATCGACACAAACCATGGAATCGGGTAAACCTTTAAAAGTAAAAATGGCAAATGCCGGCGGATATGTTGCACACATCAAGCCGTTATAAAAAGTTTAACGTAAAGATAAAATCTTCATAACAATCACAAAATAATAGCCCGGTATTTTTGTCGTGTAAATCCCAAAATGTAAAAGCAATCAATATACCTAATATTTCTAATTTTTATTCGTATGAACAAACAAATCATCAAAAGGTGCGTATGGCGGAAACTGCTGTTGTCCGTATGCGCATGCGTGTGTACATTGTCGCTGTTTGCGCAGCAGAAGACGGTCACCGGCGTCATTACCGACGAAAACGGGCAGCCGATGCCCGGCGCCACCGTTCAGATTAAGGGCGGTATGCAGGGCGTGGTCAGCGACGCTAACGGCCGGTATGCCATCACCGTATCCGGCCCGACCGTACTGGTATTTTCCTTTGTGGGCTATGCCGCGCAGGAGGTTGTCGTGGACGGCCAAACCGCCGTCAATATCAAATTGCGCGAGCAGGCGATGGATATTGAAGAAGTAGTCGTCATCGGGTATGGGACAAAAAAGAAGCTCAACCTGACCGGCGCAGTGGAAACGGTTGAGGTAAAGGCGCTGGAAACCAGGCAAGCGCCGACAGTATCCCAGTTATTGCAGGGACTCTCTCCGGCCATGACGCTATCCATTAGCGGTACAGGCGGATTTCAGCCGGGCGCTTCCATGGAAATTGATGTGCGCGGAATAGGCTCGATCAACGGAGGAGCGCCTTATGTGATCGTCGACGGGATGCCCGGAGACCTGAACGGACTGAATCCATCCGATGTCGAATCCATTTCCGTCATGAAAGATGCCGCTTCTTCCGCCATTTACGGGGGAAAAGCCGCGTATGGCGTGATCATCGTCACTACAAAAAAGGGAAGTAAAAGCAACAAAATCAATGTAACGCTCAATACCAACTATATTGTCGCCATGCCGCAAAACATGCCTTCCATGCTGGATTCCTATACCTATAGCAGGATGCTTAACGAAGCAGGCGTAAACGGCGGAGGACCTCCATTCTCCAACGACCATATCGAGCGCATGATCCTGTTCCAGAATGAAGACTGGGACGCCCTGAAGAACACGATGAACTGGCCCGACGGGGCTACGGTTTTCGGCGCATACCCCGACATAGGGGAGATATGGAACGGCGACAAGGATTATGCCAACAACGACTGGTTCAAAATATGGCTCAAAGACAGGACGTTCAATCAGAAACACGACTTGAGCATCTCAGGGGGAACCGAAAAGGCATCGTATTACTTCTCGCTGGGCTATTATGACCAAAATGGAATGGCGGCATTCACTCCCGATGATTTCACCAGGTTAAACCTGACGGGAACCATGCAGGCAGCCTTGACCGACTGGATGGACTTTAGCTGGAGCACCCGGGTGAACAACTCAGCCCGAATCACCAATTTTAGCGGTACGGATATTTACAGCCTTAACATATCACGGTCGTACCCTTTCAGGGCTGTCTATGACGGTTACGGCAATTACAAGCATACCGTCAATCAGGTGCGTAATCAGGGAACAAATAACTCCAAGACCATTGACACATGGCATCATTTCAAACTGGAAATAAGACCGCTGAAAAATTGGCGCATCAATGCCGACTTTGGTTATAACTACTTTACGCGCAAGCATGAAATGCCGGTTTATCTTCTGTATAACTATACCGTTTCCGGCAATGAGCCGGTTCCCATGGCAGGTTCCACCAGTCAGGTAAACAAGAGCCAGTCGGACAACAGGTACTGGACTTCCAATGTTTATACCACTTACGACCTGAAGGTCGCCAGGCTGCATACGCTTTCCGTCATGCTGGGAAGCCAGTATGAAAAGAGGCTCAACAACCAGCTGATCGGAAGGAAAGCCGATATGATTTACGCCGGCGTTCCTTCACTGCAAACCGCAACGGGAACCCAGATAGCGGAGGAGGTATTGTCGAATGAAGCTACTTTAGGCTTCTTTTCAAGGATCATGTACGATTACGACCAAAAATATCTCTTTGAATCGAACATGCGCTACGACGGATCGTATATGTTCCGCAGGGGAAACAAATGGGGTTTCTTCCCTTCCTTTTCCGCCGGCTGGAATGTGCACAGGGAATCCTTCTGGGAAGCGGCCGCTCCTTACGTGAATACGCTAAAAATAAGGGCTTCCTGGGGACAGTTGGGCAATCAGCGGGCGGGGGCTAACCTTGCGCCGTATACCGACCTGGAAAGAATACCCATCTCGGGCGGCCGGGTGAGCTGGCTGTTCGGGGGAAACAGCATTTACGGCTATTCCTCCACTCCCGGACTGGTCAACAAGCGCCTGACGTGGGAAACAGCTACCACCACCGATCTGGGAATGGATCTTACCTTTCTTAAAAGCAGGTTAAGCCTCATGATGGACATCTATGACCGCACTACTACCAATATGGTAGGCCCCACCGAGGCGATGCCGGGCGTTTTGGGAGCCTCTCCGCCCAACAGCAACAATGCCACGTTACAGACAAAAGGCTTCGAGCTGTCCGTCAAATGGCAGGACCGCCTGAACAACGGCTTATCCTATTTTGTGCAGGCCACCCTGTCGAACAATAAATCAAAAGTAACCAAGTATAACAATCCCACCGGGACTTTGTCCACCTACTACGAGGGCAGGGAGATAGGAGAAATTTGGGGATATACGGTACATGACCTTTTCAGAACCCAGGCGGAGGTGGATGATTACCTCGGGAATACGGATTTGTCCTTTATCGCTTCCCAGTGGAATCCGGGAGACGTCCGCTACGAGGATACGAAAATCGACGGAAGGGTAGACAATGGGGACAATACCGTTGATAACCACGGAGACCTTTCCATTATCGGCAATTCGGAGCCAAGGTATCAATACGGGCTGTATTTCGGGCTGTCTTTTAAGGGCATTGACTTCTCGGCGCTTTTTAACGGGGTAGCCAAGCGGAATCTGTATTTCACAAGCGGCGCCATGTATTGGGGTTTTGCCGCCACGTGGTGGGACGCCTGTTTAATCGAAGATCACCTGGATTATTTCAGGGACCGGCCCGGCGACAGGTATGCCGGCCTGTATGAGGGCGAGGCCAATATCAATGCAGGCGCCTTTTTCCCAAGGCCTTACCTTAATGCGACGCAGGACAATAAAAACAGGAACCACGCCAATACGCGATACCTTCAGGACGCCTCCTATTTGCGCCTGCAAAATGTACAGCTGGGATACACCTTCCCGGTCTCGCTCACCGGCAAGATAAAAATACAAAGCATCAGGCTGTACCTTTCGGGTGAAAACCTGCTGACCTTTTCAAAGCTGCCCAAAGGGGTGGACCCCGTAGCGCCCCTGGGCGCAAACCGCGACAGCTATTCCGGCCTGGGACGCTTTACTTACGGGGCGGACAGGATGTTTTCCTTTGGTTTAACCATTACTTATTAATCCTATATCTCATCCAATCATATCAATAAAACAATGAAAACGTATCATTCGATCGGTTATTTATTCATATTTTTTGCGCTTCTTTTCACTTCCTGCGACGATGCGATCGACTTGGCGCCTCCAACCGAGATCACCGAAAGCCAATACTGGAAAACAAGCGCCGATTTAAAAAACTATGTCCTGCATTTCTATCCTCAATTCTATAATTACAGTCGGATGGTGGAGGATATCGCCCTGCATTCCGATGATATGGTCACCCCTTCGATCAGCACCGTATTGAACGGGGAGCGCACCCTCTCCACGGGAACATGGAGCAGCGAGTGGGCGAACATCAGGAGTGTGAACGTATTTTTTGACAGTTATCGCAATTGCCGGGACGACTTTAGCTCCTACCGGCACTATGTCGGCGAAGCCCTTTTCTTTAGAGCCTGGTTTTACTTTAGCCTGCTCAGGAGGTATGGCGGGGTGCCTTACTATGTTTCCGAGGTGCAGCTCGAAGATAACGCCGCCTTGTTCAAGCCGAGGGACTCCCGTACCTTAGTGACCGATTCGATCATTGCAGACCTCGACAGGGCTGCCGGGTACCTGCGAACCAGGGCTGTCGCCGGAAACAACAATACGGTTACAAGAGAAGCCGCCTTAGCCTTCAAATCGCGTGTGGCGCTTTATACAGGAACATGGGAAAAGTATCATGCCGGTACCGCATTCGCTACGCCGGGGGCCAACCCGGAAAAATATTTCCAGGCCTGCGTAGATGCGGCTGAGGAGTTGATCAATAGCGGGATAGAGCTGTACGCAACCGGCAACCCCGGCAGCGACTATTTCGACCTGTTCGGCAAATCGGGGACGGATATGAACAGTATCGACGAGATACTCCTGTGCCGTTCGTTCAGCGCCGCAGTCTCGCCTCCGATGCTTACCAACGTTCAGCGGTATATAAGCTATACGGACTGCAACGGTAAAGGCGTAACCTGGGACCTGGTTTCATCCTACCTCGGGAAAACCGGTCAGCCGGTGGACTATCCGGCTTTGGCAAGTACATACAAGGGCAATAATTTCCTGACGCAAATCAAAAACCTGTGCGACGCAA
Source organism: Bacteroidales bacterium (assembly GCA_031265445.1). Taxonomy (GTDB): domain Bacteria; phylum Bacteroidota; class Bacteroidia; order Bacteroidales; family UBA4181; genus JAIRLS01. The sequence goes on from JAISCQ010000091.1 coordinate 4,599, forward strand.
GGTTAAGCGGAACGGTCTGGATGCCGGGCGATATCATGAGCTACACCAACCCCCGCACCTTCACCGGGCCCGCCGTCGACCAGGGAGGACTGTCGCTGTGTCCGACAGGTTTCCAGGTAAAGAAAACAGGAAATCCACGCTCTACCTCGTCAGGCGTCAGGGATGGAAATGACGATACCGGCCTGATCATCCTCCGTTTCGGCGAAGTCCTGTTGAATTACGCCGAAGCGCTTTACGAACTTGACGGGACGGTGGCGTATGCTGCGTTAAACCGGCTTCGCACGCGCGTGGGAATGCCCAATTTCACGGTCAATGCCCAGTCAAGCGATCCCAGCCGTATCGACTACGGGTACGCGGTTAGCGACGCGCTGTACGAGATACGGAGGGAACGCCGGGTAGAGATGGCGCTGGAAGGTTACCGCGACGACGATTTGCTCCGCTGGAAGGCGCATCATTTATTCGCAGGAAAAAGACCCATGGGCTATCCCTTCCTGCAATCCGAATTTCCGGCATTTCATCCCGACCTGGATGCAAACGGCCTGATTGATTATTACAGGAATGCGCTTCCCAATGGTTACGCTTTCAGGGAAAATCAGGATTACCTGTATTCCATCCCCCAGCAGGAAAGGGTACTGAACCCAAGCCTGACGCAAAATCCCGGCTGGTAAATACCCTGACAGTGGTGGAGTTAACTGACCTGACAGGGTCTTTAGACCTGTCAGGGTCAAACCGCAAACCGTCTCATTATATATCAGTAAAAAATTATTAAAGAATCATTCAAATGAAGAACATAAAAAATTTGATTGTGCTGATGGTCATCAGCCTTGCAACATGTAATTGCGGAAAGGACAGCCCTTCCGACAAAAACAGGCCGGACGAGCCGGATTACAGCGGTTTAACGCCTCCCATTGCCATTGGGCACAGGGGGATGTACCAAACGTATCCCGAAAATACGTTGAGCGCGATCAGGGCTTGTGTTGAAAATGGGATGGGGATTGAGTTTGATGTGAGGACGAGCAAAGACGGCGAGTTGGTGATCATGCATGACGACAATACGGCGCGCACCACCAACGGCGGCTCTAAGAGATTAAGGGACTTAACCCTGGCGGAAATAAAGGAATTAGACGCAGGGTCATGGTTCGGCAGCGCCTTTGCAGGGGAGCGGGTACCTACGCTGGAGGAAGTGCTCTCCACCGTAAAGGAAAAGCAAAAGGGAACAGTTCTCCTTGCCGTGAATATCAAGGATGTGGATGCCGCAGGGGAAGTCAAATTAGTGAACCTGCTGGTGAAATATAACCTGCTGAAGCAGTCTTTCTGCTTTGACCAGACCGAAGCGGCCAGCAGAAGGTTAAAGAACCTGAATGCATCGGTCAAAATAGGCAGAAATGTCGGCAGGGGCGATTTGCAAAAGGAAATAGACGAGGGGTTAACGGATGTGTTCCTGATCGGTTTTGTTCTTACATCAACCGAACAGGAACTGTTAAGAAGGGAACACAAGGATATTGTAGTGAACATCGGCGGCGCCAACAACGGGCAGAATCCCGCGCTGTGGCGCGATCACCTGCTTGCCGGGATCGACGGGATCATCGTTGATTACGTAGCGCAGTTTCACGATTACATCACCAACCTGTTTGCTCCCAAATCATGATGAAACCGGTGGCCTGTCAAACTTCAATGACCCTGTCAGCAGCTTCGCAGCCTGACAGGTCAGCAAACCGCACTGACCTGACAGGGTCGATAGACCTGTCAGGGTCAAACCGTAAAACCAACCGACCAACCGCCATGATATATCAGTAAAAAATTATTTAAAGAATCATTCGAATGAAGAGCATAAAAATTTTGATCCTGCTGACGGTCGTCAGCCTTGTAACATGTAATTGCGGAAAGGACAATCCCGACAAAAATACGCCGGACGAGCCGGATTACAGTTCCTTAACGCCTCCCGTTATCCTGGGACACAGGGGGATGGCTAAAACGTATCCCGAAAATACGCTGATCGCCCTCAACGCTTGCGTTAAGGACGGGATGGGGTTTGAGTTTGACGTGAGGACAAGCAAGGACGGCGAACTGGTCATCATGCATGACGACAATACGGCGCGCACCACCAACGGCGGCTCCAAGAGAATACGCGACTTAACCCTGGCGGAAATAAAGGAATTAGACGCAGGGTCATGGTTCTCCCCTGTCTTTGCCGGGGAGAAGGTGCCTACGCTGGAGGAAGTACTCTCCGCCGTAAAGGAAAACCAAAAAGGAAACATCATCCTTGCCGTGGAGATCAAGGATGTGGATGCCGCAGGGGAGGCTAAATTAGTGAACCTGCTGGTGAAGTATAACCTGCTGAAGCAGTCTTTCTGTTTTGCCCAGACCGACGCGGCCAGCAGAAGGCTAAAGAACCTGAATGCCTCCGTCAAAATAGGGAAGCAGATCGGCAGGAATGATTTGCAAAAGGAAATAACCGAGGGGTTAGCGGATGTATTCATGCTCGGATTTCTTCCCACTTCAAACGAAGTGGAAATGTTAAGAACGGCGCGCAGGGAAATTGTGATCAACGCCGGTACCGACGGGCAGGATCCCGCGCCATGGCGCAATCATCTGCTTTCCGGGGTCGACGGGATCATCGTTGATTACGCAGCGCAGTTCCACAATTACGTTGCCAATCTGTTTGCTCCCAAATCACAATGAAAACCGGAATCTTGTTAAATTTCAATGACCCTGTCAGCAGCTTTGCAGCCTGACAGGTCGTTCTTGCAGTGACCTGACAGGGTCGCCAGACCTGTCAGGGTCAATTCGTCAATTCGTCAAACCGACATATTATTATATATATCAGTAAAAAATCAAATCAGTATGAAACAGTTCATCAAATTATCAGTAATTGCCTGTCTTGTAGCGGTCATGTCCGGCTGCAAGGACAGCGAAGAAGCGCCTTATTTCAAAATAGGGTCGCAGTCGTTAACCCAGGTGTTTGGGCCGGAAGGCGGGACCAAATATTTTACCGTAAGTACCAACCGAAAGTTTACGGCCGCGGCTTCCGAATCGTGGTGTACCGCGACCGTGACGGAAGGGAAAACGGAAGAGAACATAGAGATCAAAGTTAGCCCGCTACAGGCGACAACCGGGCGCCAGGCAACCGTCACGATCGCATGTACCGGCTTTGCGAGCCAGAGCCTCACCGTTACCCAGACCGGCGTAGAGATCACTTTCGAGGTGACGCCGCCGGAAAATCGTACTGCAGTTGCATGGCAGGGCGAAAACGTTGTGTTCGCCGTCAACAGCAGCGAAACCTGGGCGTATGAAGTCACCCCGAACAGCGGCTGGCTGACGGAAGGGCCCAAAGACGCCACGACGCTTACCCTTGTCGCCGCGGCCAATTCGGGCGCCGCAAGGAATGCCACGGTCAGGTTCTTTTTGCCGGCGTATACCGAGGTAAGCGAGGAAATTGTCATCACGCAGATGGCGCAGGGCGAAGTCACCCTCTCGGTCACCCCTGAAAGGACGTCAGTCATACCCAAAGGGGGCGGCGATGCAGACGTCATTACCGTCACTACCGACGCCAATGAGTGGAACTACACGGCGCCCGCCTGGTTGAGGGAAAGCGGAAAAACCGCCACTACGCTCACGCTGACCGC
>JAISCQ010000134.1 GCA_031265445.1 Bacteroidales bacterium
ATGACCGTCACAACGTGAATGGTCGAAAAATGTACGCAATAAATGACCGGTGACACGTCAATGGTCGAAGAATGTACGCAATAAATGACCGTCACAACGTTAATGGTCGAAAAATGTACACGATATATGACCGGTGACGCGTCAATGTCCTCTGCGTGTTTCAATCCTGTCGGCAGCTTCGCAGTCTGACAGGGGGTCGGCAGACCTGTCAGTGTCAAAGCATAACAAATTTCATGATGATTTTTTGTCTGAACTACGGTAATTTTTCATTCTAATGAACTTGTTTTTACGAAAAATATGGTTGTAATAAGATGATATGCTGTTGCTTTCGATGATTTCTTTTGCATAAAGTTCAAATGAAATTCGGTTGATGCAATAAATATACGTTATCTTTGAATCGAAAAACAGTAAATTTTCAGAATCATGGGACAAATCCGGTTGAACGGGATGGAGTTTTATGCTCATCATGGCTGTTATCTCGAAGAGCAAGTTATTGGTAATCATTTCGTGGTGGATCTGATCATGGATACGGATACGGAAAGGGCATCGAACAGCGACGACCTGCACGATGCGCTGAATTACGCGGAAGCATACGAATTAATCAAACAGGAGATGTCCATCCGGTCGCATTTGCTGGAGCATGTGAGCGCGCGTATCTTAGACAGGCTATTCGAACGCTTTCCGCAGTTAGATCGAGCGGAAGTATGTGTGGCCAAATTGAATCCACCCGTTGGCGGACAGCTGCGAAGCGTGAGTGTGGGCCAGCAGCGTTCGCGGTAAATATTCCGCCCGGATTTAAATGGGAGTTCAGGTTTAAATGGGAACCATCCGCATTTAACCGGGAAGCAGCGATAGTAAGCGTGATGGGGGGTGGTCTCGATTTTTATCTCATGCGCTTGGAAAACCTGAGTTTTTCATGTAATTTTGCGGGCAATCTTTGCCAACAATCGGTATCGGTTTAGCACAGTTAGCCGCAGTTAGCGAAGCGATTTCATGAGCATGACAGTAAGTAACTGTTCTCATGAGTATTTGTATATCATATTCAATCATTAATCATCAATTTATATTGTATGTTATCATCATATTTTAAATATGCCTGGACATTTCTCCTGTTCTTTGTCCTGTCGATCGTTCATGCACAGGATTTCGATCTGCAAGCGCCGCTACCGGTCGACACTGCCGTCAAAACAGGCCATTTGGACAACGGGTTGACCTACTACCTGCGGAATAATGGGAAGCCCGAAAAACGTATTGAGCTTCGGCTGGCTGTAAAAGCGGGTTCGATCTGCGAAACCGACCAACAAAAAGGGTTGGCGCATTTCGTGGAACACATGTGTTTCAATGGGACAAAAAATTTCAAGGAAAACGAACTGGTGGATGTGCTCGAAGAGATGGGCGTCAAGTTTGGCGCCGATCTGAATGCTTACACAAGTTTCGACGAAACGATCTATAAGCTCCAGGTGCCGTCGGACCGTGCCGACCTGATTGAAAAAGCGTTCCAGGTGCTTGAGGACTGGGCGCATCAGGTAACTTTTGCCGATAAGGACATCGACGACGAGCGCGGTGTGATTGTGGAAGAGTGGCGGCTGGGACTGGGCGCCGAGGATCGCATGCTGAAAGAGTACCTGCCGGTGCTGCTCAAGGGCTCGCGTTATGCCGAACGCCTGCCCATCGGCGATATGGACATCGTCAAGAACGCGCCTTATTCTGAGTTTCGCAGGTTTTACAAGGACTGGTACCGTCCCGACTTGATGGCTGTGGCCGTAGTGGGCGACATTCCCGTAAAGGAAATGGAAAGCAGGGTGAAGCAGCATTTTGCCGCATTGACCAATCCTGCCAATGCACCTCAACGCATCGAACACGATATCCCGAATAACAGGGAACCGCTCATTGCGATTGTTACCGATAAGGAAGCAACTGCCCATATAGTACAATTGCTCATCAAACATCCCAGGATCATAGAAAAAACAGTGGGCGATTACCGGAACATGCTGATACAGAAACTGTACAACGGGATGATCAATAAACGGTTCAACGAAATAGCGCAGGAGCCCGATGCGCCTTTTATGTATGCGGGCAGCAACTATTCCGGCTTCCTCGGGCCGATTGACGCTTATGCTGCTTATGCGGTGGCTAAGGAAAACGAGATTGAACAATCGCTGGAAGTACTGTTGGAAGAAAACGAGCGGGTGAAAAGATTCGGATTTACGCAAAGCGAATTGGATCGCGAGAAACAGGATATATTAACCGCTTATGCGCAATCGGCAAAAGAAGCAGGCAAAATCAATTCGGACAGGCTGATAGATGAATATGTTCGTAATTTTGTCAATCAGGAGCCGATACCCGGCATCCTCACCGAAAATGCCTATGCGCAACAGTTGATGCCCGGCATTACATTGGAAGAAGTTAACCAACTGGCTACAGGATGGTTTACGGACGAAAATATCTGCCTGATTGTGATGGCGCCCGAAAAAGACGGCATCAGTATCCCTGCCGAAAGCGACCTGCTACGGATATTGAAAGAAAGTAAACAGGCTGATCTTACGGAATATGTTGACGAGGTGGTGGATGAGCCGTTGCTGGAAAAGAAGCCGGAAGGCACCCGTGTATTCCGCCGCAGGGTAGACGCCGATTTTGGGTATACCGAGCTGATCTTTATGAATGGGGTGCATATTCTCCTGAAGTCGACCGATTTCAAGAATGACCAGATCCTCTTTTCGGGGTTCAGCCCGGGAGGCACATCGCTATATCTCAACGAGGATTATATGTCGGCCATCATGGCTACAAGCATTGTTACCATGAGCGGGTTAGGCGATTTCGACCAGATCGCCCTCGGCAAGAAACTGACCGGTAATACGGCAAAACTGTCGCCGTATATTGGCGAGATCTACGAAGGCGTTAACGGATCGGCGGCGCCAAAGGACATCGAAACCATGTTGCAGCTCAACTATATGTACTTTACGGCAGTGAGACGCGACGAAAAGGCTTTCAATACCTTGATATCACAACTCAAAAATCAAGTGACAAACATGCGTGCCAACCCGCTGTATGCCTACATGGATACGCTGTACAAGGTGATAACGGGCAACAACCCGCGTACGGTGACCATCCCCACCGGGGAACAAATCGACCGCATCAAACTGGATAATGCATTGTATATCTTCAACGACCGGTTTGCTGATGCCAGTGATTTCAAGTTTGTGATGGTAGGCAATTTCAAGATCGATTCGGTAACGCACCTGCTCGAAACCTACTTAGGCGGGCTTCCATCAAAACGACGTGCGGAAACATGGCGCGATGTTACTCCTGTATTCCCGGCCGGTATCACCAACCTCGATTTTGCCCGTAATTCGGAAGAACAGAGCCGCGTGAATATATTCATGAAAGGACCCTTCAAGTGGGATTTCAAGGAGCGCGTTTATTTCTCGATGTTTACGGATATATTGAACATCAAGCTGCGCGAGTCGATGCGCGAAGAACAGGGCGGAGTATACGGCGTAAATGCGTCGAAAAGCGTGAGTCAATATCCCCGGCCGCGGTATTCACTGGATTTTGTGTGGGGCTGTTCGCCTGAAAATGCGGATAAGCTGACTGCCACAGTATTCGAACAGGCCCGAAAGATCAAAGCCGATGGCCCTGCCGAAATCGACCTCAACAAAGTGAAGGAAACCCTTATCCGCGAACGCGAGACTGCTATGAAGGAGAACACGTACTGGCAGCACGTATTGCTCAATACATACCGGCAAGGCGACAAGTTGATGACATTCGAGAATTACAGGAAATTGATCCATTCGGTGAAGGCGAAAGATATTCGCAGGGTCGCCCGGAAATACTTCAACGAAGAGAATTATGCGGTGGGCGAGCTGATGCCGGCTAAAAATTGATGACTGGATATGGATGACTGGATATGATCGGGAAAAATCAGCGCCTTGATCATATTCAATCATCTTCGCCGGCAGAACAAACCGCAGTGATGAATTACATAATCTGCAGGATGATTCCGCAACCTACAAAGGTGGTGGATAGCATGGTGTTGTATTCGATCCGGGCCTGCGCGTATGTTTGGAACAGGAGACTGTTCCAGTTCCTGCGTCCCCTGAAGGCGAGAATATTAATACCTGCAACGGGATTCACAAAAAACTCGGATTTGATACCCCACGAGACACCCGGATAAATGCCGGCAAACGGTTCGAACATGCCCTGATTCTGGTAGCATAAGGCAACGGAAGTGAAGAAAAGATACAAACCGTCATCGCTCCCGTTTTTCTTTTTCAGCGAAGTGACTTTATAACCGCCAAATCCAAGCCCATAGGTATAGGCAATCGTATTTTCGGTCAACCGGTTTTTTCGGTCGCGGTTCTTGCCGAAATAATTGTTGTTGCTGTACACCTGCATCCGTGGTCCCCACGCATTTTCGGCGGAAAAAGAGGTATTAAAATCGAAAGTGACCGCGAACCTGGGAATCGAATAGGAGCTTTGGGCGCTAATAATACCCGCCACGCCGAACATAAACCAGATACACATCAAAAATTTTCCTGTCCACATACGTCAACAACCCGCTATAATGTATTAATATATATTATTACCTGTTATCACCTGTCTATTGCAAACAGATATTTCAGATATTTGTTTCATTGATTGTATCGCCAAATGCCAAATGTATAAAAAAGAATCATACAAATATATTTTATTTATTTTTAGTGAAAACACCACAACGAATAGCTTGTTGACGGGAATGATCAAAATGTCGAAATAGTGCGATCATCTGCCGGGATTGTACCATTATTTTGTGAAACAAATTTTGACATTTGCGATGTCAAAAAAACATTGTTTGTAAATCAGTTATTAAATTCGGCGTTATGAAAAATTTTTCCGCCATCCTTTTGGCAGCATTGCTGTTTGTATCCTGCCAAAACAGTAGAAAACAGGGCATCAACATCGATTCGGCAGCTTCGCCGAAAGGCACCGGGGTGTTTCAGCCCAACTGGGACAGCATCGCCCGGAATTACCGGTTTCCCGAATGGTTTTGCGATGCCAAGTTCGGCATTTTCATTCATTGGGGCGTGTATGCTGTTCCTGCTTTCGGCAACGAGTGGTACCCGCGCAGCATGTATCAGAAGGATTCGCGGGAATACAGGCACCATATCGAAACCTACGGTGAACAGACCGGATTCGGTTACAAGGAATTTGTCCCCATGTTCCGGGCCGAGAAGTTCGATGCCGGCGAATGGGCGAAACTCTTCAAGGAGGCAGGCGCCAAGTACGTGGTTCCCGTAGCGGAGCATCACGATGGCTTTTCGATGTACGACAGCGAACTGAATGAGTGGAACTCCGTGAAGATGGGGCCGAAGAAAGATATTGTGGGGCTGCTGAAACAAGCTGTAGAACGCGAAGGTATCGTTTTCGGGCTGTCGACGCACCGCGCCGAAAATGCGTGGTTCTACAACGGAGGCATGACTTTCCCATCCGATGTGCAGGATACTGCCATCACCCTTTACGGGCGAAGATTGCCCCAGGAGGCATACAACGAGGCTGTGGCGCGCGAATGGCTAACCCGTACCTGCGAACTGGTCGACAAGTACCAGCCGGAGCTGATCTGGTTCGACTGGACAGTGAATAACCCCGTACTGATGCCCTATTTCAACAGGTTCCTGGCATACTATTACAACAATGCTGTGGATTGGGGCAAGCAGGTGGTCGTGAACACCAAGCAGGGCTATCCTGCCAACATACAGGTATGGGATGTGGAACGCGGTAAATCGGGCAAGATGATGAAATACCCCTGGCAAACGGACACTTCCGTCGGTAAAAAATCGTGGTGCTACATCGATGGCGAGGAAAATAAAACAGCCGAGCAGATTGTACACGACCTGATCGACATTGTGAGCAAAAACGGTAACCTCTTGCTGAACATCGGCCCGCGTGCCGACGGCACCGTTACCGAAGAACAGCAGGCAGTGCTTCTTGACATTGGCAAATGGCTGAAAGTAAACGGTGATGCCATTTACGGAACCCGCTGCTGGAAAAAAATCGGCGAAGGTGATGCCGAGTCTACCAAAGGTTCGTTCACCGACAACACCGCCACCGCATACACCGCTCGCGACATGCGTTTCACCACCAAGGGTAACGATTTTTACGCCATTGTGCTGAACTGGAACGATGCCGGCGTCCTGGTGAAGTCGCTCGACAAAAATGCCATCGGCGACGCCAAAATCCTCAATGTGCAATTGCTGGGATCGAACGAAAAGATCGACTGGCAACAAACCGACGAGGGGCTGAAGCTGTCGTTCCCGAAAACGAAACCCTGCGATTTTGCTTATTCATTTAAAATCACGTTTGACAGGAAAGTGGGCGAACACCTGGAATCAGAAGCCGTGGACGAAGTGATGAAACACGGATAAGAGCCACCCATGATTTTTGATTAAAAAAAATGTACGACCTTTATTGCTTTTTAAATAAGGATAAACACGGTGAGTCCTGGAATCCGTCATCGTTTTATCCTTATTTTTTTACCGGATGTGTAATCATGTTTTTTTGAATTTAATATATGGATACGAAAAAGGCCGGTTACCCGGCAAGAAAGTTTGATTTTCCAACCAAGCGTTATTGCCAAACGTTGGATTTGAAGGATGATCCCGCGTTGATCGCCGAATATGTAGAACGTCACAGCGAAGCCAAGCGTTGGCCGGAGATTGTGGAAGGAATACGCAGTGTGGGGATATTGGAAATGGAGATATACCTGACAGGTACACGGCTGTTCATGATTGTCGAAACCGCCGCAGATTTCGATTGGGATACGGCTTTTGCCCGTTTGGCTACTTTGCCGCGACAGGCGGAGTGGGAAGATTATATGGCAATCTTCCAGGTGAGCAAGCCGGGAGCCAGTTCGGCCGAGAAATGGCGACTGATGGACCGGATTTTTAAGTTAGGCCCCGCCTGAGAGGAGGGAACCGAGCGCTTCTCAAGGATATTACTAAAAATCAAAATATCATAATGCTTACGTTAGGCGTAGCAAGGATTCGTAAATCATCATCGATCATCACTGCTCCAGTATTTTATCTGCCACTTCTTCCATCAACCAGCGCGGAGTGGAAGTAGCGCCGCATACACCGGCGTTCGAGGCGCCTGCAAACCAGTTCATATCGATCTCTTTGGGCGCGGCTACCATGTGTGTGCGGGGATTGGCGTTCAGGCACACTTCATAAAGCGCTTTTCCGTTCGAGCTCTTGCTTCCGCTAACGAAGATCACCACATCATGACGACAGGCAAACTCGACTAATTGCGGCTCGCGATTGGAAACCTGCCTGCAAATGGTATCGTTGACCTGGAACGGAATATCGTTTCCGACATGCTGTTCGCTCCGTTTTTGTTCGATTGCTGCACGGATGCGCTGCAACCCTTCGATGGTCATGGTGGTTTGCGCGAACAGGTATACCGGGCGGTTCACGTCAATAAGTCCGGCTTCTTCCACTGAATTGATCACAATAGCCGTATTTCCCGTTTGGCCCACCAGCCCGTTTACTTCGGCATGTCCCGGTTTTCCGTAAATAAACACCTGGCCGTTGTTTGCCTGTGATTCGAGGTAAGCCCTGTGCACTTTTTTTTGCAGGTGAAGTACCACAGGGCAGGTGGCATCGGCGACGGATATGTTGTTGTCCGTTGCAACGCGGTATGTTTCGGGGGGTTCTCCGTGGGCGCGGATCAGCACTTTTACGTTGCGAAGTTGTTGCAGGTCGTGGTGATTGATGGTGTGCATGCCGCAACGGTTCAATCGGGCTACTTCGGGCTCGTTGTGAACTATATCGCCCAGGCTGAACAATGTATTTCCGCTTTGCAGTTCGTTTTCGGCCATACGGATGGCGCGAACCACACCATAACAAAATCCCGAGTTAAGGTCAATTTCAACAACCACAATATAACTGATCTGTCATTTTTTCCTGTTCAGTTCGCCGACGAATGTTTTCTCATATTCCTCCAGGTTGATGCTCTGGTATTTTTCTTCGACAATGAAATGCAGCAGGGGTTCTATTTTGTCGGGCGTATAAAAGCCGGAAACTACGCCTATAACCTTCAAATCGCCATTGATGTAGGCAACCGAGGGATAACCGTTCACACCCAAAGCGGTGGCGAACTGGTGGGTCGATTTCCGCGCGCCGCCGCTTCCCTGATTCATAAAGGTATGGTCGCCGAACTTCACCGGAGCCGACGATTCGGCATCAAATTTTACCGGATAGAAATTTGCATTGATATACTTGGCGATAACCGGGTTATCGAATGTTTCCGCATCCATTTTCCTGCACCAGCCACACCAGTCGGTATATACGTCTATCATGATTTTACGCGGGGCGGCGGCGTTAAGTTTTAATGCCTCGTCGATGGTGTGCCATTTAACTTTTTCGGCCTTTTGCGCCGAAACCTGGAAACTTGCCACCGTTATGAAAATAAGAATGTACAATGATTTCATTTTTGACGATTTTTGATTTTTAATATGATTGATTGGATTGATACAGCAAAAATGATACAAAACGGTTAAGCCGGTGCAGGCATTCTTTCAGAACCTGAAGAAATCCCGTGCATTGGCATAACATACATTTTCCACCAGCTGTCCGATAAATGGCATTTCCGAAGCAGGAAGCTCACCGTTTTCCACATCGTTGCCAATCAGATTGCAGAGGATACGGCGGAAATACTCATGACGCGGATACGACAGGAAGCTGCGCGAGTCGGTGAGCATGCCTGCAAAGCGGCTCAGCAGCCCAAGTACCGACAGTGAGTTCATTTGCGCCTCCATGCCGACTTTTTGGTCGAGGAACCACCAGGCCGAGCCGAACTGCATCTTGCCCGCCACGCTTCCGTCCTGGAAGTTGCCGATCATGGCAGCGATCAGGTCGTTGTCGCGCGGATTCAGGTTATAGAGAATCGTCCTGGCCAGCCGGTTGTCGGCATCCAAACTGTTGAGGAATTTCGACAAATGCTGCGCTACCGTAAAGTCCCCGATGGAATCGAACCCGGCATCGGCGCCCAATTGCTTGAACAGGCGAGTGTTGTTGTTACGGATGACGCCATAGTGGAACTGTTGCGTCCAATCCTTGGCATGGTCCATTTTCGCGCCTTCCACCAGCAAAGCCGACTTGAACTTGACGACTTCCGCACGGGTCAATTCCCTGCCCGAATATACCCTGTTGAATATCGCGTCAAGTTCGGGTTGCGTGTAATCTTCGGCATAAAACTCCTCGATACCGTGGTCGGACAGTTTGCAACCCGCCAGAGCAAAATAATCATGCCGGTTTTGTAACGCTTCTATCAGATCGGCATACTTACGGATACGAATGTTCGACACTTCCGAAAGCTTCTCTACGTAGGCCCTGTACGCTTCCGGATTTTCCACTGCCATCGCTTTGTCCGGACGCCAGGTGGGGAGCGTCTTTATTTCGAAGCCCTCCTTTTGTAATGCCTGATGATGTTCCAGCGAATCAACCGGATCATCGGTAGTGCATACCGCCGCCACGTTGAACATGCGCATCAGGCCGCGGGCGCTGTATTCCGGCGTACGCAGCTTTTCGGTGCATGCTGCAAAGACTTCGGCGGCTGTGGCCGGATTGAGTATCTTATGAATCCCGAATGCACGCCTCAACTCGAGGTGCGTCCAGTGATACAGCGGGTTCCGCATCGTATACGGAACCGTTTCCGCCCATTTCTCGAATTTCTCCCAGTCGGTAGTATCCTTACCCGTACAGAAGCGTTCGTCGACGCCATTGGCACGCATGGCGCGCCACTTGTAATGGTCGCCTTCAAGCCATATCTGCCCGAGGTTATCGAACCGGCGGTCGCCGGCAATCATTGCCGGGTCGAGGTGGCAATGATAGTCGATGATCGGCATTTTGGCCGCGTGGTTGTGGTACAGCTGCTGCGCCGTATCCGTCCGCAACAGGAAATTTTCATCCATGAAAGGCTTCATATCAATTTTTGATGATGGTTAACATATCTTGAGAGGTTGATGTAAAATCATTTATTTTATGGATTTACATGCAATACCGCACATGGCCGGGATTGGAAATACCGGTCGTGCGCGGACACGAAAATAGATGATTTTTTTTGCTTATGAAAATTTTTGTCTTTACTTTCGCCGAAAATTTCTGTGCGGGCACGCGAACAAGTTGTTCGAACTGCAGGAATATCAACCAGATAAAATCCATAAAATGATGAACAGAATTTCATTTGACGACCTGAACGGTAAAGTATGCGTCCTCACCGGAGGAGCCGGCGTGATCGGCGCAACGCTCGTGCGCGGGCTGGCTTCGACAGGCGTAAAGACGGCGATCGTCGACCTGAACGAAGAAGCGGCAACCGGATTAGCCGCCGAAGTGCAAAAGGAATCGGGCGTGACAACGATAGGCATCGGCGCCAGCGTGCTGGATAAGGGCTCGCTGATGGCCGCCGGGAAAGTGATCAGCGGGAAGCTTGGGAAAATCAATTTCCTGATCAACGGCGCAGGCGGCAATTCTCCGGCTGCTACCACGCAGGTGGAAGAAATGACTCCCGAAAGCCTGTCGCAGCTCGACAAGACCTTCTACGGCCTCAACATGGAAGGCTTCCAGAAAGTGTATGACCTCAACTTCAAGGGCACGCTGCTCCCTTCTATGGTTTTTACCGCCGACATGTTAGAAGCCGGCAAAGGCAGCGTGCTCAACATCTCGTCGATGAACGCATTCAAACCCCTGACGAAAATCCCGGCTTATTCGGCAGCGAAGGCATCTATCAACAACTTCACCGAATGGCTGGCCGTGCACCTGGCAAAAACCGGGATCCGCGTAAATGCCATCGCTCCCGGATTCTTCCTCACCAACCAGAACCGTTTCCTGATGACCGACGAGAAAACCGGCGAACCTACGCCGCGCGGACGCAAAGTGCTCGCCAATACCCCTATGGGTAAATACGGACAACCGGAAGACCTGAACGGCGCCATGCTCTACCTGCTGAGCGACATCTCGTCGTTTGTTACCGGCATCTGCATTCCCATTGACGGCGGCTTCAATGCTTTCGGCAAAGTATAGCGGGTTGTGCCGGAACTTCTTTGATGCGTATAAGTAAACCTGATATAAACCATAAATTTGATAAATTCGATGAGTATCCAATTGAAAAAAGATGCCCGGTGGGCAATGGTAGTGCCTTCGAGCATGGGCGTGCGGATAACGCCGCCGGACGGACAGCCGGCGTATAGCGGCGACATCTTCCGCATGCAGGCCACCAGCGCCGAAACCAACGTGGCCAGTATTTCGTCGTATCTCGGCTTGCCGGTGAAAGTACTCACCGCTTTCGTGAAAGGCAGCCCTGTCGCCCGGTTCATCAAATCGAACCTCAAAAGCCGCGGAATGGAGTACGAAGGCGCCGAAGTAGAACAGGGCGATCCCTGGGGTTACAGGCACCAGTTCAACATTGCCGACAGCGGCTACGGTTCGCGCGGACCTCGAGTTCACAACGACCGTGCCGGCGAAGTAGGACGTACGCTCAGCGTGAAGGATTTCGACCTCGAACGCATATTCGGCAAGGAAGGCGTACAGATCATTCACATGTCGGGGCTTATTGCCGCGCTTTCGCCCGAAACGGGCAACTTCTGCCTCGAACTGGCGCGCGCCGCGAAGAAATACGGTACGCGTATCGCGTTTGACCTCAATTACAGGGCTTCGTTCTGGAAAGGCCGCGAAGGGGAGCTGCACGAAACGTTCAAAGAAATCGCTTCCGTGGCGGATATCCTGATCGGCAACGAGGAAGACTTCCAGCTCTGCCTCAGCGTTGAAGGTCCCGAAGCCGGCGGAAAGGCCATTGGCGACCAGATCGACGCATTCAAAGACATGACCGCGCGCGTGAAAAAGGCCTTTCCGCAAACCTCCGTCTTTGCCGCCACGCTGCGACAGGTAGTTAGCGTAAACGAACACCTCTGGGGCGCTATCGTGCTCGACGGCGAAAACTTCGTCGTCATCGAACCGCGTACAATCCATGTCCTCGACCGTATCGGCGGCGGCGACGGCTTTGTAGGCGGCCTGCTCTACGGCATCCTGAAAGGATGGGAAACCGGAGAATGCGCCCGCTTCGGATGGGCGACCGGAGCGCTGGCCACCACATTCCTCACCGATTATGCGCAGCCCGCCGACGAAGAAATGGTGTGGAGCGTATGGAAAGGCAATGCACGTGTCAAACGCTAAGCTTTACATCAAGGATTGAAGCAGACATGACCTTCCGGAAGAGTTTTTTGTTCATTTTACGAATTATTATTTCTCTCTTCTGCCTTCACTGGAGTCCTTGTGACGGGGAATCCCTCTTGTGATAAAAGGGGTTCCTTTTTTTGAAGCGGGGATCAATTCCCGCCTTTCGCATGCATCAATTTTTCCGGATCAGGCGCAAAAAAAAAATCGGATCAAAAAAAACCTTACCTTTGTCGAGATTAAATATACAGATTACCCCAAAAGCAGCAGAAGGCTTTTGGGGAGAATAACGTGGGGAATCCCTCTTGTGATAAGATGGATTCCTTTTTTTTGAAGCGGGGATCAATTCCCGCCCTTCGCACGCATCAATTTTTTCGGATCAGGCGCAAAAAAAAAATTCGGATCAAAAAAAAAACCTTACCTTTGTCGCAACTTAATGTATTATATGATTATCCCAAAACCGCCGCAGATATCATAGGGGTTTTGGGGGATAACTTGGGGAAATCCCTTTTGTGATAAAAGGGATTCTCTTTTTTTGAAGCGGGGATCAATTCCCGCCTTCGCACGCCCGATACAGTTTCTGCTTCCGGAGCGCAGATACGGGAAACAGAGGCCGCCCGCCGGATCACGGATCACAGGGGCCGCCGGAAAATTCCTCAGGCATCAGTTTTTCCGGATCAGGCGCAAAAAAAATTTCGGATCAAAAAAAAACTTTATCTTTGCCGGTATTAATCAAAATAATCAAAATAATAGTTACCCCAAAAACAGTAGTTGAAATTCATGAAGGTTTTTGGGGGATAACTTTTGTGGAAATCCCTTTTGTGATAAAAGGGATTCCTTTTTTTGAAGCAGGGTCGTCGCCGGATCACGGATCACAGGGGCCGCCGGAAAAATCTCTCAGGCATCAATTTTTTCGGATCAGGCGCAAAAAAAAACCGGATCAAAAAAAAAACTTTATCTTTGTCGGAAATTTATATCAATATAATCTAATTCCCTCAAAAACCGAAGGAGACATTCATAGAGGTTTTTGGGGGAGAATCTATCTGGGGAATTCCTCTTGTGATAAGATGGATTCCCTTTTTTTGACATTGCCGGAAAAATCCCTCAGGCATCAATTTTTCCTGAACAGGCGCAAAAAAAAAAATTTCGGATCAAAAAAAACTTTATCTTTGCCGCTCTAATTTATTTATTGATTTCCCCAAAAACCGAAGGATTCATAAAGAAACATTCATAGAGGTTTTTGGGGGATAGTGTCATAACGTTGGGGAATCCCTTTTGTGATAAAAGGGATTCCTTTTTTTGAAGCAGGGTCGTCGCCGGATCACGATCACAGAGGTTGCCGGCAAAAATTCGCTCATACAAAAAAAATCGAATCTCATACAAAAAAAATTTTGAATTAAAAAAAATCTTATCTTTGTATCGTTTTTTAATTTGTCAAGAACAAAGAGGACATGACGACCATATGTTTAAAATGTTTAAAATTCAGTATCTCAATAGCTGATGGGTCTTTTGGAGCGAAATCAGTGATGGGTCATGATTGTCTTCGTAGAAGTTCGTGGGGCTTCTCAGGGAATTCCTTTTGTGATAAAAGGAGTTCCTTTTTCCCTGACGCGAGGGTCAATGCCCATCTTTCGCACATCCATCACCTTTTTTCGAATACAACGAACTTTTCGGAGTATACAACGAACCCTTCGGGGTATACAACGAACCTTCCGGGGTATACAACGAATCCTTCGGGGTATACAACGAATCCTTCGGGGTATACAACGAATCCTTCGGGGTATACAACGAACCTTTCGGGGTATACAAATAATTTCCGGTTACATGCGAATTTTTCGCGAAATCATATTGCAAAGCCGGGGAAAATGCCATCCGAACATTGCCGCATCTCAAATATCTCATCAAACAGCATCTCAAATATCATTCATTAAAATATCATTCACTCATTTAAACCATTAAAATATAATTATCTATGGCCGGAACAGATTTGGTCCCAAGAAGCGACGGGAAATTTTTAGAATGGATTAAATTCCTTTTCACATATGTGCAGGCGCATGGCCAGACGTGGAACATCTCACCGTCCGACTACGCGCATATCCTCCTGCTGATCGCAGACTTCGAGACTGCCTACGCACGGATGGAAGACCCCAACCACGGCAAAGGCGACACGCAGGCAAAAAAGGACGCCCGCGAAGCGCTCGAACCGGAAGGACGGCAGTTTATCAAGGAATACCTGGCAAACAACCACCTGGTCACCAACGAAGACCGAAAAAGAATGGGGATACCGGTACACGACCCCACGCCGACGCCCGCGCCGATACCTGTGGACATGCCGGCAGGCGAAGTAGACTTTTCCAAGCACAGACAACATACCCTGCGCGTAAAAGCCGGAACACTCACTGGAAAAAGCAAGCCGCCCAAAGTGCGCGGATTTGAAATATGGCGAAAGATCGGCCTGCTTCCGGAAGGAAAGTTCGAATACGTCAGCTTCTCGACACGCTCGAGCTTTACGATCGACTATCCGGAAGAACTTGTCGGGCAAACCGTTTCCTACAGAGTGCGCTGGATGAACTCGCGAAACCAGCCCGGGCCGTGGAACGAGGACGATATAAACGCCGTCGTCGCATAAGCGGCCCTTCCGCGACGGCCAGCCGGAAGCCCCGACGGCGAAGGTCAAAAAAGACCCGTCCGGCAGCCGGACTCCCGATCCTGAATCAATGACCGAAGATTTTCTGCAATACATCTGGCAGTACAGCCTGTATCTGCCCGAGGGGAACCTGACCGGGGAAGGGGAACCCGTGGAAACGCTCCTGGCCGGCCAGCCGAACGCGCATGCCGGCCCCGACTTCACGGATGCCCGTGTCCGCATTGGCGACACACTGTGGGCGGGCTGCGTGGAGATACACCTGCGGTCGTCCGACTGGGAGCGGCACGGCCATCATCTCGACCCGGCATACAACAGCGTGGTGCTGCACGCTGTGTATCAGCGCGACGCCGATACATACAATGCCCGCCGGCAGAAAGTCCCGGTAATGGAACTGCATTTCGACGCGCGCTACTACGATAACTATACCCGCCTGACCGGCAGTAAAACGCACATTGCGTGCCGCGACGAGCCGGACAAAGCCGACAGGCTCAGCCTCGCGCTGTGGCTGGAACGCCTGGCCATCGAACGCCTGGAGCAGAAGACCGGCGCCCTCATGCAGACATACGCCGCTACGGGCGGAAACTGGGAGGAAACGCTTTATCAGCGGCTGGCCCGCAGTTTCGGGTTCAGCCTCAACGCCCTGCCTTTCGAATCGCTTGCCCGGTCGCTCCCCCTGAATATTCTGCTGAAGCACCGCGATCATCTGCAGCAGCTGGAAGCCCTGCTGTTCGGACAGGCCGGACTGCTGGACAGCGCGGATGCCGCCGATGGCTACTGCACGGAACTGCGCCGGGAATACCTGCATCTGCGGAAAAAATACGGCCTGACGCCGATAGACCGCTTCCTGTGGAAATTCCTGCGGCTGCGTCCGGTTAATTTTCCCACACTGCGCATCGCCCAGTTCGCGGCGCTGATTCACCGCAACGGGCGCCTCTTTTCGCAGATTATCGAGGCGAAATCCATGGCCGACTTCGAAAAGATTTTCGACCTGCAGGCTTCCCCATACTGGGATACCCATTATGTGTTCGGCAGGGATTCGCTCCGGCGGAAAAAATCGTTCGCTGCCGTATCCATCCGCACCGTTCTGATCAACACGGTGGTACCGTTTCTTTTTGCATACGGGAAGCTGCACGGCGCGGATGAGTTCTGCACGCATGCCGTCGGCCTTCTCGAAAGCCTTCCGCCCGAAAAAAACTCCATCCTCGCCTCGTGGGAAGAACTTGGCGTGCATCAGCCCAATGCGCTCGCCTCGCAGGCGCTGCTGCAGCTCGCCGGCGAATACTGCCGGCCGAGACGGTGCCTGTCGTGCGTCATCGGGAACAGAATCGTCAGGAAATGAAAACACCGCTTTACTGAATTTCAAATGTGCGAACCACTGAATCGAATGATCCGGATCCGGCAAACCGCCTCCACCAGCGAATACCTGCTGCAGCTGTCGCATGTGGAACATCTGGCGGAAGGCACGGTGGTGGTGACCGACCGCCAGACGCGGGGACGCGGGCAGGGCGATAACTCATGGGAAAGCGAACCCGGCGCGAACCTTACCTTTTCCATCATCCTGTATCCCCGATCCGTCAAGGCGTCGCGGCAGTTTATCCTCTCGAAGGCCCTTTCGCTTGCCGTATACGACTTTATATCCCGGTTTGTTCCGGACGTATCCGTCAAATGGCCGAACGACGTGTATGCCGGCGACCGGAAAATCACAGGCATCCTGATCGAAAACTTCATCGAGGGCGCCTGCATCAGCAAAACGATCGCAGGCATCGGAGTGAACATCAACCAGGAACGCTTCACGGGCGACGCGCCCAACCCGGTTTCGCTGCGACAGCTGACCGGCAGTACCTACCGCCTGGAAGAATGCCTGCACGAGCTGCAGGCGCGCATTGCAGTCCGCTACCGGATGATCGCCGAAGACCCCGTCAGGATCAACTCCGAGTACCTGCATCACCTTTACCGCTTCGGCCGGCCGGGCCGCTTCATCGCCGACGGGCTTTCCTTCGAGGCAACCATCGTCGGCGTCAACCGCTATGGGATGCTCGAGATGATAACCGACGCCGGCGAGCGCAGGGTTTTCGGATTCAGGGAAGTAGCGTTCGCATAGGAAAGCGGCTGCCATTTTTACCGCATCCATAAAAGTGATATGATTTTTAGTTGTATGAATCAAAAATTCAGTTACCTTTGACGCTTCTTCCGGGATACTTATATAAAGCCGACCCATCATGGATATGGAAAACGAAAATGTATATAAAAAAATACAAGAATTCTTTGGCGGACTGAACGATAACTTCAGCCTCATGGAGGATCCTGTGGATGTGGCCGTACAGATGATTTACTTCGAGACGTCGGGGAAAATGAGGGGAACGGTCAGGGAAGACGATATGCTGGCGCGCAAGGACGAACTCTTCGACCCCAAACTTCCGGTTGAGGACAAGAAGACGCTGATGGTACAGATGGCCGGAATACCAAGCCCCGAAATATACCGCGCACTGGAAAGCTATGCCAAAAATCCGGACGCTGACCTGAAAGACTGGTCGAAATTAGCCCTGCAGGACAACAGGCTCCTGCTCGAAAGCCATTTGCTGGACAGCCGGCAGGTATTCATTTCTACCGGCCTGGGCGGGAAAGGACACAAGCTGAGATATTTCGTGGTGCTGATCAACAGGAACGGCGAACATTTGAAACCGTTCCAGCAGAAAATGGTGCAGGATGAAATGGAATACGCCCTGCAAAAGTACGACAGCGAACTGGAAAAGCTCAATTTCATGCGCCGGTACACCACCATGCGCGTGGTGGTGCCCATCAGTTCGGACCTGACGCGGATGTTCCGCGAAGGTATTGACGAATGTAACCAGTTTGGCGATTTCCTTGCGTCCGACTTCATTGTTACCAACATGAAGGAAATGGACGAAGACGAAATAACGGAGGCGCTTTCGTCGGGCAGGAATGCGCTTGCCGACGAAGACGACGACGATTTTCCGCCCATAGATTGACCCCCCTTCCGGGAAGTGGAAGGAACCGCTGTTCCTCAAAGACAGCCGTTACATTTACCGGCTTTTGGGCAATGAAAATGTAAAAGCAGTCCACTGTCCCACTGCGGACTGCACGGTAACAGTCTGTCCGTGCGCTTCCACGATATGCTTCACGATGGCTAATCCCAGGCCGGTTCCGCCCTGTTCGCGCGAGCGGCTCTTATCGCACCTGTAGAAGCGTTCGAAAATCCGCTTACGGTCTTTTTCGGCGATACCGATGCCATTGTCGGTCACCGAAATCCACCACAGGTTATCCTTTTCGGCGAACGAAACGGTGGTGGTACCGTTTTTTCGGCCATACTTGATGGAATTGACCACCAGGTTATTCATCACCTCCATGATGCGTTTTCTGTCGGCATTGACCCCCACCTGCTTCCGTTCAACTTCCAGTTTTATTCTGGCTTCTTCGGCGGTACGTTCCTCCATCTCGAAGACTTCGTCCACCAGCCGCAGCATGTCGAAAGGCTCGATATCCAGAAGCAGCTCGCCCGATTCCAGACGGGCAATGGATTCCAGGTCCTCCACAATATGGATCATCCGGTTGATGCTTTTTTCGCTGCGTTCCAGGTAAAGGCGGTTTACGGAAGGATCCTCCAGTCCGCCGTCCAGCAGGGTCAATATATATCCCTGTATGTTGAAGATCGGGGTTTTAAGTTCATGCGACACGTTGCCCAGGAACTCCTTGCGGTAACGTTCCATCTCTTTCAGCCGGTCGATTTCCGAAGCCTTGTCACTGCTCCATTCCATCAGGTTTTTCTTGATATTCGACAGTACATCCTTTTTCCCCGACAGCATTTCCAGCTCCTTCCCGGTAAGCCGGCCACCGTCCACCAGCCGGAACAGTGAATCGAAGTGCTGGAAAAGAAACCTCCGCAGGAATATGATCACTGCGGCGACTGTCACGACGGCATAAAGCAGAATGAGAATCACTTCAACCCGGCGGCTGTGCGGTTCCCAGTATGCCGGCAGGTACAGCAGCGCCGTCATCAGCGCGCTGCCCGACAGGGCAATATAAATAGCGGTGCGAATAATGGAGCCGAAACGCATGGCGGAGGGTTATGAGATCATGCAGAGAGGGGGAGATGCCCCGTCGTTACTACTTTGCGTAGCTGATGGCTCTTGTTTCGCGGATCACGGTGATTTTCACCTGTCCGGGATAGGTCATCTCATCCTGTATCTTTTTGGCAATATCGTATGACAGACTTTCGGCGTCGGTATCCGACACTTTTTCGCTGCCAACGATGACGCGCAGTTCACGTCCGGCTTGTATGGCGTAGGTTTTGGTAACGCCGGGATAAGCCAGCGCCAGCGATTCCAATTCTTTCAGCCGCTTGATATATGCTTCAACCACTTCGCGTCGCGCTCCCGGACGCGCTCCCGAAATGGCGTCGCAAACCTGAACGATAGGGGCAATGAGCGTGGTCATCTCCACTTCGTCGTGGTGGGCGCCGATCGCGTTGCACACGTCCGGTTTTTCCTTGTAGCGTTCGGCCAGCTTCATGCCGATGATGGCGTGCGGCGATTCGGGCTCGTCGTCAGGCACCTTGCCGATATCGTGGAGTAAACCGGCGCGTTTGGCAAGTTTGGGGTTCAATCCAAGTTCCGACGCCATGATGGCCGACAGGTTGGCCACTTCGCGCGAGTGTTGCAGGAGGTTTTGCCCGTATGACGAGCGGTATTTCATCTTTCCGATGATACGGATCAGCTCGGGATGCAAGCCCTGTATTCCAAGGTCGATGGCCGTACGCTTGCCCACGTCCACGATTTCTTCCTCCACCTGCTTCTGGAGCTTGTTCACCACTTCCTCGATACGCGCCGGGTGGATACGCCCGTCGGTGACCAGCTGATGCAGCGCCAGGCGGGCTACTTCGCGGCGTACAGGGTCGAATGCCGAAAGAATGATGGCTTCGGGAGTGTCGTCCACGATGATTTCTACGCCCGTGGCTGCTTCCAGCGCCCGGATGTTACGTCCTTCGCGCCCGATGATACGACCTTTCATCTCGTCGTTTTCGATATGGAAAACCGTTACCGAATTTTCCACGGCAGCTTCGGTAGCCACGCGCTGGATGGTTTGCAGCACAATACGTTTGGCTTCCTTGGTAGCGGTCATCTTGGCTTCGTCCACAATCTCGCTGATGTACGACATGGCTTCGGAACGCGCCTCGGTTTTCAGGGATTCGATCAGTTGCCCTTTGGCTTCTTCGGCCGAAAGCCCCGATATGGCTTCCATGTTTTCTACCTGTTGTTTGTGCGCTTTTTCCAGGTCTTCCTGTTTCCGTTCGGCTAATTCGATTTGTGTGTTCAGGTTGTTGCGCAAGTTATCCAAATCCCTTTTTTGGCGCTGGTTTTCCTCCATGCGTTGCGACAGCGAACTCTCTTTTTGCTTGATGCGATTTTCGGACTGGGACAATTTGCTGTTCCGCTCATTGGCCGTTTGTTCATGTTCCGCCTTCAGTTGCAAGAAATGTTCTTTAGCCTCAAGCATCTTCTTTTTCTTGATCACTTCGGCTTTGGCTTCGGCTTCTTTTATTTCCTGAGCCCTTTTCGATTTGAAAAGGTAGTTATAAATAAAGTAAGCGAGCCCCGCCCCTGCGCCAAAAGCGATGATCCCAATAATTATCTGATTCATGTTTAATGGATACAATTTTTATTAAAATAAAAAACCCGCGCGATCCCGTCCACCTTTATAAAACCCCAATAAAACATGGGTAGAGCGGCCAATTACTTCAAACGTCCAACGTCCCGACGAATCGGAATCCCGGCCGAAACCGGTACCAGGCCTGTTTTCAGTAACTCAAGTCCAACTCTAATTAACTAAATGTTGAGTTTCAAAAGGATTGAAGGAACCGTGCGGGTAAACCTTTATATGAAAGAACTTAACAATCTGTACCTTGTTCCAGAAACGAGTCGAGTTGTTCGTCCAATTGTTTCAATTTGTCTGCCTGCTCGGTCGAATTGGCTTTAGCTTCTAATTCAATCGTCTTGACGGCGAACTGTAATGCTGCTATAGCCAGGAAATCCTGGATATCCTTATCGCTATAGCGTTGCTTATACTGGAACAGCCTGTCGTCAATGAGCCGACCTGCTTTGCGGATGCGCTCCTCATCCTCTTCCCTGTCAATCTTGAAAGGATAGAAACGCTCTGCTATTTTAATATGAATGGACTGTTGCCAACTCATTGGTCTATCTGTTCAAAAGTGCAATGCACCTGTCTATTTCGCGCACCATCCGGTTCACCTGAAACTTCACATGCTTGATGTCCTCCGGAGAGGAAGTCAATGCCTTTGTGAGCTTGAGACTCTGATACTTCGATTCTAAAACCGCTATTTCCTGATCCTTCGTACGAAGCAGCCCCGACAATACGTCAACTTGTTGCCGCAACTGCCCGTTGTTGACCCTGAGCTCTTCCGCAACCTGGATGACCCGTTTTATTTTCTCCTCCAGCGAGGAAATAATATCGTCTTGAATGGCCATGCTTCATGTAAAAAATCAGCTACAAATGTAGCTGTAATTTTTGAAACCGGCAAAAAAAAGTTGTCGAGTAATCTTTTTTTGATGAAAGATCCTTGACAGTTTGATACTTTGCGTCGATGGCGGAAAATCTTAATATACACTTAAAGAAGAATTAACAGTCTGTTAATACACAGCCTGTAACTTTGGACTGCTAAAAATATGCTTTATGGACACCAACACCCTTCAATCGATATTGAAATCCGGCCTTGACCGGTTTCTTTCGGAACAATTTGAAAAGTTTCCCCGCGAGGATCTTTTAAAAGTCGACTTGCATTGCCACGACTGTAACAGCGACGAACCCGACGAACTGATCGGCCGTATCCTGAACATGCCCGAGACGTGGATGCCGACTAAGAGGGTGGTGGAAGAGTTAGGGAAAAACGGCTGTGAGGCACTCACCATCACCAACCACAACAATGCCCGTTCGTGCTACGCTTTGCAGGAAAAGAGCATGGATGTGCTTACTGCTGCCGAGTTCAGCTGCTGGGTGCCCGATTTCAATATCGGCATCCATGTGCTCACATATGGGTTTACGCCCGAACAGGAAAAGCGGCTGGATAAGCTTCGTAAGAATGTCTACGCGTTTCAGGAATATGCCTGCGCCAACGATATCCCCACGATATGGGCGCATCCGCTCTACCATTACGCGACGGACAGGATGCCGCCCATGGAATTTTTCGATAAGATGCTGCTGGTTTTCGAGCGTTTCGAAATGCTCAACGGTCAGCGCGATACCTGGCAGAATATGCTGGTGAAGGAATGGGTTGACAGTTGTACTCCCGAAAAAATCGCACAGCTGTCGGTACAGTTCGACATCGATCCCGAAAGGTATTGCCGTAATCCGTACAGGAAGTCACTTTCGGGAGGTTCGGACAGTCACATGGGCTTCTTTGCCGGATTAACCGGAACCTACCTTTATATACCGGATCTGCAGGAGCGGTTGAAAACCGGAAGCAAGTCGCAGTTAGCGCTCGAAGCCATCCGTCGGGGCGATATGATACCCTACGGCTCGCATCAGAATTCGGAAAAGCTCACGATTGCCTTCCTCGATTACGTATGCCAGATTGCCCTGAATTACAAAGACCCCGGACTGATGCGGATACTGCTGCACAAAGGTAAAACCGCCGACAAGGCTGTTTCGCTGCTTGTTTCCAACGCTTTCGCCGAGGTACGGCGGCACAGGATCACCATGTCATTCATCAACATCTTTCACAACTGTCTGTTGGGCAAATCGCCATCGTTCCTGAAAAAGTTCGTCGTATCGTCAGCTTACAAGCCGGTATTCGAGGATGTGGTGAAGATGGCCAAAGAGCATCAAAGCGGGAAGGGCTTTATTGCCGAGGAGTACTATCGATCGATATGCTCTATCAATAGCCACCTGAACGAGCTGCTGTTTTCGCGCCTGGTGAAGAAAATTACCAAGGCGAAATGGAGCAGACAGATGGATGCGCCGAGCCTCGAAAAACTCATCGGACAGTTCGAACTCCCCAGCAACATACGCGCTTACACTGAAAAAAGCGACAAAAAACACCATGGTATCGACCTGGAAGATTTTCTCGACGGGCTTTCGTTCCCGTTTCTCGCTTCATCTCTATTGTTGTCGGCGCATTTCACCAGTGCAAGGGTTCTCTTCAACACTCGTCCTTTCCTGAAGGATTTCTCGGCACAGCTTGGCAAATACCAGCATCCCGAACGCGCGCTCTGGCTGACAGACACCTTCGAAGACAAAAACGGCGTGTCAGCAGCATTGCAGGCAATGCACCGCGAAATCAAACGCCGCAATCTACCGGTCGATCTGCTGGTTTGCAGTAATACGCTTGTACCCGACGATCATTTGGTGATCGTAAAGCCCATGTGCGAGTTCAGCATACCGCTATACCCCGAACAGCCCGTGCGCATACCGAATTTCGTGGAACTTCATAACCTGTTCCACGAGCGGGAATACGACCGCGTGATTTGTTCCACCGAAGGTATTATGGGCGCTATGGGCCTGTATTTGAAACACGCCTATTCGGTGCCGGCCAGTTTCTTTATCCATACGGACTGGGTAATGTTCAGCCGGAAAGTACTGAATTTCGACAAGCACAACCAAAACAGGATCCGTCGGTTCTTGCGTATGTATTACAGCGCTTTCGACCGTGTGTTCGTGCTCAACAACGACCAGCGCAAATGGCTCACCGGCCGCGAAATGAATTTTATGCTGATGATAAGGTTTGCCTTACTGCGCATTGGGCTGATCCCATTTTCAAACCCGAACAGGTATCCAAAAGGGAAGTGTTAGGGATTGACGACGACCGTCCTGTGATGCTTTATGCAGGCAGGGTGAGCAAGGAAAAGGGCGTGCTGGAACTGCCGCGTATCTATAAAGCAGTGAAGAAGATACATCCCGATATTGCTTTGCTGGTAGCGGGACAGGGTCCTGCGTATGAGCAACTGAAAAAGGAACTGCCCGAAGGATATTACTTTAACTGGGTGTCGCGCGAACGGCTGCCCGCCATCTATTCGGCCGCCGATATCCTTGTATTCCCTTCGAAATTCGATACATTCTCGTGTACGGTGCTCGAAAGCCTCAGTTGCGGTCTGCCTGTGGTTGCCTATAACACCAAAGGGCCCAGGGACATTATCCTCGACGGCGTGTGTGGATATTTAGTGAACACCGAAGAACAAATGACTGAAAAAATCATTGCCTGCATCGGCGATCCGCAACAACAGGAAGATTTTGGAAAAGCCGCTGTAAAACGTGCCGGAAATTACGATGCGAATGATATCGTGGACAGGTTTATGGCGGATGTGGGGTTTTGAGCAGTAGATAAGGCAGACGCAAAAATCACAGCGCCTCAAAAAAAGAATGAACCGAGCCTGTGGAACCGTATGCTGTTAAAAATTTGTTATACCAGCATCAATGCAATGCAGGCGAGCGCTGCAGCAAAAATCATCAATAAACGAAACTTTTTCATGTTTATAACTTTTTGAAATTGTTAATATCTACTTCAATGTATACGGAAACCAATAAAAAAAGGTTACAGGTTTCCCGACTTAGCGCCGGCGTTTTCGTGCGCATCGAAGCAGGCAAAGGGGGAAGCCGGTACGCTACCCGCGGCAGTTCTCAAACGCATCAACCATTTATCCGTTGTCTTTCATCTGCCGGATGATTTCGATTACCTTATGTTCGCTGATGCCTGTCTTTTGGCTAACAGCCACAACATCGGCCTGCTCCGGATCATGTATCTCCCTGCCTGCCCGCTCCCAATCGGTTTTCGAAATTTCGTGTTCCCTGTGCCGGATACAGTAGTCGCATTGACCGCAAGGCGCTGCATTCTTTTCGCCGAAGTACTCAAGCAACATGGCGCTGCGACATTTGTTCGTGCTTTCGGCATAACGAATGACAGCGCCAATATGCTCTTCCATGATGTTTTTGCGTACTTTATAATTGGCGGCGGAGATGGTGAGAAACTTTTCGTCGATGCGTTCGCGGAGGCAGGTGATTACCGATTGGCGGCGGCGCGGTATATAGTCGATGATCTTCATCTTATCCAGTTGCTTCAGGTATTCGTAGATGACATCGATGCTCACTTTGGCGTGTTTGGCCAAAGCAGCTTCGTCGATGCTCACGTATTCCGAAAAAAAGCCGGTATAAGACCGTAACAGCAACTTGATAAATTTATCGAATTCTTCATTCGAAACCTGGAATTTGTACAGGTCGTCGCGCAAAACAAGAAAATGAACTTTAGCGGCAGCCTGCGGATTTTCATCATATTGAATGTAGCCTTCGCGTTCGATGAGTTTCAGGGCATGATACGCCGAAAGGAGTTCAAATTTGTACGTTGCTGTGAAGCGTTCGAGCGAGAAATCGATCGGGATGTCACGGCCACCGCCTAACGGCACTTGCAGATAGTTACCCAGCGCGTGATATACCCTTCGTATCATGTCAGGCTCGGGAAAACTCACCCGCAGGCGCTGTTCGAGCCTGCTATGGTCGGCTTTTTCGTAGAGCAGCACGGCATACGACTTTTGCAAATCGCGCCCGGCACGTCCTGTTTCCTGAAAATAGGCTTCGAGCGTATCGGGCGTATCAAGATGAATCACAAAACGCACGTCCGGCTTGTCGATCCCCATCCCAAAAGCATTGGTAGCCACCATCACGCGGCAATCACCCTCCTTCCATCTATCCTGCCGTTCCGAACGTACTTCACTGTTCAACCCGGCATGGTAGAAGTCGGCCGAGATGCCGTTACGTTGCAGGAATTGTGCCGTTTCGCGCGTTTTCTTCCGATTGCGTACATACACGATACCGCTTCCGGGAAACCGACTGAGCGTCTTCAGGAGATATCGCTGTTTGTCCTCCACGCAACGCACCAGATAGACCAGATTCTTGCGCTCGAAACTTGTTTGCAGTACATGGGACCCGGCAAAATGCAATTGCGCCTGAATATCCTCTACCACCGAAAGCGTGGCGGTTGCCGTGAGCGCCAGGACGGGCACATCGGGCAGAAGTTCACGAAAAGCGGCAATTTCAAGGTAAGCCGGACGAAAATCGTAGCCCCACTGCGAGATACAGTGCGCCTCGTCCACAGCAATGAGGTTGACCTTCATTTCGCGGACACGGGTGCGAAAGATATCGGTATTCAAGCGTTCGGGCGAAACATACAGGAACTTGTAGCCTCCGTAGATACAGTTGGTCAGTTCAATATCTATTTCGCGCCGGGTAAGTCCCGAATATATGGCCACTGCCTTGATGTGCCGTTTTTTGAGGTTCTCTACCTGATCTTTCATTAAGGCAATGAGCGGGGTAATCACGATGCAGATACCGTCCTGCGCCATAGCCGGTATCTGGAATGTGATAGATTTGCCGCCGCCGGTAGACATCAACGCCAGCGTATCGCGGCCGTCCATCACCGACCGGATAATATCTTCCTGCATGGGACGGAACGAGTCGTAGCCCCAGTATTGTTTCAGAACGGAACGAATATCGGCCATGCGTCTTTTATTTCTGCGAAATTACAATTTTTGTCCCACAAAGCCGCAAAGAAAACGAAGATATTTCTGTCAAATCTTTTCTTCTTTGTGACCTTGGCGGCTTTGCGGAAGATGTTCAAGTTCGTCCATGCGGCAAGCAATATCCCGTCCTGCGAAAGCAGCAGTTAACAGTTACTTTGCGATTATTTCCCGCATAGCGTTCGAGATATCCAAAAGATTTTTGGTATACCCCGAAGGATTATTTGTATACCCCGGAAGATTATTTGTATACCCCGAAGGATTATTTGTATACCCCAAAGGATTATTTGTATACCCCGAAAGATTATTTGTATACCCCGGAAGATTATTTGTATACCCCGGAAGATTATTTGTATACCCCGAAAGATTATTTGTATACCCCGAAGGATTGTTTGCATACCCCAAAGGATTATTTGTATACCCCGAAGGATTGTTTTAATGGAATGCTTTTTTAACTTTGTCGGAAAATTTATCAAATCACACAAAGCCAAATAATAATTTTATGAAACAGTTTCTATTAGTCACTCTGCTTGTATTTTCATGCAGTTTGTCTGCACAAACAAACCTGTGGGAACGCCCCGAAGTTGTCGATAAAGGCAAAGAACCGGCACGCGCCGATTTTATCCCATACGCAAACCTGCAACAGCTGATGGTAGACAACAAGTTTGCATCGCCCTATGTGAAGAGTCTCAATGGCGTATGGAAGTTTCACTTTGTAGAAAATGTGGCGCAGCGTCCCGTCGATTTCTATTCCGAAAGCCTGAACGACGCCTCGTGGAAGGACATCCGTGTGCCGGGAAGTTGGGAGACACAGGGGTTCGGCGTGCCGGTTTATACCAATATCAGGTATATTTACCCGGCCAACCCGCCATTTGTAGATAACGACGACCTGCCTGTCGGTACTTATCGTACCGGGTTTGAGGTTCCTGCTTCGTTTGACGGTAAGGAAATCATCCTGTACTTCGGTTCCATTTCGGGAGCAGCCACCATTTACGTCAACGGCAAGGAAGCAGGTTACTCGAAAACAGCCAAAACACCTGCAGAATTCGACATTACCCCTTACCTGAAGGCGGGTAAAAACCTGCTGGCGATACAGGTGTTCAAGTGGAGCGACGCTTCGTACCTGGAAGACCAGGATTTCTGGCGCCTGGCCGGGATCGAACGCGATGTGCTGCTGATTGCGCGCCCCAAAGTCTCCATTGAAGATTTTTTTGTGAACAGCGACCTGGATAATAACTACCGGAACGGTATCTTGACGGCCGACGTCGATATTCGTAATTTTTCCGGCAGCAAATCGGACAAATACCAGGTGGAAATATCACTGCTCGACGATCAGGAAAAAACGGTTGCATCGGAAAAAATTTCCGTAAAGAACATTGATGCCCTTTCGGAGCAGACGGTTTCGTTCACCGCCCATGTGAAAATGCCCAAACAGTGGAGCGCCGAGTTCCCAAACTTGTATACCGTATGCATCGCATTGAAGGACGACAAGGGACAAACCCTCGAAATGGCAGGCTGTAAAACGGGTTTCCGCAAAATAGAAATCCGCAACAGGCAATTGCTCATCAACGGCAAGCCGATCCTGATTTGCGGAACCAATATTCATGAACATCACGAAAAATTCGGCCATTACGTAGACGCGGCCACCAAGATGAAAGACATTCAATTGTTGAAACGATATAACTACAATGCCATCCGTACAAGTCATTATCCGCAAAGCCCCGAAATGTACAGGCTGTGCGATAAATATGGTTTGTATGTTGTGGACGAAGCCAATATAGAAGTACACGGCCTGGATGGATTCAACCAGGCGCGCCACCCGTCGTTTATCGAAGCATGGAAGGGACAGCACCTGGACCGTACCATCCGCATGTTCGAGCGCGATAAGAATTTCCCCTGTATCATCGGGTGGTCGCTCGGTAATGAGAGCGATTTCGGGCCCAACTACGAGGCAACCTATCAGTGGCTGAAAGATAACGACAGGGCGCATCGTCCCGTACAGTGCAACCGCGCCGGCCAAAACCCATTCACCGACATTGTCTGCCCGATGTACGACCACATTGAGGGAATGGTACGCTATGCCGAACGCACGGATATTACACGCCCATACATACAATGCGAATATGCACACGCAATGGGCAACAGTACCGGAAATTTCCAGGAATTCTGGGATGCCGTGATGAAGTACCCTGTGCTGCAGGGCGGTTTTATATGGGACTGGGTCGACCAGGGCGTGGAATCGCGCGACGAGCAGGGGCGCAAATGGTGGGCTTACGGCGGCGATCTTGGCGGGCACCGCTGGACGCACGATGAGAATTTCTGCGCCAACGGACTCGTCAATGCCGACCGCACCGTACATCCCGGCATTAACGAAGTGAAGAAGGTGTACCAGCCCATTTGGATGAAGGCTGTGGACATCGAAAAAGGTAAAATACTCATGAGCAACCACCACCTGTTCACCGGCCTCGATGCCTACGACTATAAGTGGGAACTGTACAGGAACGGCGAACAGACCCGGGCAGGCGTATTTACCATTGCCGGAAAACCGCTTGCCGATACCGAAGTAACACTGCCCCTGCCGACGTTGCAGTTTGCAGCAGGCGACGAATATTATGTCCGCGTGAAAGCTGTTACCCGCGCAGCAACCGACCTTATCCCCGCCAGGCATGTAGTAGCCGAAGAAGAGTTCGCTTTCCCGAAGAACAGTTTCTTCACAAAAACATCGCCGCAAGGCAACTTGAAAGTAGAACAGGTTGAACGTAAAGTTTGGCGCAACACCCTAAAAATCATTCAATTTGAAAGCGGCGACGTGAAGGGAGCCATTTCGCTCTCGTCCGGATTGCTCACCGATTACAGTTACAAAGGAAAACGCCTGATCACCGAAGCTCCCGCACCCAACTTCTGGCGTGCTCCTACCGACAATGATTTCGGGTACAACCAGCAACGTACAGGTAACGTATGGCGCACAGCCGGTGACGACCGTACCGTGGAAACCGTCAACGTGAAGCCGCAAACCGCCGAAGGAGTGGAAGTTGTGGTAACCATGAAACTGAAATACCTCAATATTCCGTACACTGCCACCTACCTCATCCGCAACGACGGATCGGTAAAAGTGACTGCCAGCGTGGATTTTGAAGGAAGGGAACATCCCGAGCCATCACGCTTTGGCATGAAAATGCAGTTGCCCGTGAACTTCGCCAATGTGCAATACTACGGCCGCGGTCCGTGGGAAAACTACAATGACCGCAACCGTTCGGCTTTTGTGGGTAATTATAGCTGTAAGATCGTCGACCTCAAGTACGATTACATTCGTCCGCAAGAAAACGGATACCGTACCGATGTACGCAGCGTTTCGTTTACCGACGACAGTGGAACCGGTATTGTATTCGAAGGTTACGACATGCCCATCTGCTTCAATGCCCGCTACAATGCCGATGAAGATCTCGATCCCGGCCTTACCAAGAAACAGCAGCACCCTACGGACATTGACCCGCGTCATAGCCTTTATGTGAACATCGACCTGAAACAGTTGGGACTGGCAGGAGACAACAGCTGGGGCGCACGACAGTTGCCCCAATACCGTATGCTGGACGATCAGTATACGTATTCGTACATCATCCGGCCGGCAAATCGGTAATCCTGTTTGATGTCGAATACGAACGTGTTTTATGGAAAAGTTTGCGTAAAGTTTTTCCCTGCATGCCGAAAAGCGAACGTCAGCGGAAAAAAGTTGCGCCGCCGTTAAACCGTTTCAGGACGTTCCGTAACCGTATTTTCCATCACGAACCCATTAAAGGCTGCGCCAAATTCATGGCGAAATGCTTACCGTCATGGCATGGATAAGCAGGGATATTCCCACGTGGATTGCCTCGTTTGACAGAATCGAAAGCGTGTGCAACAGCGTGGAAATGAGACTGAAATAATCACAATAAAAAACCTTCGCCGAACGGAGGAAAATAAATCATGGATAGCAGTATTATAGCAATTGGATTTATTGTGTACTATATCCATCCTCGGCAAACCATCCTAAAATATCCGATACGGAAATTAGACTTAAAGCATCCGCAATAACGGTCTCCAACAATTCTTTTGTTCGGGCTTTCACCTTTCAATACTGCTCTCATCAAGGAATACAAGGCTGTCAATATCCATTCCTGGCTGTTCGGATTTCCATGCCTCGCGCTTTATTCCGACCTCTTCCCGATGCTGTTCCGCGGGGTACAGCGTTTTTTTTATCATACAGTTTAAGCCTGTTTCTTATGGCTTTACTCAATGCCGGAAGGCTAACCGGAAGACTGAACCTGTCTTTCAACTCCTGCAGTGCGATATCGGGCTGTTCGAGGATGGCGGCCCGCACCTGTTCAGGCTGTTCGGACGACAGTCCCGGTTTCCGGGGATTCGGACGGGGTTAGTAACTCCCTGTGGCGCAATAAAGAGCCCACAGTCTGGTGATTGTACTGGTATGGACGATTTGTCGGATGATATTTTGGCTTGCGTGTGCCTCTTAATTTGGCTTCTATGATACGCTTGCGAAGATCCAGCGATATGGGAACGGGCATAATGAGAGGGTTAAGGAAATTTGAATACGCAAAGGTAGTATATAATTTATTTAATTGCTATAGTATTTGGTTATTCCGCAGGGCTGACGCATCTAATTTATCAAGAGTTTGCTGAGGTATTTATTATCCCATCCTGCTTTTAATCGTTTGCCCCTCACTCCGACCTTTGTTGTTTTCTCATTTTTAAGCAGGTTCAGGGCAATACGGTTTAGGATAGAGTAATTTTGAGCGGCGAACCCGGCTCTTTTCCGGCTGTTATGCTCATCAAAGGCTACGTCCGGCACCCAATGAAGGGAGTTTTCTACCGACCAGTGAGAACGGACGGCATTGTTTATCAATGCTGCGTCCGGTTTAAGGGATGTGATGTACAGACGGGTGTCTTTTTCTTCCCTGGCGTTACATTTAAAATAACGTACCGATTCCACTTTCACAAGGCATTGCAATCCTTCCCATTCACCCGACTGTTCCACAAGTGACAGGCCGTTTATGACCTGGCAGAGGCGAGTTTCCACCCTCCCATGTCCGGCATCAGTATGCTCATCCGATGAAACAGGGCGAAGAAAACGGAAGGAATCCTCCGCCTGCTCCAACAGGTTGCCATGATTACCTTTCAAGGCAAGGATATAATCCGCTTCTTTCCTTATGATCTTTGTGGCTATCTCCTTTTGGCAACCCATCGCGTCTATAGTCACAATGCAGCCTTTGAGAACAAGCAGTTCCAACAGGCGGGGAATGGCGGTGATTTCAGTACTCTTTTCTTCAACCTTTACCTGACCCAAAACTATATGATTCTCCTGTGCCCATACGCTGACCATATGAACGATGCTCTTATTGCCGTTCTCTCTGGTGCCGCGCATACTCTTGCCGTCAATGGCTACTACTTCTCCCTCCGACAACCTGGCAACAGACTGTGTCCGGTCTACGAATCCTTTCTCCAGGCCGACCGGATCAGGGGCGGAAAAAACACGGTTGAACGT
>JAISCQ010000250.1 GCA_031265445.1 Bacteroidales bacterium
TTTCCGCTCTGACGCGCCGCATGAATCACAAAATATTTTTCACTGTCGATCAACTCTTCCACGCCCTGCAAGCGGACGGAGGCGTCTATCATGTAATGCTTTGCACTGTTGCAGGGACCTGCCGTATTAAATTCTTTCATTGTTTGATAACATTAAATTTCTTCTCACAAAAATACATATTATTTTCTAATCCGTTAATTCCGGAAGTTTGATCAGGAAATTGGCATTCGTTATTTGACCCTGTCAGGCTGTTCTTCACGCTTATCTCCTATCCCGCATAACTGTGTTTTCCGCCAAGGATGTAATTCACGCCGAAATAGGTCATCAGTACGGAAAGGAAAATGATCCATACAAAGACATGATAAAATAAGGGTTTGCGAAACCAGGTCAATGTCTTGTTATGGAAGGTGAATCCCATGAGCAGAAAGGTAATGAGCGCCCATACCTCCTTGGGATCCCAGCCCCAGTAGCGTCCCCACGACATATTCGCCCAGATGGCGCCGATGAAGATACCTGTCCCCATCAGGAACGTAGCCGGATACATCAATAATTCGCCGGTTTCCTTCATCCGCTCGACGTAAGCCGCACGGTCGACTTTCCTGCCGCCGAAAAACCATACGATCAACGAGGTAAGGCTGTTGAGCGCCATGAATCCGCACAACCCGTACGCCACCATGATGGTAAGTACATGTATGCTCAGCAGGGGCGATTGCAGCACAGGCACCAGCGGCGTGATCTGCGGATTCATCGAACCGATGTGCGCCACCAGGAGCGTAAAACCGGCCAGCAGGAAACTGAACGCCATGATCAGAAACGAATAGCGGCGGGTGAGGATGCCTGTCAGCAGACTGAGCCACGCCAGCAAGAGCATGGTTTCGTACCCGTTGCTCATCGGGATGCGTCCGCCGATACAGGCGCGGAGTCCCAAGCCGGCGGTGGTTGCGGCAAAAACAATCCAAAGCATGACATGGAAGAGCCTTTCCACCCGCGGACAGGATGTGTTGCGGATGGTGCGGAAAATAAAAAACAGCAGGCACAGGCTGCCTGTGACGAGGCATATCTTGAACAGCAGCGAAAATATCTGCACGCGATTGTAAATCTGCTCCGCTTTCAGGCGGACAGCCGACGGCAGTGTATCGCCCGCCTTCTTTTGCTGAAATTTCAGCAACTTGTCCACATACATGCCGGCGGACGCCTCGTCGCCTTTCATCAGCGCTTCATAATAGAGCGGGAAGAAATGCCGCACGAACACATTCTCCATGCTGTCGGCCTGCGCGGGAATGTCCGTATCGGGCGCATACCATTGCAACTTGCCGTCCTTGTCCCGCATGGGAAATATTTTTAACAAGCTGCCGTATTGCAGCATCTCGATGAGGTGGAACTTGTCGTCGAGCTTCACCGCTTCCTTGAGCCATCCTTCGGGCTTGTTGGAACCGTACATTTGGCGGCGGTACGGTTCCAGCCTGTGACGGCCGTTTTCATCGATGAAGTCGACAAGGCTGGCGTCGTCTCCTTTGATGCCGGCCATACGTTTCAGTTCCCCGCTGTTGATCCCGAACATGGGTACGCGCTCCCATCTTTCGGGGAAGAACAGCCATCCGAAAAAGACCTGCTCGCCCGAAGCATACCTGTAACGGGTCTTACCGGTAAGTTTCCCCGTGAAATCATTGGCCAGTGTCTGCATCGGACTGATTCGCCCCTGATAGTCGACCCACAGGCTGCCCAGGCGCGCGGCCTGCTCGCGACTTACTGTCAGCGAATCGGGCGTAAGAAGGGGCGGGGCGGCGCTGGCCAGTATCGGAAATCCTGATAACAGGACAACCAGCAGGTTTTTTTGCGACAGTTTCCGTAACAGAAAGCGGAACCGTTCGCGCCTGTCGAACAGGACAAACAGCATGGAGAAGAACATGAGAAAATAACCTGCGTACGAAAGCAGGATACCCCACGTATCGTGGTTGACGCTGAGTATCGATCCCCGCCGGTCCTCGTCAAACGACGACTGGTAGAACCGGTAACCCCTGTAGCGCAGGATACGGTTCATCGAGATTTCCCGTTCAAACTGTTCGCCGGCGTCGGTCACCGCTACAATACTCACGTAATTGGCGGGCGAGGCGGTACCGGGATAATATTCGATCTCGAACGATTTCAGCGAAAGCGAAAAAGGGAATACCGTCCTGCTGTGCGTCCACTCGTCGAAAAACGATGATACCTCGTGGCCTTCGCGCAGATGTACCTGTCCGGTTTTGCCGGTGAGACGCGTTACCAGCGCTCCGGCGAGGATGATCAGGAATGCGGCGTGCAGCAGGAAGACCGACAGCCGCTTGTGCAGCGAACGCACCACAATGAAATAACAACTCACCGTGGCTGTGAGTATCCACAGCAAAGTGAACCATATACTGTTGTAGAAAAACGAACCGGCATGTTCGCTTCCATGTGCATGCTCGTCCCATGTGGCCCATATCATCACCAATATCAAAAGAGCCAACAGTACAAAAGCCCGTAATCCCATTTTTTTATCCATGTGGCAAAAATACGGAAATATTCCTTTATATCTTTTTCGTTTTCAGGCGCAGGCTGTTGGCGACTACGCTTACGCTGCTCAGCGCCATTGCCAATCCTGCGATCATGGGATTAAGCAAAAATCCATTCACCGGATAAAGGATACCGGCGGCAATTGGAATTCCAACCAGGTTATAGACAAACGCCCAGAACAGGTTTTGACGGACGGTACGGACCGTT
Source organism: Bacteroidales bacterium (assembly GCA_031265445.1). Lineage (GTDB taxonomy): Bacteria > Bacteroidota > Bacteroidia > Bacteroidales > UBA4181 > JAIRLS01. Next base: position 2,740 of record JAISCQ010000250.1, read on the forward strand.
AGCCTCGACAGATTGATGGCCTCGGGAATCTTTGACAGGTCGGACGAGATGATCGTCATTTTGGCGGTATCCATCGCAATATCGCTTCCCTTGCCCATAGCGATGCCGAGGTCGGCCTGTGCAAGCGCCGCGCTGTCGTTGATGCCGTCGCCTGCCATCGCTACGATTTTGCCTTCGTCCTGCAACTGTTTCACGAAACCGGCTTTTTCGCCGGGTAAAACTCCGGCCCTGTAATATTCGATCCCTGCTGCGGCAGCTATTTCGCGGGCGGTGGCTTCGTCGTCGCCGGTGAGCATGTACACTTCAATACCCGACTTTTTGAGTTGACCGATGGCATCCTTTGAACTTTCCTTGATTTGATCGGTGATGGCCGCCACAGCAATCGCCCGGTCGCTGTCGGCAAACCAAACGATTGTTTTGGCTTCCCCTGTCCACTCTTTGGCCCGTATTTCCAACTGTTGATCCGTTACGATGCGGTTTTCGAGCATCAGCCTGACGTTCCCGGCAAACCATGTTTTCCCGTCCACGGAACCTTTCACGCCTTTTCCCGTAAGGCTTTCAAAGTTTTCCAGCGGAGGCGTATCCGTATCGCCAAAATAGCATACCACGGCATCGGCTAACGGATGCTCGGAATGTTTTTCGAGACTGCAAAATATTCCTTTTACACGGTCGTTTCCGTCTAACCACGCCATGTCCGTAACCACGGGTTTTCCTTCCGTAATGGTGCCCGTTTTGTCGAACGCCACGGCATTTACCTTTTTTGCCGTTTCAAGACTTTCCGCATCTTTGATCAGGATGCCTTTTTCCGCCCCTTTCCCGACGCCGACCATAATAGCCGTAGGCGTTGCCAGACCCAGAGCGCACGGACAGGCGATGATCAACACGGTAACCAAAGCCAGCAGGCCATGCGTCAACCCGGCGGCGGGATCGAGCGCCAGCCAAAGCACAAAGGCCAGCAATGCAATACCGATGATGACGGGGACGAATACGGATGCGATTTTGTCCGCCAGCTTCTGAACCGGCGCCTTGCTTCCCTGCGCATCCTGTATCATGCGGATGATCTGCGCCAGCATGGTATCCGCGCCGACCTTTTCGGCCCGGAACCGGAAACTGCCTTTCTGGTTGATGGTTCCGGCAAAGACTCTGGCGTCTTTTTCCTTGAGCGTCGGCATCGGCTCGCCGCTGAGCATGCTTTCGTCCACATACGAATTTCCGCCGGTCACCAGTCCGTCTACCGCGATTTTTTCGCCCGGCTTCACCAACAGGGTATCTCCCGTTTTGACGCGGCTAACGGGAATTTCTTCCTGTACGCCCGCCTCGCTCACCAGGGTAACGGTTTTGGGCTGCAGACCCATCAGTTTTTTAATGGCCGACGAGGCGTTGCCTTTGGCGCGTTCTTCCAGCATCCGGCCTAAAAGGATAAAGGCGATGATGACGCCGGAAGCCTCGAAATAAACATGCGGATGAATATCCCGCGAATACCAGAATTGCGGGAAGAGCATGTTGAAGAGACTGAAAAAATAAGCAATCCCGGTACTGAGCGCCACCAGCGTATTCATGTTGGCCGACCGGTGTTTCAACTGTTTCCAGGCATCGATAAAAAAATCCCGGCCAAGCAGGAACACTACAGGCGTGGACAGGATCCACATGATTTCGTTGGCAAAGGGCATCTCCATAAACGCCATCCCGATGACGACGATGGGGATGGACAGGATCATGGCCCGGATGGCACGGCGTTTCAGTTTTTTATATTTCGCGGCGTGGGCCTGTTCCAGTTCGTCGGAAATATCTTCGCAGAGATCGGTTAAGAGGTCGTATCCCGCCTTTTGAACCGCTTCGCGCAACGCGCCGGATGTCACCTGCGAGGGATTGTATTCGACGGTTGCCGTCGCCGCGGCATAATTGACGGACGCTGTTGCCACTCCCTCCCGGCCGTTCAGCGTCTTTTCAACTTTCGCGGCACACGAGGCGCATCCCATGTTCAACACGGGAAAGGTCGCTTTGATGGTTTGGTTCTTTGCCATGGTTTGATCATTTTATTTACAAGCTTACAAATAGCCACAGGCACAATATTACTAATTTTCAGTTTTTAACTCTTCCATTCTGCAACCGACATCTTTCCCGGAAAAAGCTATGCCGAGAAGAATTATCTTTCCGAGATATCTGTTGTAGTAACGCCGATCGTGTATCTGTGACATGGCTTCGTTGAGCAGTGTGTTCGATCTGACGTTCCATGGTTATGCGGAGGCCGTCAATCTGATAGTCGCGATATTTTCCGTATGCTTCCAGCAAACAGGTCAGGAATGCCTTGTTCACCTCCGAATTGGGAATGCCAAGCGTATAACGCGGAATGCCATCAATCAGTTCTTTATGTTTGACTGTCAGATAGCCGGTCTGAAACAGTAAGGGCAGTTCGTCGATATCGGGAGGATTGTATCCCTTGAATACACTGTCTTCGACAACAATCGGTTCCAGTATGTTATCCGTACTGTTCCGGCGCTGAATAATGTCGATCAGGAAAGTAGGCGTGCCGGTACGAAACCAGTAGTCGGCAAATTCCTGCATATCAAAAAAATTTAAGGTTGAAAACGGATTGTAGATGGCGGTTTCTCCATCCCAGGTGTAGCCGTTGTACCAGTAACGGATACCGCCCATCACTTCTGCTCCTGTCATCTTCAAATATTCGGCGGCGCTGTCGATATGTTCTGAAAAATTACTTTCCAGCTCTTCCTGTGTATATCCGCATATCGAAGCGTATTTCCTGTCTAAGGTGATATCTTTCAAATTATTCAGTGCCGAAAAAACCGAAAGCCCTGAAAATTTCGATACTCCGGTCATGAAAACAAACCGCAAGTACTCGTCGGCGCCGCTCATCACCTGATAGAAATCGTGTACCGCCGTCCGGATGCTACTCAATTGATCGTCGAACAAATGGCTCGTAATGGGTTTATCGTATTCGTCAATCAGTACGACTACCCTTTTGCCGGTTTGGGCATGCAGGGTACGGATCAATTTTCTAAAACAGTCAGGTGCAGATTCTGAAGTTAAAGTAATTTGAAAATTTCGGGCGATCTCTTCCAGATAACCGATCATGTTAATTCCCATTTTTTCCGGAGTGGAGTGGTCTATCAACGTCCAGTCTATCCTGATAACCGGATACTGTTGCGACCAGTCCCATTTGTCGTCAACATACAGCCCTTCAAATAACTCCTTCTGTCCCTTGAACAGCGCTTCCATCGTACTGATCAATAATGACTTCCCGAAGCGGCGGGGACGCGAAAGGAAATAAATGTCTCCGGACAAAATTAATTTATGGATAATTTTAGTTTTATCTACATATAGACAGTCCTTACTCCGCAATTTTTCAAACGATTGTATTCCTATCGGTAACTTTTTCATGATGAATAAATCTTAAATTTCGAGACAAAGGTACGATTTTCTCAAAAAATAGTTACGTTTGTGTTTTGGTTGATGTTATATTTTTTGAATGAATAAAGTACCACTCAATGTATTGGGTATTTCCTACAGTCAGACACAAACAGGCGCTTATGCACTTGTTTTGGGTGAAGAAAATGGCAAAAGGCGTATCCCGATCATTATCGGAGGATTTGAAGCACAGGCTATCGCCATCCAGTTGGAAGGTCTGAAGCCGCCTCGTCCGTTGACGCATGACTTGTTTTACAATTTTGCTGCAGAATACGGCATCTCTGTGGAAACGGTTTATATTTCCCGTCTGGAAGAAGGTATTTTTTATTCGAAACTGATCTGCACAAACGGTGGTAAACGTGTGGAACTCGACGCCCGTACCTCCGACGCCATTGCATTGGCCCTGAGATTCCAGTGCCCCATTTACACTACCGGGGAAATTATGAACCGCGCAGGGATCATCTTTGCCAACGAACCCCAGCCCCCGGTCGGCCAACCGATGAGCGAAGCGAAAAAGAAAAAGTCCGACCTGCAATACATGGATATTCCCGAATTGGAAAACATGTTGAACGAGGCCATCATAAGCGAAAATTACGAGCAGGCGTCCGAAATACGCGACGAGATCAAACGGAGAAAACGGGAGTAAAGCCCTTGCGGGTTTACATAATCATATAAAAACATAATAAAGAGACGCAATGAAAAGGATATTGTTCTATTTGGCCGTATTAGCCGTTCCGGTACTGTGCCATTCGTGTGGGAGCGAAGACGGCGCCGTGTTCGACGAAACATTACTGTACGGCAGGTGGAAATCGGGAACGGAGTATTACAGATATGCATCGGATCATACAGGCAGCACCTGGAATACCGCGGACAATGTACAGGAAGACGAGGCGCAGCCGTTCACATGGCAGCTTAGCGGATCGACGCTGACGCTAAATCACATTCAGGAGATGGGCGGGATGATACCCAAATCATACACGATCACCCAGCTTACCTCATCAACGTTGAAATATAAAGACGGTTACAATAGCTACGCATATACCAAAACCGATTGAATCTTTGATCGCATTCATGAAAAAATTTCTCAAGATATTCCTGCTTTCAGTGGCCTCGTTAACGCTAATGGCAGTCATTGCCATTGCCGTTGTGCTGTGGTACGTGCTGACGCCCGAAAAACTGACCCCGATTGTTCGCAGCCAGGCGCCCGGGTATATCCGTTGCCAAAGCGAAATAGGACAGATAGAACTCACTTTTTTCAGCACCTTTCCGAAATTTGCCTTGAAAGCCGACCGGCTGACGCTGGTCAATCCCCTCGACGGCGCCCCAAACGACACGTTATTCAACGCAAAGGAACTGATTGGAATCATTGATATTCGTTCGCTGATCAAAAACAATGAATTGATCGTTCGTGATTTCCGACTCTCCAACGGCTCCATCAATGCCTTTGTCGATAGCCTGGGCAACAGCAATTTTAATATTTTCCCGACCGACAGCTCGCAGCCGGATACTGCGCAAGCGGGCATGATATTCAAGATCATCGACATCGGAAATGTCGATTTAAAAAACATCAACGTCTCCTACCTCGACCAATCGATGAATTTAAAGGCCGAAGCGCATCACTTATCAGCCGGTATCAGCGGATCGATAACGGATGAGCGTATCGCCGGCGCAATTGACGCGAAACCGTTTGACGTAGCGCTGGAATACCGGCAGGCCGACTCGTCCGTACTGAAAACGGAAATACGCAACTTATCCTTCATCATCGACGGCTCATTGAAAGCAGGAGCAATCGAGGGCCAGCTGCATATAAACCTCGCGGACATCCTGTTGCAATACGGTTCCATCAACACCGGCATCGAAAACTTATCGATGACGGTGAACGGCAAAGCAGACCCTGAAAAAATTTCGGGAGACATCCGTCTGGAGCCATTCAGCGTAACCTTTGGGTTTGGCGGCGAAACGTATCTGCAAAACGCCGTCGTCCGGTTGAATGCCGCAGCCGACGTAAACCTTTCGCGCCGACTGATCCGTCTCAAAGAAACTTCGGCAACGGTCAACGGTTTGCAGCTGGACCTGGCAGGAACATTTGAAAACGACACGCTTCATCAAAGCCTGATCGTCGAAGCGCAGTACAAATTCGATTCCTGGCCGGTAAAAAGCATCACAGCGCTCATCCCCCCGTCGTTCTCTTCGTACCTGAACGGCATCGACGCCGATGGGAAACTGTCTTCCGAAGGCCGCATCGACGGCATATACAGCGCATCGTCCTTCCCGGAAGCCGACCTCCGGATCCTGCTCGAAAAGGGAACGCTGAAGTACAGCGCCTTTCCCGTTCCGCTCCGGGACATCAGCGCCGATGTGAACATCCGCGCCGACGGGAAAACGCCCCGCTCCTGCATCCGCATCAACCGCTTCCATGCACGGACGCCGGCGGGGTCGTCCCTCACAACGTCCGGAATCCTGAACGACCTCTTCACCGATATTCACGCCAGCCTGGACACCGACCTGAACCTGGCCCTGCCGGAATTTGCGCCCCTGATACCCGACAGCATGAAAATCACGGCGAAAGGAACCGTGTCGGGAAACGTAAAAAGCGAGTTTACCCTCTCGCAAATCACCCGGATGCAACCGGAAAAGATGAAACTGTCGGGATCGCTGACCCTCGCCGATCTTGCCGTAACGTATGACAGCCTGTCGCTGCAGACCGACCGGTCGACCTGCCATTTTGCGCTCCCGAACAATAACCTCTCATCAACAGCAACCGGATTTGTATTTGCCAATATCCGGGCAACCACACTGGAAGCATCCAAAATAAATACCTTCGACGCATCGCTGGCCAATGCCGAAATCACCCTGGAAGCATCGGATGTAAGGGACACCGTGAAAATTCCCGACATACGGTGTTCCTTCAGGATGAACGAACTGCTGGCAGGCGCCGACTCCATCCATATCGCCGCATCGGGGCCTGCAGGAAACATCACGGTTGCTCCCCGCCGGGACGCCCCGAAGTATCCTGCCGTCGAAATAGCATACAGCGGCGACCGCCTGCAGGCCGACTTCGGACGAAATTCGGCGACAGCCGGGAAAATCAACATCAAGGCCGGCGTCGTCAATGACCCCGCAAAAAAGGACATGCTCTTACAGTGGACACCCAAAGGATTCATCGACATGGAACAGGGTAACATCAGCCTGGCCTCGCTGACGTATCCCATCGAAATTCCTTCCGTCAGAATGAAGTTCGACCCGGAAACATTCGCGATTGAGACATTGAAAGCCCGCATCAACCAATCCGACTTCAGCCTGTCGGGCGGGTTGAACAACGTTTCGGCCTACTTCAGGGGCGATTCGCTGCTCAAGGGCGAATTCGACTTTGTTTCGGACATGACCGATATTCTCCAAATCATGAGCCTGACCAACGGCATGAACCACAAGGAAGAGGAGAAAGAAATGATTGCGGCCAATTCCAGGGTATACCTGGTTCCCAAAGGAATAGACTTCACGCTGCATACCAACGTCACCGCCGCCGCTTACGGCAAGGACATCACCGCCTCCGGCATTAAAGGCGACGTGCGGGTTCACGACGGAACGCTGATCCTGGACGGGCTTGCATTCGCTACGCCCGCCGCCGAAATGCAAGTGACCGGCATGTACCGTACTCCGCGGAAAAACCACTTGTTTGTCGGATTAAACCTCCACATGTTCGATGTCGAAATCGGCGAACTGCTGCAAACGGTTCCCGTACTCGACTCCATCATGCCGATGCTGCGGTCGTTCGGCGGGAAAGGAGAGTTTCATGTCTCGGCCGAAACCTATGTCGATTCAACCTACCGGGTCAAAATGTCCACCATTCGCGCATCGTCGTCCATTCGCGGAACCGATCTGGTTTTGATGGACGGCCAGACATTCAGTGAAGTCGCCAAAAAACTGCGGTTCAGCAAAAAAACGGTGAACAGGGTGGACAGCCTGTCGGCCGAATGTACCATTTTCAGGAACGAAGTAGACGTATATCCGTTCCTGATCGTCATGGATAAATACAAGGCCGTAGTGGGCGGACGGCATAACCTCGACATGAGCTTCGACTACAATATCTCGGTAGTGCAAAGCCCGTTACCTCTCCGCTTAGCCGTTAACGTCAAGGGAACGCCCGAAAAAATGAAATTCAGGCCTGGCAAAAGCAAATATCCCGACTTTTATCGTCCGGCAAGCCGCAAAGTGGTGGAAACCCAGGAACTGGAACTGCGAAAGATGATTCGTAACGCCTTGATGGGAACCATTATCAAAGACCAGTAGCGCGCGGAACACCCTGTCAGCGGTGGAGTTTTGTTGACCCTGACAGGTCGCCGCGACCCTGTCAGGTCGTTTTACGTAAGCTTACATGTCCCGATCTGTCTTATTGACCCTGTCTAGCGAGGGTACCGTACAATGTTGTACAGAGGCGCCGCACAACGCTGTACAGAGATGCAGTACAACGTTGTACAGAGATGCAGTGTAACGTTGCATCGAGGCGCAGTGTAACGCTGCATCGTATCGCGTTACAAAACGGTCAGTTTGTCGTATTCGATGATATGCGGTTCGGTCAGGAAAGTCTTGCCGCTTGAGAACCGGGTCGCGATCCGCAGGGTATGGCCATTCCTGCCGCGTCGATAAAAAATACGCCCAGTCCGTCGTCGTCGGGGGCTATTCTCAGCTTGTCGCCCTCAATCAGGATATCGTCTCCCGGAGTGATCGTGCCGTCGGTAAGACCGGTAGCCGTATCGGTCACCAGTCCGATATAAGCACCGCCGTCTTTCACGCCCAGCACCTCTACGCCTACTTCCTTCAAGGCCGCCCGCATCTCTACGCTGGGTACAATGTCCAGCGCAGTCTGATGCACCGCAGCGTCGAATTTTGCATTGGCGCCGATCCATAATCCCTATTTAACTTTTACCACCAAACCTGCCGTCCGGCTTCATAAGTAAAAATACGTTCCTCTTTCCCGCTTGTCAGGTCGCGTAACCAGTAAACGCTATTTGCCGGTACATCGTCGTAAACCAGTTTTATATCTCCGGCCGGTTTTTGCCCTAATGAAATCCACCCGGTTTCGTTCCAGTAAAAAAGTTCGTACAGATGGCCGATGGTAACATCATTGCCATCGGTGCGCGGCACATAACATACTTTCCCTGTTTCAACAGGTTTTCC
>JAISCQ010000155.1 GCA_031265445.1 Bacteroidales bacterium
TGCTGCTCGAAAAAGCGCACGCAATTTTACTGCTGAAAAAAAAGGCGACAGGCATGCGGCAAATGGTAAAGCCTGAAAAAGTTTACCTGCAAAATTCAAATTACAGCTACGCGCTTTCGTCCGAAAACCCCGAAACGGGGACTGTGCGTGAAACATTTTTTTACAACCAGCTTCAGATAAATCACGATGTTGCATACACGGAAGAAACCGATTTTTGCATCGATGGCAAATATTATTTTGAAATTAGCGGGAAAAATAAAACCACACGGAAAATCAGGGATTTGAGCAATGCTTACCTTGCGCTTGACGGCATTGCAACAGGTTTTCGCAACGAAATTCCACTGTGGATGTTTGGTTTTTTGTATTAAAACCGGATTTTCTAAAATGCGGATGATCCCGAAAGATTTTTAGGGATCATTTCCCGATTCTTATGTTGTCGGGATTGATGTATTCGCAGCCTTCCATCCGGACATGCTTCAGTATCTTGCCCGTTACCGACGTCTTACCCGACCCGTTGGAACCCGCTACAATGAGAAGTTTCGGTTTTTTCCATCACACTTGTTGATGTGTTTCAATGTTTTTTATACTTTTGTTTTTGTTTTTAATTTGAAATTGCATGAAAGAAAGTAAAGTACTTCTCGACAGGTTCTTTTCGCACGAGATGCTGGAACAACTGGTTACCATGGGCATCAAGATCGTATTAGTTTATCTTTTGTTGCTGGCGCTTGTGTTCCTGGAACGCCGGATCTTTAAAAGGCTCATCGAACGCCGCGAAAGGCAGTCGATCGACAAAACCAACCTTATTTTTATCAGGAACGTTGTGATATACACCACGTATACCATCGGATTCCTTTCGATGGTCAATCAGGTACCGGGCATGCAGCAATTATCCAAAACATTGCTGGCGGGTGCAGGTATCCTGGCTGCTGCCATTGGGTTTGGCTCGCAACAGGCTATTTCGAACATTGTAAGCGGCTTTTTCATGGTATTGTTCAAGCCTTTCCGCGTAGGCGACTATATCGATATGGGCGGTGGAAATATGGGCACAGTGGTGGATATTTCGCTACGGCATACCACCATCAAAAACAGCGAAAACCGGATGATCATCGTTCCCAACAATGTGCTCAACAATCAGTCGATTATCAATTCATCCATCTTAAGTGCATCCACCTGCGCTTTTATAAATGTAGGCATCGGTTACGGGTCGGACATCAGCCGGGCAATGGCCATCATGCAGGAAGAGGCCATGAAGCATCCCCTGCTGATCGACAACCGTACCCAAGCCGATAAAAATGACGGGACGCCGCAAGTAGCTGTACGGGTGATCGAATGGGCCAACTCGTCGATTAACCTGCAGGCTTGGGCTTGGGCGGCCAACACCAGCAATGCTTTTATATTGAAATGCGACCTGCTCCAGACTATCAAGGAACGTTTCGATCAGGAAGGCATTGAGATACCATTTCCATATACCAATGTGATTTTGAAGAAAGAAGAATAGACATGGCGAAGTTTCCATCCGGGTGATTTTACCCATGTAAGTTCACGTATACCAACCTGTCAGGTTGCGAAGATGTCGACAAATTTTACCAAAAGCGACATCCGAATCATTTCTTTTCGTATTGTTTGAAACAAAAGACGATTTCATCATCCATTTTATAAAAGCGCTGATGAACAACTTGAGAAAAGTCATAAGAATTATTGTGTTGTACACTGTTATAGACAGTTGTATGATAGAGATTGGTTACTCAGGCGACGATAATTACCCATTGGGCGCACGTTCGGCAGGCATGGCTACCGCTTCGGTGATGATGACAGATATTTGGGCTTCGGCTAATAACCAGGCCGGCCTGGGTTATCTGGAACAGGCGGAGGCGGCTTTATACTACGAAAACCGTTTAAATACCAAGAGCTTATCGCAACAGGCCGGCATTTTTGCCGTTCCTGTCAAATCGACAGCCATCGCTATCAATTACAGATATTTCGGGTTTTCGAAATACAACGAATCCAAATTCGGATTGGCTGTTGGAAAAAAACTCGGTGAGAAAATCGCATTAGGCGTGCAGATGGATTATTTCCATACACATTTCGCAGGAGATTACGGTAATTATGGGGTTCTGTGCGGCGAAATCGGCCTGTTGTGCGAGCCTGTGAAAAACCTGACGGTTGGAGCACACCTGTTTAACATATCGCGAAGCAAACAAAAAGCCAATCCCGACGAACGGGTGCCGACCGTTATGCGGTTTGGCCTTGGTTACAGCATCCGGGATCAAGCAACCATCAGCGTGGAAACCGAAAAAGATTCACGGATGGACGCGGTTTTCAAGGGCGGCTTGGAGTATAACCCCATCGGCGAACTGTTTCTCCGTTGTGGCGTATCAACCGGCCATCTGTATCAATACGCCTTCGGGTTGGGCTACAGTTGGAAGAGTTTTACAATTGATGTGGCTTTCAGCCATCATCAGATTTTGGGATACAATCCGCACATTTCAATAATTGCAAAGTTATGGTAAGGAATGGTCCTCCCGATGGAGGAAACCTGCATCTTTGGGCCGGAGCACTTACCTTCTGCCTGTTATTTTCGCTGTATTCCGCAGCCCAGGAAGCAGTTACCGACAGTGATATACTGCGCTCGTTACTGACCGATATTGCCGCACAGAATGAGGACGATCAAGACCCGGAACAATTATTGGAGACATTGGAGGATTTAGCCGAAAACCCGGTGCAAATCAATCGTGCAGGTTTTGAAGATGTGGCGCGGATCACGTGGTTGACGGAATTTCAGATAAAAAGCCTGCTGGATCATGTAAAAAGGCGCGGCCCGATACTGTCGTATTACGAAATCGCATCCTTATATGGTTTTACGCCGGAATTGGCGCAAACCCTGACGCCGTTCCTTTCGCTGGAAAGGAACCCGGATACAGGTACAGTGGCGACTCCCGGGCGGGCGATTCGTTACGGAAAGAACAAACTGATTGCAGGCGTACAAAGAGTACTTGAAGACCAGGAAGGCTATCTGCGTCCCGATTCTGCCGGGAACCGATATGCAGGAAGTCCCGTAAAGGCTTACCTGCGTTATTCGTTTAGTTATGCCGACCGGGCGTACTTCGGTATCACGGCCGAGAAAGATGCCGGTGAGGCCTTCTTCCGCAAGAACAATCCTTACGGTTTCGATTTCTACTCGGTACATTTTCAACTTAACGCTAAGGGATGGTTGAAAACCTTGACCGCAGGCGATTTTCGCGCCGATTTTGGGCAAGGATTGGTACTGTGGTCGGGACTCAGTTACGGTAAAAGCGCTATGGTGCTCAATGCCATGCGTTACAACTCAGGATTGCGTAAATACGCTTCATCGGGCGAGAACCGGTTTATGAGAGGAGCCGGCGCTACATTTCGTCTCCATCCGCTGGACGTAAGTCTTTTCTATTCGCGCAAAGCAATTGATGCAACTGTTACGGCAACGGATGAAAACGGGTTTGCGACGGAAGTTTCGTCGTTTCCCGCCGATGGCTACCACCGGACACCTAACGAGGCGGCAAAAAAGCATGCTGCAAGGGAGCAGATCGCCGGCGCCAACATTTCGGTAAACCGCACCGAGTGGCATGTCGGCGCTACGGCAGTACATTACGACTATGATGTGACGCTGGTACCCAACCCTTATATATACAACTGTTTTGCATTCACCGGAAAATCGCACAGCAATTACAGCTTCGATTTCCGTTTCCGTTTGGGCGATGCCAATTTCTATGGCGAACAGGCTTTGGGACAAAACGGCGCATGGGCGATGCTGTACGGCGTGCAGATGTTCATTGGCGAACAGTTGGGCGCTAATGTGCTGTACCGCCGTTATGCCAAGGACTACCACGCCCTTTACGGGATGGCGCTGGGTGAGAATTCGCAAAACAGCAACGAAGAGGGTTTTTATGTGGGTTTGAACTGGAATCCGGGTGGAAGGTGGTGGTTCTCGTCGTATTGGGATATGTTCCGGTTCCCGTGGTTGCGTTATCGCGCCGATGCACCAACATACGGACAGGATGCGATGCTGCAGGCCGACTTTACGCCCTCGCGCAACACAAAAATGTACCTCCAAGCGCGTTACAAGGAAAAGGAGGAGAACGCGGCCGAAACAGTCGTGAGCACTGTAACATCCGTAAATACGGCATCGGCAAAACTGGTATTCTCACACCAAATAATAGAGGGATGCGGCATCGGCAACCACCTCGAAGTGAAAAACTACCGGAAGGATCATGCTGCGAGCAGGGGATATTTTCTTGCGCAGGATGTATACGCTACCGTCAACATCTTGAAGCGCTATCCGTTGCGGATCACCTTGCGATATGCGCTTTTCGATACGGGCGACTATAATTCGCGCATCTATTCTTTCGAAAACGACATGTTGTATGCGTTCAGCATCCCGGCATTCTACGAACAGGGCACCCGGCTTTATGTATTACTGAAATATGCGCTGGGCAAGCATTTCGACCTGAGGCTCAAGTACGCCGCGACATACTATGCCGCCGAAAAGGAGATCGGCAGCGGGTTGAACCTGATCCGTGGCGATCGACACTCGGAAATGAAAGCACAGATCGTATGCAAATTTTGATGCCTTGACGGCTCATCAATCGGCACAAAGTTTTGAGCATATCTTCCTGTCGGGCAGTCAACAAGGCATTATGAAAATATAGCAGATACAACGGGCACTGCTTTGTCAGATTTCAAACCTTTTTTAACAGGATTTCAACCGTGTTTGGCTAAAACCAGACTAAAATTGCACCGTGAAATGATCCTCTGTCACGAGGACTTTAAATTAATTAAACCGGTTGATTCAGAATGGAAATGGTAAAGCATTCATATATAAAAGAAGTGTTGATATGTTGCATCTTATGCGCTATCACCCTGTTTGTTACCTCCCACCGGTTTGTAAACGAGGAGGTAACTCCGAAATGGTTAGGATTGATACTGTGTACGGGAATATCAGGATTTGCATGGTGCATACGGGGTCGCAAAATAACCCTCCCCGCCAAACCGGTGGATACAATTCTGATCATTTGCTTCCTTTTTGTTGTCGTTAGAGCTTCGGGAAGTTCACGGATATATGCAGGCGGTTTGCTATTGCTGTTTTATCCGGTACGACAGGCAGTTACAGTTTGCTCAGTCCAATATTTGTACGGAACGGTTATGCTTTTTGCCCTGACGCTTTCGCTGCACGGGATTCTCCAGTATGCGGGGGTATTGCCGTCCACGAACGGCAATTTCGCAGTTACCGGAAGTTTCGACAATCCGGCGGGGTTTGCAGCAGCACTGGCCTGTGCATTCCCGTTATGCTTCCATTTTTTTACGGATCAAACAAAATATGTAAAACATGCAGC
>JAISCQ010000156.1 GCA_031265445.1 Bacteroidales bacterium
CAGGCAATGTCCGGTGTAAGGTTCGGTAAATCACCGAATGGCACGGCTTTTGCAGAGAGAGAGAGAGAGAGAGAGAGAGAGAGAGAGAGAGAGAGAGAGAGAGAGAGAGAGAGAGAGAGAGAGAGAGAGAGACTTACATTAAATATAGCATGCGCGCGCGCGAAGTTTAGCAAATATTTTTCAAAACTATTATACCGCCGCTATATCGTATCATACGATATAGCGGTTTTTTATTTTTACATACCTCATATTGTATTCACTTATAAAACTTTAGAATCATGGCAAAACAGAAAGGAAATGTAGTAACCCACGGATTGAGTGGGAAGATTGGCGATTTGCTGGTATTTCGCCAAGTGGGCGGTAAAACCGTCGTATCGAAAGTTCCGGAACTGCCGAAGACGGTATCGGAAAAACAGGCAAAGCAGCGTCGGCGATTCCGTCAGGCGGTGATTTATGCAAAGTCCGCGGTCGAATCCCCCGAAATGAAAGAGGTTTACGGTAAAATGGCCGCAAAGAAAGGCAAAACGCCATTTAATGTCGCGGTAGCCGATTTTCTCCATGTTCCGGAGATTCAGCGCATCGACCTGTCGGATTATTCCGGACAGATTGGCGACACGATCCGGATTGAAGTCGAAGACGACACGATGATTAAATACGTACACGTCCGTATCATTACTGCCGACGGGACATTGATAGAGGAAGGTCAGGCAACTCCCGACATTTCGGGATATATCTGGACTTACGCCGCCGAACAGAATAACGACCGGTTTAATTACGGTAAAATCGTTGTTTCGGTATCCGACCTGCCCGGCAATATTGTAGAAGAATCAGAAGAATTTATTTAGCAAATGGTTGAAGCAAGGCACACCGAAGGATCAGCGAAGGAACAGCGAAGGAACAGCGAAGGATCAACGGGTAATTTATTTGTAATAATGTTTTATGTTTGCTGAAGATCGATCATCATTACGCCGATCCCTATCGACCCTGTTGACCGCGGTAGTTGACCCTGACAGGTCTAACGACCCTGTCAGGTCGGGCGCGCCGTTGAGCCGAATTTGCAATTCGGCTCGGAACATCAGGCAATTTGCAATTACCTGCGGTGAGATCGCTTCGCTAAGTTGCCGCTCAACCACGCCGCATATTCCGCTTATCGCGCGGTTACCGAAAGCGACGTATTTCGATTCAAGAATTGATTACCGGATTGCAAATCCGGATGATGTTCCGGACGGCAATACAATTGCCGCCCAACCGCACCGTATATTCCGCTTATCGCGGGGTAACGCGCGCAACACCCTGTCAGTGGTCTTGACCCTGACAGCGGTGGTATAAATATCCAATATTCAAATATCTAATCAGTTATCATTTTTTTATCCCTTAATGAAGTAATTTTTAATTTTTTAAATCTATGTATCATGAAATCTAAAAAAAGATGTTTTATGGAAAGGATGTACCAAATTTTACTGTGCACATCATTGATATTATGTTCATGCAGTATAGAGGTCGATAATATTGACGACCCATTTTCATTAAAAGAAAACGAGAGCCTCTTACTTGATGGCGACAGTATCAGGCTTGATGCAAAAGATACTGTCTCGCATATCAAAGAAATCAGTTATGAGATAATAACCAATCCTGCTCTGGAATGGTGGTATGATCAGGAAGGCGCTTTGGGCGCCCCATACATATATTTTATATATACGACAACGGAGCCACTGGCATACTGTGCAATAGATACCTGCAGGAATTACTTGTCGATTATGTGGAATGGCGGTTATCCATATAGTGGTGGATATTATGCACTCGAATATAGACGGATGCAAATACAGTATAAAGAAAGTGGATATGGAAAACCATGGCTCTACCCAAAGTTTGAATCGGAGGAATCGGATATTTATTATGGTTCATTTATTGTCAGGCATAAAAAGTATGGTATATGCAACAGACAATGCCTTGATGCCTATCAGGATCATCCAATGGATTTTAGTTCGGTATGTTTTCCTGCCGGACCCATAGATATACGAATAAGAATTCTTCATGACGATTTTCCCGGACCTAACATAGGAGATGCTCAATATCCCGATTATAACAGGGAGTTGGCGACAGAGTGGGATTACTTTTATAATAGTGTGGACAATACTTACGGTTTTGGTATAAGCCAGCCATCCTATGGCAGTAACGGATGGTCTAATAATAATGTATTAGACAGTGACCCGGATGTGCTCAATGTGACGGTTTATACGCCATTTGCGCAATATGGGGTAACGTATTCGTACACTGTAAGTACGGGCCTTGAGACAATGTCGGGTAATGCTTTCACTATGTTAGCGGGAGAGGGCAGTCATAATTTTTCCAAAGTAGCCAAAAATATAGGTATGATTTGGCTGAACGCTACACGCACTGAGACTGTAGGCGGGTATCAGATGACAAAATACTGTCATAAATCTCAACTTTACGGTAGCGGAGATACGCAGATATCATTCTCGTTTTCTGATAGTGATTTTTTCTAATGCAAGCGCACGAAATCTACCAATCCCCGACAAGCGGCAAGATCGCGCCGTTGAGCCGAAATTCGGCTCGGAACATCAGGCAATTTGCAATTGCCGCTAATCAAGTCAGAACACCGCTGACAGGGTCTGTCGACCACTGTCAGGGTACCGCGCGCAACACCCTGTCAGTGGTCTTGACCCTGACAGCGGTGGTATAAATATCCAATATCCAATATTCAAATGTCTAATCAGTTATCATTTTTTATCCCTTAATGAAGTAATTTCTAATTTTTAATTTTTAATCTTTAATTCTACGTATCATGAACTCTAAAAAAAGATGTTTTATGGAAAGAAGGCGCCGGCTGGGTCGATGGATCCTGACGGCGGCAGTCGCACTCTGTTTTGTCGGGTGCGGCAACAATGAAGAAAGTCAGGAAGAGGTGATCCCTCCGTTCGATCCGTCCCAGCCGGTGGTGGTTTCCGACTTTACCCCCAAAGAAGGCGGCGTGGGACAGCGCCTGATTTTTTACGGACAGAATTTCGGCAACGATCCGGAAATAGTCCATGTGTTTATCGGCGGAAAGGAAGCCAAGGTGATCGGCGTCAAGGGTGAATACATCTACTGCATCGTACCCGAAAAAGCCTTTGCCGGCAATATTGAAATACGTATCGGCAACGACGAAAACGCCGTTATAGTCTCTGTTGCGGAAGCCTTCGCCTACCAGCGGAAAATGGTAACCAGTACCCTGTTCGGATACAGAAACGAACGGGACGACCAGCCGGAGGGCAACTGGGGGCAATTAGCCGAATATAATGACGGCGTCAGCTACAAAAAGAACACGCCCCTGAGTCAGCAGGCCACCTGTCAGAAACAGGATAGCTGGCTGGAATTTGATCCGCTGAATCCGGATGTTCTTTACATGGCGTATGACAACGGAGCTTTCACCAGGATTTTTCTCAACGACAGCATATCCCAGCGTATCCTGACGAAAGCCGCGGCGGGCAGCGGCTCTACGCGTTTCCGCACAGTCGCTTTCACGCTCGACAACCAGTACATGATTATGGGCGACGACAGGGGCGGCGTCAATGACCGGAGTACCATGGTTCTGAAGCGGCAGGACGACTTCAGGTCCGTTACCACGCTCACCACCTACAAGAATTGCAACGGAGTGGCCATTCATCCGGTGAACGGCGAAATGTACTTCAACAGCTACGAAAAGGGGCAATTCTACCGTCTCGACCTGACGGAATCCTCCTATTTCGGAGGAACCAAAGGCGTCACGGGATACGACGAGCTGTTCAAAATACAGGACGCCAACTGGGAATTTAACATCCGGATACACCCTACGGGTAATTACGCTTATATTGTCGTGTGCAACAAGCATTACATCCTGCGCAGCGACTACAACTGGACCGCAAAAAAATTCAACCAGCCATACGTGGTGTGCGGCGAAGCCAGTAATGACGGGGGCTACGAGGATGCGGTCGGAACCATGGCCCGCCTGAAGCGTCCCTATCAGGGGATATTCATAAAAAACCCGGAATATGCAGGGAAAGACGACGAGTACGACTTTTATTTTACCGACCGCGACAACCACTGCATCCGTACCCTGTCGCCCGACGGAGCGGTAACCACCTTTGCCGGGCGCGGCAGTCCGAGCCTCAACAGCAACGTCAACGGCTATGTGGAAGGCGACCTGCGGCTGGAAGCCCGTTTCAACAGTCCGACAGGACTGGCTTACGACGCAGTGAACCGCATCTTTTATGTGGGCGACAAGGAAAACCGTCGCGTCCGTAAAATCGCCCTGGAAGAAATGAATGACGAGGAAGATGAGGAGCCGGGAGAGCCGGAAGAAAACGAAAACCTGTAAAAGAATTCATAATGATGAGAAAGTTTTTATGTTACGCGATTGCCTGGATAAGCGGTAAGTTAGCGCCGTTGAGACGAATATGCAATACGGCTCGGAACATCAGGCAATTTGCAATTGCCTGCGGTGAGATCGCGCTGTGTAGAGACGCGATGCATCGCGTCTCTACGGCGGGGCGCCGTATTTCGATTCAGGAATCGATTACCGGATTACAAATCCGGATGATGTTCCGAGCGGCAATACAATTGCCGCTCAACCGCGCTGCTCAACCGTGTTACGCAATCGCCCCGACAAGCGGCAAGTTAGCGCCGTTGAGCCGAATTTGCAATTCGGCTCGGAACATCAGGCAATTTGTAATTACCTGCGGTGAGATCGCGCTGTGTAGAGACGCGATGCATCGCGTCTCTACGGCGGGGCGTTCATTCCATATAATGTCTTATCAATTATCATTTTTTTATCCCCAAAAACAATTCATCTTATGAAAAAGTTTAAAAAGTTTTTATGTTATGCAATCGCCTGTGCAGTGATGCTGGGCGTGTCTGCCGGTATTTCGGCCCAGCAGGCGACAACTATTGAAATAACCGGCGTGATAACCGATGAAGTTGGCCCCCTGCCGGGGGCCAATGTCTCGGTGAAGGATGTTCCCGGTCTGGGCGCTGCTTCCGACATGAACGGAAAGTACAAGATCAAAGTGGAAAAATACCAGACGCTGGTCTTTTCCTATATAGGATACGAGAAGCAGGAAGTGCTGATTGTCGATCAGCGCGAACTGAACGTCACGATGAAGGAAGCCGAGAACAACGTCATCGACGAAGTGGTGATCACCGCTACCGGAGCGCAGAAGAAGCTGACCGTTACCGGCGCCATCTCCACCGTCGAGATGGGAGAGCTGAAGTCGAATCCTTCGTCGAGTATCTCCAATGCGCTGGCCGGCAATGTGGCGGGCGTGATGGCATGGACCACCTCCGGGCAGCCGGGTAAAAACATTTCCGAGTTCTGGATCCGGGGTATCTCCACCTTCGGCGCCGGCACCGGAGCCTACGTGCTGGTGGACGGCTTCGAGCGCGACCTGAACGACCTGAACATCGAGGACATCGAATCGATCTCCGTGTTGAAGGACGCCTCGGCTACCGCCATTTACGGTTCAAAGGGCGCCAACGGCGTGGTGCTGGTAACCACCAAGCGCGGCAAGGACAGCAAAATCGCGATCAACGTGAAGGCGGAAACCACGTACAATACGCGCACCGTCACGCCCGAGTTTGTGGACGGCATGACATACGCCAACCTGCTGAACGAGGCGCGCATCACCCGCAACAGGGAGCCGATATTTCAGCCGGAAGAACTGGAAATCCTGCGGCTGGGGCTGGACCCCGACCTGTATCCCAATGTGGACTGGATGGACATGCTGCTGAAAGACGGCGCCATGAGCTACCGCGCAAACCTGAACCTGAGCGGGGGCGGAAGCATCACCCGCTATTTCGTCTCCGGCAGTTATGTGGAAGAACAGGGAATGTACAATTCCGATAGCAGCCTGCGGGAAGATTATGATACCAATGCCAACTACAGGCGGTATAACTACAGGATGAACGCCGATATCAACGTGACGAAGACAACCCTGCTGCGCGTAGGCCTTTCCGGTTCGCTGGCCAGACGCAACAGCCCCGGGCTGGGCGACGACGACCTGTGGGGGGAACTCTTCGGCTACAACGCCATCCGTACGCCGGTGGTGTATTCCAACGGATATATACCGGCCGTAGGCACGGGCAACCAGACCAACCCCTGGGTGGCCGCTACGCAAACCGGCTTCAACGAAAACTGGACCAACAAGATACAAACCAATGTCTCCTTGGAACAGGATTTCGACTTCATCACAAAAGGGCTGAAGTTTACGGGACACTTCGGATACGATACCAACAACACCAATACGATCCAGCGGCGCAAATGGCCCGAACAGTACCGCGCCGAACGCGCGCGCGACACCAACGGCAACCTGGTGTTTACCAAAGTAGCGGACGCCAGCATCATGCACCAGGCCAGCAGCTCGAACGGCGACCGGCGAGACTTTCTCGACCTGGTACTCCACTGGAACCGCAAACTGTTCGGCGAGCACAATGTCGGCGCAACGGCCAAGTACACGCGCGATGCGTCCATCAAAACGCAGGGGCTGGGCACCGACCTCAAAAACGGACTGTCCAAGCGAAACCAGGCCATAGCCGGACGGATCACCTATAACTGGCACAACCGGTATTTTATCGATTACAACTTCGGATACACCGGATCGGAAAACTTCGCCACAGGACAGCAGTACGGATTCTTCCCGGCCTACTCCCTGGCATGGAACCTCTCGGAAGAGCCTTTCATCAAGGAAAACGCCGGATGGATCGGCATGTTCAAAATACGCTTTTCGCACGGAAAAGTAGGGAACGACAACATGGGCGACGAACGTTTTCCTTACCTGTACACCATTGCGAGCACTTATGTTGAAAATAATGCGACAGTCAACGTAGCGGGCTACCAGTGGGCCGACTATGGAGCCAGCAGAAGCTTTACCGGCTTGCGCTACAATCAGGTAGCCTCCCCGTATGTCACCTGGGAAGTAGCCACCAAAAACGACCTCGGGCTGGACATCTCCCTGTTCAAGGACAAAATCAATATCAATGTGGACTATTTCGACGAAAAACGCGAGGGCATCTATATGACGCGCAACTACCTGCCGACGATGGTAGGGCTGGAAAGCAACCCGAAAGCCAATGTGGGAGCCGTACAGACCAAAGGCGTGGACGGACGTTTTGCCGTCAGGCACAAGATAGGAGGCGTCCAGCTGACCGTACGCGGCAACCTGACCTACAGCAAGAATGAAATCCTGGAAAGGGACGAGGAAAACAACGTATACCCCTATCAGATGGAGAAAGGCTACCGCGTGGATCAGTGCAAGGGACTGATCGCGCTGGGACTCTTCAAGGACTACGATGACATCCGCAACAGCCCCCAACAGACTTTCGGCACCTACCAGCCGGGCGACATCAAATACAAGGACGTCAACGGCGACGGCGTCATTAACAGCGGCGACGTGGTAGCCGTAGGCGCTACGAGGCGACCCAACATGATCTACGGGCTGGGCGCATCCGCCACATGGAAAGGATTAGACGTCAGCGTACATTTTCAGGGAGCCGGCAAATCGACCTTCTTCACCTTCGGGAAGTGCATCTATGCCTTCAGCGAAGACCAGTGGGGCAACATCATGAAAAACACGGCCGAAAACCGCTGGATCTCCGCCGATATTTCGGGCGACCCCGCCACCGAAAATCCCGACGCCGCCTATCCGCGGCTGAGCTACGGCAGAAATGCCAACAATTACCGCAATTCCACCTTCTGGCTGAAAAACGGCGCCTACCTTCGCCTGAAAACAATCGATATAGGGTACTCCTTCCCCAAAACAATCGTGAATAAAATCCGCTGCAACAATGTGCGCCTGTTCATGGTAGGCACCAACCTGCTGACCTGGGCGGACTTTAAACTATGGGACCCCGAATTGGGAGCCAACCGGGGAGAACAGTATCCCTTAGCCAAATCCGTCACTTTCGGACTGAACTTTACCTTTTAAAATTTTAAAACGAATCCATATGACAAAGAAAATTTATATCCCGTTATTCATGATACCGGTAATGGTAATCATGTTTTCCTGCAAGGACTATCTGGACTCCGACCAGTATTTCAAAGACCGCATGACGGAGGAAACCGTATTCGCCAACAAGACCTATTCGGAACAGTGGCTGGCGCATACCTACAGTTTCCTCACCGGCCTCAACGCCGACGTGTGCAGCAAGGGAGATTCGCCCCACTGCTTCGCCGACGACATGTATTATGGCGACCGCGACGTTACTTACGATATTAAGGAAGCGTCGGCGCTGTCGTACAGCCGGTTCAAGCTGGGCGAATATAAAGAAAGCGAAAAGCAGTCCTGGCAAAGATGCTACCGGGGTATCCGCAACGCCACGACCTTCATTCTCAACATCCATATCAACGAGGAGATGACCCCGGAGGAAATTCTGGACTACAGGGGGCAGGCGCGTTTCGTAAGAGCCTACTATTACTGGCTGCTGCTGCGCAAGTACGGCCCGGTTCCCCTGCTCCCCGACGAGGGAATCGACTATACCGAGAGTTACGCCGAGATTGCCGCTCCCCGCAATACATACGACGAATGTGCGGAATATATCGCTTCCGAAATGGCGCTGGCGGCCAGTGAACTGGCGCCGGGCCGCCGCGACGGGTCCAACCTCGCCCGTCCCACGCGCGGATCGGCGCTGGCAGCCCGCGCCAAAGCGCTGCTCTATGCCGCCAGTCCCTTGGCCAACGGCAATAGCGACGCTTTCGCCAAAAGCCTGACGGACGACCAGGGGAAGCAATTGCTGGCCGAACGGTACAGCGAAGAAAAATGGGCCAGGGCTGCCGCCGCCGCGCGGGACGTGATGGAACTGGGCATGTATGAGTTATTCACCCTCAATAAGACCACAACGGGCGGCACCCTTTCTTACCCGAACACGATCGATCCCCCCGCCGACGGCGACTTCTCTGCCAAAGACTGGCCGGAAGGATGGGCCAATATCGACCCCTTCGAATCGTACCGTTCCCTGTTCAACGGAACGCTGGACGGAGTAGGCGACACGGAACTGATCTTTACGAGGGGGAATAACGGCAGCGAAAAGCCGCGTCAGTTCGCGATCCACCAGCTGCCGAGAATCGCTACGGGCTGGAACACGCACGGGCTTACCCAGAAACAGTGCGACGCCTACTACATGAACGACGGAACGGACTGCCCGGGAAAAGACATGGAAATAGGAAGGGGCGACGGAAGCGCCCGCGCGACAGGCTATACCACAGACGCCACCACGTACCTGCCGCTGCCCGCCGGCGTCTCGCTACAGTACGCCAATCGCGAGCCCCGTTTCTATGCCTCGGTAGCCTACAACGGCAGCATCTGGAATCTGGAACGCGAAAGCGAAGCCAACAACCGTCAAAAGCAGGTATTCTACTACCGCGGCGACGGCAACGGATACTCCAACAACCAGTTCTGGCTGCGCTCCGGCATCGGCATCAAAAAGTTCATACATCCGAACGATACATATGAAGCCAGTAACGCCGATAAAATATTAGAAAAGCTCGAGCCGGCCATCCGTTATGCCGACATCCTGCTGATCTACGCCGAGGCGCTGAACGAACTGGAGGGCCGGTTCAACATCCCTGCATGGGACGGCTCGATCACCTACGACGTCGGACGCGACATCAGCGAGATGAAAAAGGGGATTCGCCCTGTCCGCTGCCGCGCAGGCGTACCGGACTACGCGCCCGGAGTGTACGAAGACCGGGACATATTCCGTGCAAAACTGAAACGCGAACGCCAGATCGAACTGATGGGCGAAGGACAGCGCTACTACGACCTGCGTCGCTGGAAAGACGCCAGAGTAGAAGAATCCCTGCCTATCTACGGCTGCAACCCGCTGATGACAAGCTCCCAGAGAGACCTGTTCCACACGCCGGTAGCCGTATGGTCGTTCCCCACTACATTCACGGATAAAATGTGGTTCTGGCCGATCAGCCACGAAGAACTGAAACGGAACAGCAAGCTCACGCAAAATCCCGGATGGACTTATAACGATTAATCAAAAAATACAAATGAACATGAAAAAGGTAAAATATATATACGGTTTACTGCTCCTTTCGGCGGTATTATGCGGCTCGTGCAACAAAGACTGGGTGACCGAGCAGTACAGGCAGTACATCTCCTTCAAGGCGCCCCTGGACAACAGCGGAGTGTCGCAAATCAGCGTGCGCTACAAGCCCGACGGCTATGTGACGTACCGGCTTCCGGTGATCGTCAGCGGATCAACCACCAACGAGCGGAACATCACCGTTCACGTGAGGGTCGATTCCGACACCCTGCAAATATTGAACAGGGAACGTTATCAGGATCGAACGGACTTCTACTACAGGGAACTGGACGCCGGCTATTTCAAAATGCCCGAATCGATCGATATCAGTGCGGGAGAAGATATCGCCCTGCTGGATATTGACTTTTCGCTGGTCGGGATCGACCTGGTGGACAAATGGGTGCTTCCCCTGACCGTTGTGGACGATCCCTCGTACAACTACCTGTCGCATCCCCGAAAACATTACGGGAAAGCCCTGCTCAATGTAAGGCCCTTCAATGATTATTCGGGCATCTATGGCGGCACGGCCCTGAAAACGTTCTTCAAAGGCTACGAAGACGATGCGGCCATGGTCAGAAGCGAAATCCCCGTTTACGTGGTGGACGAACACACCGTGTTCTTCTATGCCGGAACAGTGGACGAGAATCGTATCGACCGCCGCAATTACAAGATCTATATGGCTTTCGACAGCGAAACGGGTAACGTAACGCTCTCATCGGACAATCCGAATATGGAATTCAGGGTGACTTCACAGCCTTCCTTCCTGATCAGGGAAGCGATGGACGCCACGCTCCCCTACCTGCTCCACCGTTACGTGACCGTTAGCGGCATCGCGTATGAATATACGGATTATACGATGGTGCCGGGGACGAAGATCGAATACACCGTCAATGGAGTCATCACCATGGAACGCAAGATCAATACGCAAATACCGGATGAAGACCAGGCCATCGAATGGTAACTGTTTGGGAAAAATATTTTTTCACTATCTTTATCGGTCAAAAAATCGCAATACGTTATTCTTCAGCATGACCCCATGAAACACGCATGTTATCTTTTACCGGTTTTGTTGCCCTCCTGCATGTCCGCAGGAGGGAACAAGCCGGTTCGTCCCAACATCGTTGTCATGATGGCCGACGATCTCGGCTGGGCCAATGCAGGCTATCACGGCAGTTTCATTCAAACGCCCAGCCTGTCAGGTCGGACGCCGCTCCCACGCCGGCGCGACGCACTGACCTGTCAGGCTGCGAAGCTGCTGACAGGGTCAACGGGATTTGTTGATGTTTTCCGCATTGATTCTATGGATATGAATGCCCTGACGGGCAATGCGCGTATCATCGATATGATGATCGATATGTTCGATTTTTTTACTTGTCAATTGATCGAGGAGGGGTTAATATGAAAGGTTTTGAAGTTCGTTTAGAATGGAAATGAAAAAATATTCATATATAAAAGAAGTGTTGATATGTTGCATCTTATGCAGTATCACCCTGTTTGTTACTTCCCACCGGTTTGTAAATGAGGCGGTAACTCCGAAATGGTTAGGATTGATGCTGTGTACGGGAATATCAGGATTTGCATGGTGTATACGGGGTCGCAAAATAATTCTTCCCGCCAAACCGGTAGATACCATTCTGATCATTTGCTTCCTTTTTGTTGTCGTTAGAGCTTCGGGAAGTTCACGGATATATGCAGGGGGTTTGCTATTGTTGTTTTATCTTGTACGACAGGAAGTTACAGTTTGCTCAGTCCAATATTTGTACGGAACGGTCATGCTTTTTGCCCTGGCGCTTTCGCTGCACGGGATTCTCCAGTATGCGGGGGTGTTGCCGTCCACGAACGGTAATTTCGCAGTTACCGGAAGTTTCGACAATCCGGCGGGGTTTGCAGCAGCACTGGCCTGTGCATTCCCGTTATGCTTCCATTTTTTTACGGATCAAACAAAATATGTAAAACATGCAGC
>JAISCQ010000158.1 GCA_031265445.1 Bacteroidales bacterium
ATGGTCGAGCTGGAAGGAGAAGGCTTTTTCGATGTACAGACCGACGCCGCCATGCCGTTTGAGGTGACGACGCCCTCCGGCCTGAAAGTCATTGCCCGCGGAACGGAGTTCAACCTGAAAGCCTACGGCGACGAAGACGTGAATGAGGTTGTCTTGCAGGAAGGCACGGTAGATGTGATTTACAAAAACTACCACGCGACGATTCAACCCAACGACATGGTAAAGCTCGACCAAAAAAACAATCGAGTCATCCGTGCCGTAGTACAAACGGACGAAAAAACAGCCTGGAAAGACGGCAAAATCATTTTCCGCAATACGCCGATAGAGGAAGTGATGAAGCAACTCTCACGCCGCTATAATGTAAACATTGCACTGCAAAACCCCAAACAAAAATCGTATCTGATACGGGCGACGTTTTCGACGGAAACCATCCCGCAAATCCTCGATTACCTGAAAATAGCGGCGCCCATCAAATGGCAGATAATGAAAACGAAACAAAACGAAGACAGCACATTCGACCGGCAGCAAATCAACGTGGTCATCAAATAATAAAATGTCAAACTCTCTAAAAAAACGAAATGCCTATGGAAAAGAACAGTCAGTAAACCCAACAAAAAAGCAAGGACGAGTCAGTCAACTCATCCTTGCCCCGAGACGTCCGGGCTATGACTCCGGACATACAATCTATTATTAACTAAACTCACTACAAAAGTATGGAAAAAATAAAATTTAATACAGATATTATACAAGTAAATGCACTAAAAAAATTTTTACGCATCATGAGACTTACAGTTGTATTTTCATATTTGGTCGTATTTCAGCTCTATGCAGGCGTAACCTATTCACAGAATATGAAGACGGTATCGCTGTTTCTCAGCAATGTAACGGTTGAAGAAGCTATTAATACGATCGAGAAGGAAACGTCCTATTCATTTCTGTTTACGGACGAAACGGTAGATATCGGCCGCAAGGTCAATATCCATGTGGATAACGGAGACATAACCGATATTCTGAGCCAGCTGTTGAGAAGCACGGATGTCGGTTATCAGATGATCAACAACCAAATCATCCTTGCCAAAAGCAAAACACTCGTATTCCAGCAGGAGGGAAAGAACACGGTCACGGGGACCGTCGTTGATATCAACAACGAGCCGGTAATCGGCGCCAACGTCATCGAAAAAGGTACGACGAACGGAATTGTGACCGATGCGGACGGAAACTTCTCGCTGAACGTGGCGGATAATGCCGTACTGAAAGTCTCCTACATCGGATATATCACGCAGGAAATCAGTGATTTATCCTCATTAGTGAGAGGAAGCAAACCGCTTATAATCAGACTACTTGAAGACACCCAGACGCTGGAAGAGGTCGTGGTCGTCGGCTACGGGACGCAGAAAAAAGTAAATCTGACCGGTGCGGTAGCACAGGTGAAGGGCGAAGTACTGGAAAACCGTTCGGTGACAACCGTTTCGCAAGCGTTGCAAGGACAGGTGGCCAACCTGAACATCACCACGACCGCCAATGGAGGACGCCCCGACGCTACACAGACCATCAACATCCGCGGATACACGGGCTTCGGCTCGACCGGCTCGCCGCTGGTGGTAATCGACGGAATCCAGGGTGGAGATATAAACAGCGTCAATATGAACGATGTGGAAAGCATTTCCGTGCTGAAAGATGCTGCTTCGGCGGCCATTTACGGGTCGAGCGCTCCTTACGGCGTCATTCTGATTACGACCAAGCGGGGAAAAGCAGAACAAAAGCCAACCATTACCTATAACAGCAATTTTGGCTGGGCGCAGCCTGTCAACCTGCCTAAAGCAATGAATTCACTGGATTTTGCGAACTATTTCAATGAAGCATGTGATAATGCCGGCATTGCCCATACCATTAGCGACTGGCAGATGCAACGCATTAAAGACTATAATGATGGAAAACTAACGGAAGAAACTGCTCCAGACATTGGCTTTCCTAGTTTCTGGAATGGAGGAAATGCAAATAACGACTGGTATGATCTTGTGTTAAAAGATTTCGCTTTCAGCCAGCAACAAAATGTAGGTGTATCGGGGAGTGTCAGTCATTCGAGCTATTACGCCGGACTGGGATACACGCAGAAAGACGGTTTGCTTAACGGTTTCGGCGATGATTCCTACCGGCGCTACAATGTACGGGCCAATCTCTCGTCCGAAATTTCAAAATGGCTGAGTTTCAATCTACGGAGTGCGTTTTCCAGAGCATCAGCAGTTAATCCCAACTATTCGTATGAAAATGGTCCTTTCGAGATGTTGCAACGTATGTGGCCTTTTATGGCATACACTATGCCAACTGGAGAAAAGACCGGGTGGGTACGGGCGATAGAGTTGGGAGGCCGGGACAGGTCAACGAACGACAACGCCATCCTGACCGGCGAATTTGTATTTCATCCTCTGGCAGGCTGGGATATCACGGCCAATTATACATTCGACGGCATATACCGGAACAGCACCAGCCATCGTGCCACCGTGTATCAAACCATGCCTAACGGAGACCCAAGTGTCCTAACGAACAATCCGAATTCTTTCAGCCGTTCTACAGGTAAGAACCAGCATTATATCATCAATGCGTTCACTTCGTACGAAAAACAGTTGAAAGACCACTATTTCAAAGCGATGGTCGGATATACGCAGGAACTGTACGATAACGTGTCGTTTTCGGCAGGCAACAATCAGTTGTATTCCGACGAACTTCCCTCGCTGGCTTTGTCGTACGGTACATTACGCAATATCGGCGAAAGCGCTTCGCAACTGGCCATCCGGGGCGGCTTTGGGCGTATCAACTATAATTACAGGGAAAAATATCTGCTGGAACTTAATGGACGTTACGATGGCACTTCGCGATTCCTCAAAGATGTGCGTTACAAGTTCTATCCGGGCATATCGGCCGGCTGGATAGCGTCGAAAGAATCGTTCTGGAAACCTATCGAATCGGCAGTCAATTCGTTGAAAATCCGCGTGGAATATGGTCAACTTGGCGATCAGAGTTTCACAGGCAACTATCCTTTTTATCCTTCGCTCAACACCGTCAACCCTACTTCTACGGAACACTATTTTGGCGGCAGCAGGGAATCGTATATCAGCAATCCGGGCATTGTCAATTCATCCCTGACATGGATTACGACAACCTCGCTGGATTTTGGCGCTGATTTGACGTTCCTGTCCAACCGGCTGGACGTCAGTTTCGACTGGTACCGGCGTTCTATGGACGACTACGTCGGGCCTGCCCAGCTATTACCGGCGGTTTTGGGATCTTCGGCTCCACAAACCAATTCTACGGCAGTCGAGACCAAAGGATGGGAATTAACGGTCGGATTCAGGGATCGGAAGGGTGACCTGAGTTATGGCATCAATGCCGTGTTAAGCGATTATCAGGGTATCGTCAAGAAATATCCGAATCCGGAAGGATTGAATACGACCTGGTATGAAGGCCAAAAAATGGGCGCAATCTGGGGTTACGAAACCGCAGGGCTGTTTCAGTCGGATGAAGAAATCGCGTCCGCGCCTTCGCAAAATGTGTTTCATAGCCGCTGGTCCCGCGGTGACGTCCGCTACAAAGACCTGAACAACGACGGAAAGATTGACTGGGGCAGCAATACGCTGGAAGATCCAGGCGACCGGAAAGTGATCGGCAACAATACGCCGCGCTACTCGTTCGGCGTAAACATGAATGCCGAATACAAAGGATTCGATGTTACCCTGTTCCTTCAGGGTGTAGGCAAGCGCGACTTCTGGTTCGGTGATTCCAATATGTTTTGGGGCATTATCGGAAGTACATATCATAACAGTGGCTATATTCAACACTATGACCGCTGGAGTGAAAGCAATCCCGACGGCTATTATCCAAAATATTACTTTTCGGGAGGAGAAATGAGTAAAAATATGCAGACGCAAACCCGTTACCTGTCAAATGCAGCCTATCTGCGCGTAAAGAACCTGCAAATAGGATACAGTTTACCGGCATCGTTGCTGAAGCGTATCAACTGTCAGAAACTAAGGTTTTTTGTCAATGTGGAAAATTTGGCCACGCTGACAAAAATGATCAAATCCATAGACCCTGAATTGACGTATGGCCGTTCGGACGGTAAAATTTATCCCTTGCAGCGTACCTGGGCCGGCGGTTTGAATATTACTTTTTAATTTAGTGACTCATAAATATTTAAGAATATGAAAAAGTATAAATTTATCATCATCGTATGGATGGGTGTTTCCGCCCTGATGCTGTCATCATGCAACGACAACTTTCTGGAACGCGCACCCCTTGTCAATCTCAGCGACGCCGATTTCTGGAAATCGGAAAACGACCTGAAAATTTACTGTAATAATTTTTATAATCATAACGGACTGTTACCGACTTACCGGTCATGGGACGCAGGCCCGTTTGGCGTTGACGGTTATAACGGGAGCGATACGCAGCCCACCGTGAACTACAACCGGCGGATGAACGGCGAAAATACACTGCCTTCTTCAGGTGGCGGCTGGTCGTCGGGCGACTGGAGCCTCCTGCGGGACATCAATTATTTTATGGACCATTATTCACTGGTTGAAGCGTCGGCGGATAAAATCAATCCATACGCCGGCGAGGCTTTGTTCTTCCGCGCCGTATTTTATTACAACAAATTGCGCACGTTCGGCGATGTGCCCTGGATTGCAACTACCGTCGGAATTGATTCTGAATTGCTGACCGCACCGCGTATTTCGCGCGATCAGGTTGTAGAAAATATGATGCAGGATTTGGACAAAGCCGTAGAGTATCTGCCTGCCCGCGCAGGCGGAAGCTATACGGGCCGTATTACAAAGGAAACAGCACTGGCGCTTCAGGCGCGTATTGCCCTCTATGAAGGCACATGGGAAAAGTACCATGCGCTGAAGGACACGCCTTTCAAGGTCAACGGCTCCGACGGGACAAAGTTTATCCGCAAGGCTGCTGATGCGGCAGGCGCATTGATAGCGCTTGCGGAAGCAAACAGCTTCCCTGCTCTGGATCATGAAGGCGTTGAAAATGGCTACTGGAAGCTGTTCAATCAATATGATTACAGCAATTACAAGGGAGTGCTGTTCTGGCGCAGATATTCAAAAGCCGACGGCATTCAACAAAACTGGATGGACAGGCTTGGGCTCAGAGGTGGCGGTTTCGGATTGAGCAAACGTATGGTTGAATCCTACCTTTGCATGGACGGGAAGCCGATTGCCGTATCTTCACTCTATCAGGGTGACGGTAATCTGAAATCGGTGGTTGCCAACCGCGATCCGCGACTGAATCAGACCCTCTTTGTGGACGACGGCGAACATGTCCTGTGGGAAGATACAAAGGAATATTTTACCGTCCCCCTGTTTGACGGCGCGAGTAGTGACATTATTTGTTCCACGGGATATCAATTGTGGAAGGGAACCAGCCCGAATTATGCCGATTATTACGGAACGTGGACATCCTACCATGGGGCTATCCTGTTCCGCTATGCCGAAGTGTTGCTGATCTATGCCGAAGCGAAAGCGGAGTTGGGCGAGATTACCCAGAGCGATATTGACAAAACGGTCAATGCCCTGCGCAAGCGTGTCGGTATGACCGGAATGCTGGATATAAACAACATCACGACCGATCCAAACTGGGAGTTTGCCGGTCTGTCGCCTGCACTGCAGGAGATCCGTCGTGAGCGGAAAGTTGAACTGGTTAGTGAAGGCTTCCGTGTGGATGATATTTTCCGCTGGGCGGCAGCCGACGAACTGATTGCCGGCAAAAGACCGCTCGGCGCCGTATTGAAACAGTGGGAAAACTATCCGGGTGCAACGGAATCGTTCCTGGGCGCGGTAGCCATGAAACCGGTTAATGCGGAAGGCTACATAGATCCATACAGGGATTTCAGCGCTTTGGCCAATGGCTACCAGTTCAACCTGGGCAGGGACTACCTTTCGCCGATTCCTACCAATGAACTTGTGTTGAATCCTCAGTTAGCACAAAATCCGGGATGGTAAAAGGCTCGGCAAACATAGATGAGATGATTTTCGTCTCTCTTGAGATGAATCTCATCTCGGTAGAGATAAATTTTATCTCGATGGAGATGAACTCTATCTCAAGAGAGATGAAACCCATCTCGGTGGAGATGAAAATCATCTCGAGGGAGATGAAAATCGTCTTGAGAGAGATGGAAATCATCTCGAGAGAGACGGAAACCGTCTCGAGAGAGATGGTTTTCATCTCATCTATAGATTTTTCGGCCTCACGCCCGGCGGCGCAAAAGTTGCCCGCGACGACGAACAGGTCTATTTCTGCGTCGAGACCGATGCTGCGCTTACGCCGAAGACCGACCGCAACTGGATGATGCTCTTCATCGACGCAGACCGCGACCAGTCAACCGGCTGGAACGGATACGATTACATCGTCAACCGCGTCAGTCCCGGGAAAAAGGCAGTTGTGGAGAAGAATGTCGGCAGACGCTGGGAATGGGAACAGGCGGCAGAAGTCAGGTATGCCGTCAAGGGCAACCGCCTCGAACTGGCTATTCCCCGCCGGACGTTGGGCCTGTCCGGAAAAACAATAGACATGGAGTTCAAATGGAACGACAACATGCAGGAAAACGGCAATATCATGGACTTTTACGTCAATGGCGATACCGCTCCGGGCGGACGGTTTAACTTCCGCTACCGGGAATATTGGAATGAATAAAAGAATGAAAATTTGATATAATGAAAAAAAGAATGATTTTAAGCATCGCCATCATGGCAATGGCGACATTGAACAGCACGACTGTTTATTCCCAAAAGGGAAAACAAAAAGAAAAGCAGCCCGCACAGAACGTTACAGTGATGCAGTTCGGGCAGGAAACGATTTACGGTCCTTACACACCCAGCCTGACGTCGATTCGGCAGCACGAATGTCCGGAATGGTTTCGCGACGCCAAGTTCGGAATGTTTATCGACTGGGGACTGTATTCCGTAGCCGGCTGGGACGCACCAAAGGCAAGCGGCTCAATGTATCCCGACTGGTATTTGAAAAACATGCTCGGCAGAATTCCTGAGGTGAAAGAATATCATGAAAAGACTTGGGGGAAAGATTTTATGCCCGACGATTTCATCCCGCTGTTTACCGCCGAAAACTACAATCCCGAATGGTTGATTGGACTGGCAAAGAAAGCCGGCATGAAGTATGTGATTCCGTTCTGTAAACATCACGACGGCTTTTGCCTCTGGCCCAGCAGTTACACCGAACGTGACGCTATGGATATGGGCCCGAAAAAGGATTTGGTTCGTCCGCTGGTGGATGCCTGTTACAAAAACGGGCTGAAATTCGGATTTTACTTTTCGCTCGACGAATGGTATTATCCTGTAGTTAAGGACGGTGTAAAACAAATCCGTGAATGGGGAGCGCACAAATATGTTCCTTATGAAGAATCGAAAAAGAAGATTCATCTCACCGGAAAATATCCTGTCGAAGACTTCTTTGGCGACTATATTGTTCCTCAGGCTAAGGAATTTATTGACCTTTACGACCCCGACATTCTCTGGTTCGACGGCGATTGGGAAATGTTTGCCGAAGAATACCGTTCGCCCGAAATCATCGCTCACTTCTACAACCGCGCATCGGGACGCAAGGAAGTCGCTCTGAATGACCGTAACGGCCGGTCGCGTTCCAAAATCGGCGATTTCTTTTGCAGCGAATATCACGACATGCCGAAAGGTTACGAGATGATGCATCCATGGGAAGAGAATCGAGGTATCAGTCAGTCGTTCGGCTACAACCGTGAAGACACAGAGGAGAATGTGTTGAGCGTAAAGGATTTTGTACACATGTTTATCCGTACTGTCAGCGAAAACGGCAACCTGTTGTTGATCGTCAATCTCGACGGCAAGGGCGGACTGCCTGAAGTACAGGAACGCCGTCTGCGCGAAATCGGAGCGTGGCTCAAAATCAACGGCGAAGCAATCTACGGTACACGTCCATGGCTGATACCTGTCCAAGACCTGACTTCCGGAACTATCGTACAAAACGACGATACACTCAGCGGAGCAGCCGTCGCCGACGACAAAAAGGACAACAAACAACAGGGTGAAATCCGTTTTACCCGCAGCAAAGACGGTCAAACGCTTTATGCTATCTGTACTGCTTTTCCAAAAGATAAACTCGAAATCAATTCGCTTTATCTCAACAAGGGTAATTCGACTGTTACCATGATTGGCGCTGAAGAAACACAACTGTCATGGTCGCAACACCCTGAGTGGAATTTTACCAAACTGGTAATCGACATCCCCGATTCGCTATACGGTAAACGTAAAAACGAATACGCATGGGTATTCAAAATAACATTTTAAATTAAAAATGTATCAGTATATTGAAATTTTAATAATAAATACTATAAAAATTATTCGTATGAAAACATGTAAAATCTCTATTGTATTCATTGCCTTATGTTTTTTTGGCATAAACGTAGCCGGAGCGCCGGCTTCAAACCCTTCCCGCGTGGATTTTTCCTACGCTTTCGGTACGCCGCACCGTGTGACCGCGGGAATGCCGACAGCAAGTGACAGAACCTTGCTTGACCTTCAATCCGGTTCATTGAAAATTTCGTGGACGTATGACAATTTACTGCACTATCCGCTTGCAGCAGCTCTGATGCCGCGAACCGAGTTTTCCATCGAAATCAAACCGCACGTTGACGGGCATCCTTTTGGAAAATCACAATGGACAAGACCGAAAGGTTATCTTCCCGGCGTCGTTAATACGTTTGAAGATTCCGATGTCGTTTTGACACTTTCGGCGCTTGGAACAAAGGATGCCATGCCGATTCGGATTGAAATGGTTAATAACGGAATAACAGAACGAAACATCGCCATTCGTTTCGACGCCATTAGTATCGAGGGATCGCCGGTAGTGCCTATGGAAAATAAAGGTTGGATTGACCCGGAAATCTGGAAGTCCAATATGCTTCTTGCCGCAATGAAAGATTATGCCGACCGTATTACATTAATTGGAATCGGTGCGGAAAAATATTCGGAAAATCCCGACGGCAGATCACACGGACACATGAACATGATGATGTGCTGGACGCTCAAGCCGGGTGAAAAAAAATCCGCATGGGCAGTACGTCCGTACAATAAAAGGGAAAAAAATGCCGAAGAACTTTGTCAACATGACTGGAACACCGATTGGGAAGCCGCCGAAAAAATCTGGCAATCTCTTTTATTTGAAAAAACGGTACAATATCGTATCCCCGATGAAGGAGTTCTTAACGGATTTTTCGCTTCATTTGCCGACATGTTCATTATGAGAGAACCTGTAGGACAAGGATATATCGGATGTGTTCCCGGCACGGAATTATATCGTGCGCCCAATACCCTCGACGCCGGAATTGCTGCTGTAGCTCTTGACCATCATGGTCTTCATCAGGACGCTTTTGAAGGTTTCAAAGTGGCGTATGAAAATCAGGGAGACGACGGCGACTGGAACGATCCATCGGGATGGGGGCATTTGATGTGGGGTATTGCCGGAATAAAATCATGGGCTGCTATTGAACATTACCGTCTTACACAAGACCGAAAATTTCTCGAATGGATTTATCCTCGAATGTTGTCCTGCGCCAGATGGTCGGAAAAAATGCGAGCCTATTCGAGAAAACCTTATGAAGGTGAAAAACCGCTCAATTACGGACTCATGCCGCAAGGTATAGGAGATTGCGGTTTGGGTCTTTACGGAATCTTTCTTCCGCATAATATATGGTCGGTGTATTCCGGTCTGATTGCCGCTGAAGTTGCACAAATTCTTGGAAAAACAGCGGAATACCGGGAACTCAAAGGTTATGCCGATACCGCTTATGCCGACCTTCTTGAAACGATCCGCAAGGGAAGTATCCGGGAAGACGGTTACCACTGGATTCCCGGTATTGCCGGGAGAAAAGGCGGCAGTACATGGGGAGCGCTCAATGTCGCATTTCCCTGCCGTTTGCTTCCGGGAGATGACGAACTGATAGAAAGCACGCTGAAATATATTGAAAAACGGATGAGTCCAGGCGGAATGCCGGTTCATACCGGATGGATGCCCGATGGAATGTGGGTAGCGATTACGCTGGACAATATCGCTGAAACACATCTGCTAAGACGCAACGGCGATGTTGTGGCAAAGTATTTTTACGCAACGCTTAATCATGCCACGCCGCTTTACACCTGGTGCGAAGAACGCGGTCAGGAGGCGGATACGAAAGATTGCGCCGGCGACCGTCAGCATTTATGGACGCCGGCAGCGGTGGTTCGTGCACTTCGCGACATGATGGTGTTTGAAGACTATCCGGCTGTCGGCGATACAACCTCGCCAAGTTCCCTGCAACTGGCGCTGGGAACAGACCGCGACTGGCTCGGAAGCGGTAACGAAATTGGCGTGGAGAAGGCGCCGACACATTTCGGCACGGTATCCTGGTCCATGAAATACAATGCTTCAAACGGCACGGTTTCCGGTTCCATTCAATTTACCAATGACGAAAACTATCCGAAACCGGAAGAACTCACGCTGCATGTCCGTTTACCCGGCGGTCGAAAAGCGGTTTCTGTTAAAACTCATTCCGGCGCTACGATTGCGCCCGACAGGGAAGCGGTTACCTGGAAAAACCCGAAAGAGAAAACCATTAACTTTGTTATAAAAATTAAAAATCAAAACACGTAAACATTATGAACAGATTTATTAAAGCATCAATTATCATCCTTATTTGCGGTACGGGTTTCGTGTCGGCGCAAAAAGGTAACGAAGCATTACCGCGCTTTGCGGTCATCTCCGACACGCATTTCGAATATACGAACTGGGGCGAGGGGGCAAAGGTGAAAGTACCCCGAAAGGATGCGTGGAGGAAATTTTGAGCTTATCGGTTTAGATAAATTCGGAGATAATTCCATATATTTGCAGCATGAATTTTTAAAAACAGATGCTTTATGAGATACTTCAATATCACAGAATTGACAGATACGGACGGGAAGATTTTCCGGAAAACCTGTCCGCTCAAGAACGGAAACACGACAACGGTTATAAGGGCTTAAAATCACAGTCATGAAGAACGATGCGGTGTTTGAACGGATTTATACCCTGTATTTTGCTCGGCTGGTACGGTTTGCCGATGAGTATG
>JAISCQ010000165.1 GCA_031265445.1 Bacteroidales bacterium
ATTATATCCGCCCCGTAACTGTCTGAGAAAGGTGATCAGTGTTCCTTCGCTTAAACAGTCGGCCTCGTCAAACAGGATGACCATGGGCTTATCCAGCAGCATGCAGTAATCGGTCAGAGAGTCCTTTAATACATTGGTATAATCGTCGTAGTCCGCATTTATAGCAAAGTTTTCCCGGTCAGGAAAGTTTGAATATTTGATGGCAGATTTCAGGCAGCGTATAACGGACGGGATTCCCTTCTCCAGGTCGGTTATACCCTGTGCAGCTTCCAGCGTACAGTACAGCACATAATATTGCCCACTTTTGTTGAGCCGGTCGGTTAAATCATTCAGATACGTTGTTTTTCCGCTCTGACGCGCCGCATGAATCACAAAATATTTTTTGTCGTCTATCAACTCTTCCACGCCCTGCAAGCGGGTGGAGGCTTCTATCATGTAATGCTCTGCGCTGTTGCAGGGGCCTGCCGTATTAAATTCTTTCATCGTTTATCGTTTGATAACACTAAATTTCTTCTCACAAAAATACATATTATTTTCTAAATCCGTTAATTCCGGAAGTTTGATTCAGGAAATTGGCATTCGTTATTTGACCCTGACAGGTCTGACGACCCTGTCAGGTCGGTGCGATGCACTGACCTGTCAGGCTGCAAAGCTGCTGACAGGGTCTCTGTCGATTTCGAGTCAGCAAGTTTGAAGTTCCGAATGTCAATGTCCTGTTCGTCAACCCTGTCAGGCTACGAAGCTGCTGACAGGGGTTGGAACGGCAAAAAATCATAGCATCTCAAAAAAAGAATGAACCAATAATTTTTTAATTTTGCTTTTTCAATATGATTCGTATTGATTATCATTAAATTTGAATAAGATAAAGCGTGAAAAAGCATTTGATCATCATCCTGACGGCCCTGCCGCTGCTGTTCTTTTCGGGATGTTCCGGGTTCGAAGATATCCGGTTGGTAGGCGTCAAAGATGTGACCTACAGGGAATTTAAAGGGAACATGTTGCGGCTGTCCATCACGGTCACTGTAGATAATCCCAACCGGGCAAGCGTAAAAATAAAAAACGCCAACATGGATCTCAGGCTCAACGACCGGGTCATCGGCACGGTAACGCAGATGGAACAGGTGGAACTGGCCGCACGAACGCAAAAGGATTACAGGATACAGGTCTCCATCGAAATGAAAGACATGTTAACCAACCTGATCTCCCTGTACCGTGTGCTCATGAATGAGCCGAAAAGCCTGAATCTTTCGGGATCGGTACAGGTAAAATCTTTCCTGTACTCCAGGACCTTTCAAATCGATCACTTGTCATTTCAATAGATAACAAATCCTTTCCGTCATGCCGACATTGTATTTTTCCATCAGTAAAGAGGCCCTGATGCCATGCGAAGAACTTCTGGAGATCGAAAACAGCCGGCGTCAATTACTGATTGGCGTTCCCAAAGAATCCGACCCGTGCGAAAGCCGCATCGCCCTGACACCCGAAACGGTAGGCGTGCTGGTACAGCATGGGCATCGTGTGCTGGTAGAAAAGCAGGCAGGCGGGGATGCCAACTACACCGACCTGCAATACAGCGAAGCCGGTGCGTTTATCGTCGAGCGCAGCGAAACGTACCGGGCGGATATTCTTTTCAAGATCAACCCTCCGGCCATCGACGAAGTAGAACTGATGAAAGACCGGCAGCTCCTTTTCTCATACCTTCCGGGTTATCAGCTTTCCGAGGAATATGTCCGCAAACTTGCCGGAAAACATACCACAGCCATCGCGTTCGAAAATATCAAAGACCGTTTCGGTTGTTACCCGCTGGTGAAGGCGATGAGCGAGATTGCCGGCAATGTTTCCGTACAGACCGCCTCCGAATATCTGAGCAAGTCGTCGGGCGGCAAGGGAATTTTGCTTGGCGGCATATCGGGAGTAAGCCCGGCTGAGGTTGTTATCATAGGTTCGGGCACAGCCGCCGAGTTTGCCGCCCGCAGCGCATTGGGATCAGGCGCCTTTGTGCGCGTATTCGACAATTCGATCCACCGCCTGCAACGGTTACAGGGAAACCTGGGCGTTCGCCTCTACACATCGGTGATGCACCCGCAAGTACTGGTCAAAGCCCTGGCCTCAGCCGACGCACTGATCGGAACTGCCCATGTTGACGAATATCAGCGCCGGCTCCTGATTACCGAAGAAATGATCGCCCACATGAAGCCCGGCTCAGTAATTGTCGACCTGAGCATTAACCGTGGCGGATGCTGCGAAACGTCGGAGATACGCAC
Organism: Bacteroidales bacterium; assembly: GCA_031265445.1. GTDB lineage: Bacteria > Bacteroidota > Bacteroidia > Bacteroidales > UBA4181 > JAIRLS01. The sequence goes on from JAISCQ010000165.1 coordinate 2,265, forward strand.
GCTCGCCTCCCCCGCTGTTGTGAAACATGGGGTTATCCACTACTGCGTGCCGAATATTACCTCGCGTGTGCCGCGGACAGCATCCATGGCGATCAGCAATATCCTGGTGGACATGATCCTGAGCATAGGGCAGCAGGGAAGCCTTACCGGCTGGCTTAAATCGGACGCCGACCTGCGCAATGGCGTGTACATGTACAATGGTATTCTTACCAATGCATACATCGGTAATCTTTTCGGCATACCGTTCCAGGACATACATTTGCTGATGGCCGCATTCTGACAGAAATAAGCCTGCCTGATTTCAGAAATCCGGTAGCCTCCCGACAGATTGAATGTATCCATACAACCGTCAATCACCACAAAACCCATAACGATGAGCAAGCAGAAAAAGAAAAAGCCGAATCTCGAAGCGCGAAAGAAAGTGCTGTTGGCGCAAAACAGGAACGAATATATACGCAAAGTCCAATGGTTTTGCTCCTTGCTTGGCGGCCGGCAATATTTTAAACTGCTCGAAAAAGGCCTCGATTTTTTATTTTGCATGCGTTCCAAAGCGATGAAAATAGTTGCCGGCAACGATAAGGTTCCCGAAGAATTTACCGCGTATGTAAAACAGTATTTAAACAGGTATATAACGGGTAAGCGCACGGAATTATATGAAGGAGGCCCGGAAATCAGTTATCACGACTGGCTTTTCGTGGTGGTTCCGGTACAGATATATCTTGGCATTTATCCCGAATTGCGCGACGCTGACGGGATCATCGATAAACTTATGGAAAACAACCGGGAAAAATGGGTGAAAATTATGGTGGACATCGCCAATAAGGCTGAATCCATCGGCCTGGTATGCAGCGATTTCAGCGACTACTTTCTTCAGGTGAAATATAAATTTCATATGGAAAAGAAAGAAGGCGCTTCGGCAAGGTTGAGCAGCACGGTAACGATCACTGCAAGCTCGCCGGTCTGGCGACAGGTAAAGGTTGGCGCCGGAAAACGCATGGCTGCCCGCGTAGGCTGGAGCTTCTCCGACTCAATCCACTGGATGAGCATTGACCCGGCGCAGTTAGGGATCAAAAACACGGAAGAGAACCGGCCAATGGACGTGTACATGCAGAAACACGCCCTCAACCGTATGCACGAACGCATCGACGGCAGATACATCGACATCATGAATCATGATCTCATTATCTCGTTTTTCGAATTAAAAGCATTCCCCACGAGCGGCGGAAATTTCTTAATCGAATACCGTATCTCGGATATGAAAGCCGGTTATTTCGTCGCGACTATTACCGATCAGGTGCTGCTGATACGCACATTCCTCTTCATCACCCATATTGGAACACCCGAAGGCCGGAAATTAGCGGCAATCACCGGGCTTGGAAAGCTGGACCAGAAATACCTGGCTTTCGACAATCTGCTCACCCTGGTCAATTCGGATATACTGTCGAACGAAGAAGCAAAGGAAATATTCATCCATGCCGGATGCGGCGAATTGCTGGATCTTTGCCGGGTCATACGCGATTCAAAAAACTTCTGGGAAGTGTCGGAACAGGAAAAACCACTGGCTGAAAAATTCCTGAATTACATCAAGTCGGCAAAAGAAGAGATTTCCGACGAAATATTGGATTTCTGGGCAACGGAGGAATAATTCCGGATCTCGCATATCGCCATGTTCCGTTTTTTTCGGAACATGGCGTTTTTATTCTCCGACCTCCCATCCATAATCGTCCTTATCGCGATGATTTTTGTAGAGACGTGGCGTGCCACGTCTCTATATCACAATAACGTCTTTACTTGGCAACGGGCGTCATAACGAAGTTGTTTTGACCTGTTCCCTGTAAATAGAATACCGGTATATTTCCAAACCTTGATGGTTAATGAAATAGAACGTAAATGCGCCGCCGGTTACGGAACAAATGCTGAATCCGGCATCGGGACTGCAAAACAGGGTTTCGGAAGTTGCCTTCACCGATCGCGAAAGCGAACCGGCCGAGTTGACGATATAATGCACCCGCGATGAAGCCGGCTTAATATGCTGGAAATTGTGAATATGCCCGCAGAAATATGCATCCACACGGTTCTTCTCCAGCACAGGCGCCAGTCGCTTCTGCATATCGGCTCTTTCGGTTTCTTCCTTTTTGGTATCCGCATATACGGGATGATGTCCGATGACAATTTTCCAGTTTTCCGTGGAATGGAAGAGTACCGAATCAATCCAGCCGAGTTGCCGCGCCATATCCTGCTTGCACGCATCGGGATAGCCGAGCGTATCGTTGCGGTACCTGTCCATCAGCGGGGTGGTATCGATAAATACCAGACGGCAGGTTGCACCGTCATCCGCTTTGACGGCCATGGTGTAATATCGCGCCGGCGCATTCCACCGGCGGCTGATATGGCTATAATCCAGTACGGCCTGCGTGTTCCCCCGGTACTCGTGGTTTCCGCATATCGCGTTCCAGTCGATCATCAGCTCGGGATGGTCGTAAATCAGCTCGTAATTGGTCATCCACAAAGGATCGTGCACGCTGGCCACGCCTTCGAAATGGTGTACATCGCCGGCTGCCGCAATCATTTCTATGCTGCCGTGTTCGGCCGTAAAGCCCATGAGCCGTGCAATCGGCTTCTGTTCGTAATAGCCGTTCCGGCCTAAATCGTTGGCCACGATAAAATTGAACGCTTCGCCGGGTATTTGCGGAAGCAGCGCCCGGAGGCTGTCGCCGGGAGCTGCATACGTATAGATGGCGCTTACCGCCGCAAAGAGAAAAAGAAGGACTGCTTTCTTCATTTCTTCATCATTATTTGGTTCCGAATGCACCGAAATAAGCAGCCGGCGCGGGCGATTTGTATGTTTTTCCGTTAACGGTGATACCTGCGGCGGAGAAATAAGGCGTGAAGCCCGTGTAGGCGCCGGCGAGTGCAGGCGAACCCGGTTTCAGCCGGAAGTCCCACGAGGCGTTGAAAGTGTACGACAACAGGGGATTCGTTTCGAAAGGGAAATTTTCGAACATCGGGTTCCTGTCGCCGGCGGCTGTTCCGCGTACATCATGCGTACCGTATACCACGTCGCTCACGCCGGCTTTAAAACCGTCGTAAGCAGTCAGCGTACCGTTGGCGGCGTGTTGCGGTACGGTGCTTTGCGCTGTTCCCGATGCGTAGAAATTGTAATCGATTTTGCTGTTCAGGTCGGGGCCGTCGGTAGCGTCTTGCCCGAACATTGGCGCTTTGGCGGCAAACATACAGTTAACCGTCAGATTGTTGTATACATTAACCAGACATCCGGCTTCGGCCCATACCGATCCGCCTTTGGGCTTGTTGGGATCGCGGCGCCAGCCCGAGTTGATGACGGTATTGTTGTAGGCATTGATCTGCGCCTGAAATCGAGCGCCGCCGTCCGCCCCTGAGTTGGACAGTTTGAATCCGTTGGTGTTGGGACTGTACATCATGTTGAACGCGGCATCGACCTTGCAGCCGGCCTTTACGTTGATGGCTTCGCCGCCCGCCTCGCCCACGGCGTAGAACAGGTTATTGGCGAAAATACAGCTGCCGCCCTGCACATAGATGGCGTCCTCGCCCGTATTGCGGAACGTGGAGTTGACAATGACATACTTCCCGGCAGGATTGTTGGTGTTGAAGGCGACCATCCCTTCGCCGCCGGCAGGCTTGAACAGCGCTGCTGCAACGGACGGCGACGTTTTGGTAGTGACGGCCCCCGTATATTCAACGATGACGTGTTCGAACGCCATTTCGCTGCAAGTGGCGCTGCCGATAATGCCGCCCCACAAGCGGGTAAAGGTATTGTCTGCGGTGCGTTCGGCGGCGGGAACAGTGAAGGTTACCGGCGCTTCTTCGGTTCCGTAGCAGTAAAGGCTGCCGTTAACGATGAACTCTATTTTCGTATTGTTGGCATCCTGTCCGGCCGTGCTGACCATTACTTCCACGCCTTCCTCGATGGTAAGGCTTTTACCGGCAGGTATGCTGATCTGCCCGTCGACGTTGACGACCGAATATTTCGCCCATGTGCCGTACACTTCGCCCGATACGGCAAGCGGATCGTTGAGCGCCACGGTAACGGAACAGGTTGCTTTTTCGCCGCCATCGACGGTGGTGACGGTAATGGTGGCGTTACCGGGCTTTATGGCGACTACCTTTCCGGATTCGTCCACAGTGGCTACGCTTTCGTCCGAGCTTTCCCATTTAACGGACTTGTTGGCTGCATTGTCCGGGAAAATCGCCAGCGTCAGCGATTGCATGCCTCCCGGCTTCAAACTCAGCGAGGTGGGAGTAACGTTTACTCCTTTCACCGACAGGTCTTCGTCCTCATTGGAACATCCCGCAAAAAGAAGGGTTGCGATGAAAATCATCGACAGGAAAATCATTTGCTTTTTCATGATACTGATTATTATTTGTTTTTACTTACTTATGATTAATTGATTAATTTATATATATGTATTTTATAATAAAGATTTTCAAAATTTGAACCTGCACCCTGCTTGCAGGTTTTGCCCGTAATAATCGCGGCGTACCAATGTGCCGCTCTTATAGTCTTCATATCTTTCAACAGCGTGGCTGGCGGGGTTTTGTTTCTTGAGATACAGTACCATCGGCGTATCCAGCAGGTTGGACGCCTTGGCGAATATGCTCAGGCCGTTTTTAAAACGCTTCTCTACCGAAGCATCCGTTTGCAGGAAGCCGCCCTGCCAGGTGTCGTTGTCCAGGTAGCGCGAAACGGCGTACAGGCGGTCGCCCGTGTAGCTGAACGACAGTTGTGCGTCCCAGCCCTTTTCGGTGTTCTTGTAGAGCAGCGAAAGGTTGGCCACATGCATCGCCTGCCCGTTCAGCGGACGGGTTTGGCCTGCATTGCGGATGCTGATCCTTTCGGATGACGAGTCGTCGGAATTTTCATAGTTCTCCAGCTTGTCGGTAGTGATGCGCGACCGCGTGAACGTATAATTGGCCTTGATGCCGAAAGAATAGAAATATTTCATCAAATCGACCTCTATACCGTAGTTGTGAGCATTGCCGAAATTCGACGGCATGTAGAAAGTGCCCTGTCCCTGCGAGATCATGCCGTATTCGATCGGGTCTTTCAGTTTCTTGTAGAAAAGTCCCACCATCGCCTGCTCGGAAGGCTTCGGAAAATATTCGTACCGGACGTCCGCATTATGCGCCACGGTATGCTTCAAATCGGGATTCCCCATTTCCGTATAGTCTTCGTTGATGATGCGGTAGGGGACTATTTCGAAAAAGCCCGGACGGTTGATCGACTTGTAATACGAAAGCCGCATGTTGCTTTCGGGCGTTAATGCATATTTAACGTGCATGCTCGGCAGGTAATCCGTATACGCCTGTTCGCCGCTGTTTGGCACGCCGCCCACGGGATAACGCAGGAAATAGCCCTGCCGTGTGTTTTCCGCACGCAGCCCGGCAATCATTTGCAGGTTCCGCACGGTCAGTTTCGCCTGTCCGTAACCGGCGGCGATCTTTTCCGAAGCATCGTAATTCAACGGATTGCCCACAGCCCCGTAAGGAGTAAAGACCGTGAACGATATCCCGCTGTAATTGTCCCAGTCCACGCCCCTGATCAGGTTGTTCCGCATGCCTTCGGGCTTTGACCCGTCGTATGGACGGAAATCGTACTGATTAAAAAAGTTGACGCGCTGCTTGTCGCGATAAAGGACGCCAGCCGAGATATCCATCTTTGTCCTTCCGGCTGCGACCGTGTAAACAGCATGGAGATAACCCGCCCTGTCCCCGTCGCTATTGTGTTCCCAGCGACGCTCGGCCCCGCCGAGCGTCACCACCGACACGGGGTTCTGCACATGGTTGCGGACGGTAGTCACCGTGTACACGGAACTGTTATCGGGGGTTTTGTTGAAAGCTTTCGAATATACGGCCGACCAGTCGATCTTCAACCTGTCAGCCGCAAACCCGTGGCTGCCTTTCAGCGTGGAATTGAAAATCTGTTGGCGGCTGACCCGGAAGCGGGTGTCGAACGACACGTTATAATCACCCTGCGACGGGTTGTATCCGATGGTCAGGTCGGTGCTTGCGTTGTCCCTCACCTGTGCGCCGGTAAAATCCATATATGCACTGTACCATTGCAGCCTGTGCTGCGCCGGGAAGCGGTAATCGAGCTTTGCATGGACGCCGTAGCGCGTTTGCCGCTCGGAATACGTCCGGTTGTTTTCGGCAGTGAGGATCGGCAGGTTCGATGCATCGCTGGTTGCCGTTGAATTGACATAATAGAGGCTGTTGCTGCCCCGGCAACTGTTCTGGTAGCTGCCGGCCAGCATGATGCCCAGACGGTTCCCGAATAAGCGGTCGCCATACGACCATCCGGCAAAAAGATTCGGCGGAGCGGCGCCCGACTTCATCCGCAGCACATCTTTGGAAAAGTCGCGCGGCTTGGCGGGATAATTCTCCCCGTATAATTCGTAAGGCGATTCCTGACGGGCGGCCTTCGTGTCGAATGAATAAAAGTCGCGGTCGAGAAACAATGCATTGTAGCCGGTAGAAACGTTGGCCGTGATTTGACGGATTGCCGGCGCATCCTTCATCACCATATTAACGGCCCCGCCCACGGCATCGCCTTCCATGTCGGCGGTCAGCGCCTTGGTCACTTCCAGCCTGTCCAGCAACTCCGAGGGGAAAATATCCAGCGGTACAAAACGGTTCCTGTTGTCGGGACTCGGAATTTTCACGCCATTTACCAGCGTATAATTATAGCGCTTATCCATGCCGCGCAGGATGGCGTATTGCCCGTCGCCGCTGCTGCTGCGCTCCACGGTGACACCCGACATGCGCTGCACCGCGTTGGCGACCGTCATGTCGGGCGAGATCTCAATAGCCTTGGCGCTCATCACGTTCATCACGTTCATGGATGTTCTTTCGATGCTCCGTGCGCCCGTTTCCGTATTGTTGACGTGATGGCCGTAAACCAGCACTTCGTCCATTTCCACGCGCGCCGGTTCAAGGCGGATGATCAGCTTTTCGTCCCTGCCGCTGTATGTGTGCTCCATAGCCTGATACCCGACGTACCGGTACACCAGCACTGTACCTGAAGGTATATCTATCGTGAAGCTGCCGTCCAGGCCGGTAGTAATGCCCCTGCCCGGATTCTCCTTCAACATCACAGCCACGCCCACAAGTTCTTCGCCTGTTTCGGCGTCTACAACAATTCCCTTGACCGGAGCAGCAACCAGCCATGCCGGCAGCGATAACAATATGGCAAATAAAACCGATCTCATTCTTTATCCGTTTAAAAATTCCGGGACAAAAGTAAAACCGTCATGTTATCCGTATATGAACAAAATATTACGAAATGATTATGTTTTCTACATTTCGTACCGGGGATCAGCCGCTCAATTATTGCGCACAAAAAATCATTTAGGGTCGTCCCCAATTCATTCGGAATTTTCCCGAAATTATTTTTGGAGGAGAACATCCTGTCAGTGGTCTTGACCTGACAGTGGTGGAAACATCTTTCCCGTTGACCCTGTCAGCAGCTGCGCAGCCTGACAGGTCAGTGTGTCGCGTTTCGCACCGGCGTGGGAGGAGCGCCCGACCTGACAGGGTCGGCAGACCTGTCAGGGTCAACAGGGACAAAGGGGACAACATCACACCCTGATGCGCCGTTGAGCCGAATTTGCAATTCGGCTCGGAACACAGGGCAATTTGTAATTGCCTTACGGCGGAATCGCGTGTACGTTTTACCGCCGCTGTCAGCGGTCTCTGACCCTGACAGTGGTGATGGAACCCGCCGCCGATGTCTCCGTTGACCCTGCCGGCAAAGACGCGATGCATCGCGTCTCTGCAACGCAGCCTGACAGGTCAGCGTGTCGCACCGATCTGACAGGGCGATTGCCCTCAATTTTTATCCGTCTGTATGTATATTGAAAAATTTCATGTAAATTTGCCTTCGCAAATGAGTATAAAGTCAGCATGCACATAGCTAATCCCATATACGATGTGGTCTTCAAGTATATGCTTGAAGACAGTAAAGTGGCCAAACTTTTTCTTTCCGCCATTATCGGGGAGAATATCATGGAACTTGAGTTCAGTGCGCAGGAGCGTACTGTTGAAATTCCGTCGACGTCGGCGGACAGGTCGCCTCTGACGGTTTGCCGCCTTGACTTTTCGGCCAAAATAAAGACCCCGACGGGTTTCAGGACGGTGCTTATAGAACTTCAAAAGGCCAAGTTTCTCTCCGACCTGATGCGCTTCCGGCGGTACCCGGGCGTTCACTATCAAAATCCGGACAATGCTCACGGCAAGAGTGCGCGTCAGATTTACTGCATCTATTTTCTCAACTACGGCATGAAGTTGCCTCCGCGTCCGGTGTTGAAAGTGGATTACAGGGTGCATGACGCCTGTACGGGCGATGAGCTTCCCGCCTCCGGGGAATTTGTGTCGGGTCTTCACCACCGTTCGTGGATCGTACAGATTCGCCGGCTGAAAAAGCGTCGGCGCAATGATCTTGAAAAGATACTGAGTATTTTTGACCAGAGCAGGATAACGGATATTCGTTATATTTTGAATGTGGACGAAGAAAGCTATCCTGAAGCGTACCGCCAGATCATTCGCCGTTTGCGCAAAGCCATGGAAGACCCCCAGAAGCGCAAAGAAATGGAACTTGAAGACGATATTATCGGGGAGCTTCAGGACAAGGAGCGTCAGATAGAAGAAAAAAGCGAAGCCATCATTAAGATGAGCAGGACCATAGCCGACAAGGCCCAAACCATAGCCGAATTGGAAAAGACAGTTGCCGAATTGAAACTGAACCTGAACCTGAAATAATACGGAGACAGTTTTTAGGCTTTTAATTGAACCGGAAGGAATTGAAATTTTATTTGTCGCGTTATTTTTGTTTATTTTTTCTATCTTTTAATTGAACCGGAAGGAATTGTACCGAGAGGAATTGAAATAGCGCAATATGAATGGAACCTACGACTACTTTTGTACTTTTAATTGAACCGAGAGGCAGTGACATTTGAATCGTGACGTAGATATGTCTTTCTTTTAATTGAACCGAGAGGAATTGAAATATAAATAAACAGGAAATAGCCTGTTGATGTTAAGACCGACAGGTATTGCAAAGAAAATACGTACATCACTGTTTTTTCCTGAACGAAAACAATCCCTTTAATATGAACTTCATCATAAGAAACTTTTGGCAGATGCTTCGCAGGCTTCAATATTTTATGCCCGTATCGGCTGCATGTTTCTTATTCGCCTGCAACCGTCAAGCAGCCGAACTGTTCGTGGAAACGGAGCGTTTTTCCGATAAGGGCGGCTGGGTCGTCGACCAGCAATTTATGGACCTGATGGGCTCGTCATACCTGCTGGCTCACGGCATGGGTCGCCCTGTACGGGATGCCTCTACCGAACTGACTTTTCCCCGCCGGGGAACCTATCATATGTTCGTCCGCACCTACAACTGGACGTCGCCTTTTAGCGAGCGTACAGGCCCCGGCCGTTTCCAGGTGATGATCGACGGGGAGTCCGCCGGAAAATCCTTCGGCGACATCGGCAGCGCCTGGTTTTGGCAGGATGGCGGCAAGATAACCGTCAACAGTACAAAAGTGAAGATCAGCCTGCACGACCTCACCGGCTTCGACGGACGGTGCGACGCGATCTATTTCACGCAGGACAGGGACTTTTCTCCACCCGATGAGATGGCCGCCCTGACCGCGTTCCGCTACAGGCAAACCGGCATCAAACCCAGGAATGGCGGCAAGTACGACCTGGTGGTGATTGGCGGCGGCGTGGCCGGTATCTGTGCAGCAGTGTCGGCGGCGCGACTTGGCCTGAAAGTAGCCCTGATACACGACCGACCGGTTTGGGGCGGCAACAACAGTTCCGAAGTGCGCGTACATCTTGGCGGACGTATTGCCCTGGAACCTTATCCCGAAATGGGCGGTATTGTGAAAGAGCTAAGCCCGGAAAAGGGCGGCAATGCCCAAGCTCCCAGCCAGTACGAAGACGAAAAGAAAACGGCGCTGATCAACGGCGAACCCCACATAACCCGGTTCATGAATTACCGTGCTTTTGCGGTCGCAATGAAAGGCAACGCCATCAAATCGGTTACCGCAAAACATATCGAAACGGGCGAGGAATTCGTATTCACCGCACCTCTGTTTGCCGACTGCACGGGCGACGGAACCATCGGGGCGCTGGCCGGCGCCGACTTTGCGATGGGACGCGAGTCGAAGTCCGAATTTGACGAGCCTACCGCTCCCGAGGAAAGCGATCATCTGACCATGGGCTGTTCCGTGCAGTGGTATTCCGAAGAAGCAGAAGCGCCCGGCGACTTCCCCACATTCAAGTACGGTGTGGATTTCAACGAGGAAAATGTACAAAAGGTAACCATGGGCGAGTGGACATGGGAAACCGGGATGAATTTCGATCAGATTTCCGACTTCGAACGCATCCGTGACTATGGTCTGCTGGTGGTATATTCCAACTGGTCGTTCCTGAAAAACGAATACAGCGAAAAAGATCAATACAGCAACCGCAAGCTCGGCTGGGTGGCATACGTATCGGGCAAACGCGAGTCGCGCCGCCTGTTGGGTGATCTCATCCTCAAGGAACAGGATATCGCCGATTATGTGGCTTATCCTGACGGCGCCGTTTCAACCTCCTGGAGCATCGACCTGCACTACCCCGACCCGAAAAACACCGAACAGTTCCCCGGTCGCGAGTTCAAGTCCATCGCCGTACACCAGAATATTTACCCCTATCCGATTCCCTACCGTTGCTTCTACTCGCGCAATGTGGACAACCTGTTCATGGCCGGACGTAATATCAGCGTGACGCACGTAGCGCTGGGAAGCGTACGCGTGATGCGTACCACCGGTATGATGGGCGAGGTGGTGGGTATGGCAGCCGCCGTGTGCAGACAAAACAGCGTGAACCCGCGCGGCGTGTACGAAAAATACATGGAAGAGTTGAAAAAACTGATGAAGAAAGGTGTCGGAAAAGACGGAGCAACACCCTATCCCGACTACAATCCGGGCGGAACGTTGAAGGAAAGGAAGACCAGAGAATAATTACCGTTTGACCCTTTCAGCAGCCTGACAGGTCGTTACGCAGACCGGCTTTCAAAACCTTTCGCACTGCGAGAAAAAGAAATTCGATTCAATGGCTGCGTTTTCATCGCTGTCCGAGCCATGTACCGCATTTTCCTGCACTCCTTTGGCATATTTTTTCCGGATGGTACCGTCGGCAGCATGGGCCGGATTGGTTGATCCGATCAGTTTACGGTATTCTTCCACCGCATGTTCATGTTTCAGGATGGCTACCACTACAGGGCCCGAAATCATAAATTGCACCAGTTCGCCATAAAAGGGACGTTCCCGATGCACGCTGTAAAAAGCTTCGGCTTGGCCCTGTGTCATTTGAATGTATTTCATCGCTGAAATTTCGAAACCGCCTTTCTGTATGTCGGCTAAAATAGCTCCGATATATCCGTTCTTTACGGCGCAGGGCTTGATAATGGTAAAAGTGTAATTTCCTGACATGATTTGAATATGATGTTTTATATGGATAAAAATAATGTACTATAAAGTCGAACCGGTCGTCGGCAGCGGTGCAGGTATGTCTCCGCCTTCATCGATGGCTATGATGTTGAACGGCACTTTCAGGTGTGCCTGCATATAAGTTCCCAAATCGAACGAATCTTCATCATCCTTTTCGTAATACCAGTTGATTTCAACACGGCAACCACCGTATTCAGGGATACGGTCAAGCTTGGTAAGAATGTCCACCACGCAACGTATGGACGAAGTGTCGATATATTCGAAATACAGATCTACTTTGGTGTCTCGCGCCGGTGTTTGCACATATTGTTCTACCCAGTCGAAACAAATTTTATACAACTGTTTCGCATTTTGCGGAATCGAACGTCCAGACAACCTGATATATCCATCTTTTAAGAAAAATAATGGAGCTTTTTGCGTTTTCTCTATACGTATACTTTCCATGCAAAAAAATACTAATGATACACATTGAGATACTTGGTATCCCTATTTTACTGCATTATTTTTAATTTCATACCCGGCTTTATTTTGCTGTTTCTCGACAGATTGTTCCATTTCAGGATATCACTGTCGGAAACACCTTGGTACAACCGGGCAATACCCCAAACGGTATCGCCGGATTTAACAGTATGATAGGTAAAACTTCCACTGGCCGATGCTACAACCGCGGATGATGTACCTCCCTCATTCCCGGTTTTTGGGCTTTGCTCTTTTATTGGCTTTTGGGTATAAATTACTAACTTTTTCCCGGCAACAATTTTGGTGCCGGAAAGATCGTTCCAGTCCCTCAAATTGTTGGTGCTTACTCCATATTTCATGGCAATAGAGCCTAATGTTTCGCCCGAACGGATGGCGTGCACAATACGGTCTTTCCCGGCCGTATTAGCCGTATATCTACCGGTACGTCCCGCCGGTTCGATCGTTCGGAACGAATTGCTCAGGTATATGTTTGCTTTATAGCTGCCGATCGAATCCTCCAGGTCGATATACCTGGTTGCGTACGCCACCGGGAGACGCAAAGCGCACGGAGCGGTATTCCCCGGAAGTATTTCCCTGCGGTATTGCGGGTTGAGGTCGCGCAAAAGCTGTAGCGGGATATCCAGCACTTCGGAGACCTGCGCCAGATTGATGTTTTTATTGACCATCACGGTATCCGAAACCGGCGGGATATCAATGTATCGTGGGACAAGATTGTGTTCTTTGTAATAATTCATGGCATAAGTTGCCCCGATGTATGCAGGCACATATCCCCTGGTTTCGCGAGGCAGGTACGGATAAATATCCCAATAGGATGTTTTTCCGCCCGAACGCCTGATCGCTTTATTGACATTAACCGGGCCGCAATTGTATGCAGCAATCGCCAATACCCAGTCATTATAGATGTTATACAGGTCTTTCAGGAATTTTGCGGCGGCATGTGTTGCTGCAAGCGGATCGCGCCGTTCATCCACAAAACTGTTGACCTGTAGTTTATACATTTTCCCTGTTCCCAGCATGAACTGCCATATCCCGGTAGCGCCCGCACGCGACACTGCACGCGGATTCAACGCGGATTCAATTACGGCAAGATACTCCAATTCGAGCGGTAAGCCGTACAGATCCAAAACTTCCTCGAACATGGGGAAATAATAGTCCTTCAAACCGAGCATCACTTCCAGTTTGTCCCGTTTACGGGTATACACGTGAATATAATTCCTGACAATGTTGTTGTAGGTCAGGTTTACAATGGACGGGATTTTTCGGAGACGCTGGATGTAGATCGAATCATGAAATTCAGGAACGAATGATAATTCATCTTCCGCCATTTCAGATATCAGGGTATCGCTTCCTATTGATTCCTGCACGTACCAGATCTGCATCAAGCTATCCAGGTTCTTGTCGAAATTGGAATAAAAGAGTTCGGCAGGAATGGAATCATTGATGTCTTTGGCAAACTTGGGTTTGTTAGCCCATACCATGGTCGGCATAAGTAATATCAAACCTGCCGCTATACACATATTTCTAAACATTTGAGACATTTTTTGTTCGAACACTTAAAATGTAAAATGCAAAGTTAAACCAATTTTTGGGGAATTGATACCATTTTCTAAAAAACATGGTTGAATATTTAGCGAAATGTTGTCATCGAGGCTAAAATCTATCAAGTGGGCATCCACATTTGCGTCAATGATATTTAACGCATAGGCAGCAACCACGGCAACAATAGACCAGTCGCGCCACGCACGGAATTTGTCTTTGGCCCTGGTAATAGCGTTCCCAATATCCATAGTTGGCGTAAAATTATAAACGGTTTGCCAATAGTTGGTGTTTGGGTCATTATCAAAATAATCAATGTATGCCCGTCTCCACTGGCTGTAGCTATTCTGCCATTTAAGAAAGATGCCCACAGAAACCCCTACGGCAGCATACACAATAGGGACTTTCCAGTATTTTTTGTTATAGATTTGCCCCAATCCGGGCATTACAGCCGACATGATCGCAGCTTTGGCCGGCGAATGACGGGTATCAACATTCAAAGTATCCAACGGGTAAGCCAGCGCCAGCGCAGTGGTGTCCGAAAGGCGAATGATGGCGACCTCTGTAGTGTCCGGAGTGTATTCAAGAGCCATAGTGTCCGGCACCGCTACTTTAGGGGCAATTGAGTCGGCAGGAGCATATGCGGCAACAGCCGTAGAGTCCACGGGCTCTTGTCCCGCAGTATCCAAACTGCTTAGCAATAAAACGACAGCAGCCACCAAGCATATCCTCGACTTTACCGCTAATAACATGTTCGATTCTTATAGCTACGAATTTCGATTCTGTATTTTTTCTGCCCTTTGCAGGATATATTGCAGCTCGGCATCTGTCCTGAATGGTATCACCACACGTCCTGCACCTGTTGCGTCCCTTTTGAGGTCGACTCTGGCGCCAAAGCACTTGCTTAACATTTCTTTCAAATGCTGTTCGTCTTCGATTTCAGGTATATACACAGGCGACTGAGGATCTTCGCAGATCAGAACCTCCTTATCCGGATGCGGTTCGTCAAGGCTCGGTTCGGGTAATTTTGCACTTTCGGGTTGTTCGGTCGTTATGCTATCCGGTTCCACGGTTGTTCCCTCGCTTTGTACCGTATTCTCTCCGAGTGTTTCCTGTTCCTTCCCGATATTTGATTCGAGTGTTTCCGTAACCGGCTGTTGCGGCTCCGGGCGATTGACCTGCCGTGCAGCTTCCTCTACCTGACGCACGGACAAGCTGTTTTCGATAATGTCGTGCAGCAACAGCAACTGATGTTCGGGTTGGTCGATATTTACCAGCGCACGAGCGTGTCCCATACTGAGCTGACCCTTCCTGATGGCTGATTGGATTTCGGCGGGCAATTTCAATAACCGCAGGTAATTGGCAATGGTCGACCGTTTCTTACCCACACGTTTGCTCATATTCTCCTGTGTTAACCGGCATTCGTCGATCAAACGCTGGTAACTGATGGCCACTTCAATGGCATCCAGGTCTTCACGCTGTATGTTCTCCACCAATGCAAGCTCCAACATATTGTTATCGTCGGCATGGCGTATGTACGCGGGTATTTCGGTAAGGCCGGCAATCATCGAGGCGCGGTAACGCCGTTCGCCCGATATGATCTGGTACCGTCCGCTGTCGATTTCGCGTACAGTGATTGGTTGTATGATGCCCAATTGTTTAATAGATGCTGCCAGTTCCTCAAGCGCTTCCTGGTCGAAATTTGTACGCGGCTGGTATGGGTTAGCCTCTATTTTTCTGATGTCGATTTTATTTGTCGCATTGGCTTGACTTTCGGGAATCCCTGTTTCCGATTGCTTGATAAGTGCACCCAAGCCTTTTCCTAATGCGCTTTTTTTTGCCATTGTTTTTAAAGAAATTATTCTACGCGGGTTAGATTATTGATTATTGATGAATTTCAAAAGATCCACACTTTGACAAATATCCAATAATCGATCATTCATAATTATGATGGTGACACCGCATTTTTCTGTAACAACTCTTTTGCCAGATTCAGGTAATTGATGGCCCCGGTTGAATTGGCATCGTACAGGATGACCGGTTTTCCGTAGCTTGGCGATTCGCTGAGCTTGACGTTGCGCTGGATGATGGTTTTGAATACCATTTGCTGGAAATGACGGGTTACTTCTTCCACAACCTGATTGCTCAACCTTAATCTTGCATCGTACATGGTCAGGAGGAAACCTTCGATTTCGAGCGAAACATTGAGCCGGGATTGGATTAATTTGATCGTGTTGAGCAATTTCCCCAAACCTTCCAACGCAAAGAATTCGCACTGAACCGGGATGATTACGGATTTGGCTGCCGTCAGGGCATTCATGGTGATCAATCCCAACGACGGCGAACAATCGATAAAAATGTAATCGTAATCAGCGATCACTTGCTGGATGACATTCTTCAGGATATATTCCCTGTCGGGGAGCCCCACCATTTCTATTTCAGCGCCTACCAGGTCTATATGTGACGGAAGCAGTTCCAAGCCGGGTATTTCGGTTTTCAAAACCGCCTCGTGTGCGTCGATATGGTCGATCATACACTCATAGATGCTGGTTTTGATACTCTGCAAATCGAATCCCAACCCCGAAGTTGCATTTGCCTGCGGGTCTGCATCAATCAACAATATCTTCTTTTCGAGTACCGCCACGCTGGCTGCCAGGTTGATTGCCGTGGTGGTTTTTCCAACCCCTCCTTTCTGATTTGCTAAAGCAATTACTTTTGCCATCCGATATTATTCTAATTAATGTCTACTAATATATGTATGGAAACAAATACCATGTTTCCAGATAAATATGTTTATTATAACAAAAAATAAACGAACAAAGGTATGATTTTTTTTTATAGGATCGTAAAATGATGGAAAGTTGTCATATTATTTTAACTTTTTTCAATGATGGAAGGAATGGCAAGCATCTTATGGCGAAGCGTTTTGAGCCGGTTTCTGACGTCCCCGCCAATGATTAGCTGCTTAAAAAGGCTGAGGCGCCTGCAGACGGGTGACTACTTTTTGGGCGTATCCCGAGCGAAGCCAAAAGTTGCCATAGATGGTATTCAGGCTGGCAAGGTTGATGGGGTAGAATACGAAGGCAGTGTGTTGAAATTTGTTGCCACGCTTTATGGGCGTATTCGCAAAGATGCATCGGGCGGGTGGAGCTATGATTACTTCCTGAAAGACCACTTGGGCAACGTACGGGCGGTACTGGAAGCTCCCTCTTCAAGTGCGCAAAGCAACACCATATTATATATGGCCACTATGGAGGAAAGCAAGGCCGCTACGGAAGATCTTATTTTCAATTTTTCGGTTAAGCGAAACGCTTCTTCTTCCGTCAAATCCCATACGTTCGCTACCGTAATTCGTTTATTTCCATATAATTATTTATTTTCTTTATTGGCGAAAAACAGGGTAACTACGGCAAGGGCAGCACACGCAATCATTACATAACAGGTTGAATGTAATATGTTTCCAATGCCGGCCAACGGCATTACCGCACCGCCGACAAGAAAAGCGCTCGCTCCCAAAACAGCCGAAGCCGTCCCCTTGTATTTTTTTTCCAAATCAAGCGCATGATTGGTTGAAATCGGGAATGTGGCGCCTGCAAAAAGCAAAGTCAGGAACAGCGAAACGCACAAAACAGCAGGCGGCAAATCCAAAACGAGCGTAATTCCTGTTATCACAGAGAAAACGAACAGCAGGGCAACGGTACAGTTCAGCGTTTT
>JAISCQ010000210.1 GCA_031265445.1 Bacteroidales bacterium
CGCCTGCCGTCAATTCGATCTGCGCCGGCGTCACTTCAATGGAACTCAATGCGACTTTCTTCTCTTCTTTGTCGCATTCTGCTAAGAACAGCGCTATGGCTATTCCTGCTACTGTTTTACTGAAAAATAATTTGTGTAACATAAGATTTTTGTTTTTTATTAACTGTTTATTTATCGTTTCATTTATAATTCTTCACTTTCATTCCACCCAGGTATAAATCATTGCATCTCCCGGATCCACTTCGGTGGTCGGGTTGTAAACATTGGCCGGGACGAGGGTGGCGTCTTTCTGGACGCGCTTCACCCGGTCGCCGGTGGCAATGGTGAGTTTCATCGGGTTTTGGAAGTCGCGGTTGACGATGACTAAGAAACGGCGGTTCCCTCTTTCCAGCAGGGAGACTACCGCGCCGCTGTCGCCGGTTTCGAGGGCGAGGATCTGTTCGGGCAAAGCGCCCAGCATCTTTGTTCCTTCCGGTATCTTTTTCCCCGTATGCCTTACCCAGACCGGTTTCGAGCCGAGAAACACGCCGGCAAGGGTCTGGATTTCGTTATTGATTGATATTTGTTGTCGTTGTTGTAGAGACGCGATGCATCGCGTCTCTACGGTTGATGTTTTTTTTACGAATCATTCCACCCGGGTATAAATCATTCCATCGCCCGGATCCAGCCCGCTTTCATCCTGTCGCGGTACTCGCTCGCCGAAATCTTTCGGTACTTGCCTGCATCGCAGGATGTTAAAAATAACAGGATTGACAGGATCATACTCACTGACGCTCACTACCTGGTGAGACGGTCTCTACCGTCTTAATTACTGTTATGATTACTGTTATGATTACTCTTTTCATACTGTTTTTATATTAAAATTTTAACCGTTCACATAAATAACCGCAATGTCTATATAGACAGGAACTCAGCAATAATAGCATCATGAGGAATGGGAATAGCCAATTGACAATGGCCAATGCTTCATTCTTCATTCTTCCGGTAAAGATATTCATACACGCTGTTGCCGCCGTTCGCATTGAGTACCTGATTATAATTACTCACGCAGATGCCGTTACAGCCGTAGGTCATGTGGATGATCCGGCTGCCGTCGATGAAGAGACCTGTATGGCCGGCAGCGCCACCGCTCTGGCCTTTTTGTCCCCAAATAAAGATGTCGCCCCGTTGCGGACTGAAAGTAAGCCCTTTCCCCTGACTGATCGCATGGAATCCGTGTGCTGTCAGCCAGTCGTGCATGCTGTCGGTGTTGAGCGGTCCCCAATCGTCTGCGCCGGCCTCCAGCACCGCATACGTTACCGCGCTGGAGCAGTCGCCTTCCACACAGCCGTTGTTGTTGAGGTCGATATAATCGCCTATTTCGTAGCGCGCGTTCATGTTATAGCAAGCGCCTTTTTCCATGCGGTCATAAAACCACGCAACCGCTTTTTCCATGTCAATGGCCGGTTCCGGCGGCGAAGAGGATGGATCATACCGTATTTCCGGATTTTTGATACGAAGCGTCTGCGGCTGGCCCGGGTTCAGGTCGAAGCGGAGCGAACTGCCAACCACGAGCTGTTGGGCTATGTTGTCGGGAATCCCTATTGTCATGCAGGTCCACTCGTTGGCGAGGGCGTACTGTACACCCGTACTCCACCATTTCCTGCCCTTATAGAATACAAAGATCTCGCATCCGTTCACAGCCCTGTCGGATTTGTATTCAAACCGAACATACGCCGGATGGGAGTTGATGTTTTGCGTTACGGAGGCGCTGAACGCATAGGGGTCGTTGCCCCCTCCCTGATAGGTAATGACGTCGTGGTCGCCCTGGTCGGTCACCGTGCATTGCAGTGCATTACTGGCAGTAAGCCGCAGCCGTCTGTACGCTGTGGCGGAGGGGGCGATCTCCGCACACGGAGCCGTTACGGTGACCGCTACGGTGCGGAACACTTCAGTGTGCAGCCGCGCACGGACGGTAATCGCCGTAGCGCCTGCCGATATCGCCCTGACCTCCCCGGAGGCGGAAACGGTGGCAATGGCGTTGTCAGCCGATTCCCACAGGAATGGTTCTTCTGCCGGATCGACATTCGACGGCACCGGCGCAGCCTCCATTTGTTGAACGTCGCCGACCGCCAAAGCGAGGCTTTCCGGCGATACCTGAATGGAAGTGATGGACGCCGGGGCGGGCGTCACAGTGACTGCTACGACGCTGGACACCGCCGTGTGCAACCGCGCACGGACGGTAATTTTCGTAGCGCCTGCCAACATTGCCTTGACCTCCCCGGAGGCGGAAACGGTGGCAATGGCGTTGTCGGCCGATTCCCACAGGAACGGCTGTTCCGCCGGATCGACATTCGACGGTACCGGCGTCGCCTCCACCTGTCGGACGTCGCCGACCGTCAAAGCGAGGCTTTCCGGCAATACCCGAATGGAGGTAATGGCTACCGGCTTATCGATCGCCTCAGGGTCGGACTTGCAACTCCACACCCAAAACAGGGGAACAATGAGCCATAAAGATTTTGTTTTCATTATATTTATTTTTAAGAAGGATATTATTGGAGATTAGAGATATAATGGACAATAGGAACGCTGTCCGCTTGCAGCCGCTCCTGCGCAACGGCAGAAAATATAGTAGCGGCTGCCAATGCTATTTTTAAAAAATCAATTCTTTTCACTTGCTGTTTTATTAACTGCTTGTTTAAGAAGAAGGACAAGGTATCCTGTCCTTCATTCAATTCAATGATTATAAATTTATGTTTCTACTTTGACGGTTTTTTGACCCTGTCAGGCTACCGACCCTGACAGGTCATTTACGTAAGCTTACGTATATCAACCTGTCAGGCTGCGAAGCTGCTGACAGGGTTGAAACGGCGGTATTTGTAGTTTTGACCCTGACAGGTCTGCCGACCCTGTCAGGTCATTTACGTAAGCTTACGTATATCAACCTGCCAGGCTGCGAAGCTGCTGACAGGGTTGAAACGGCAGCATTTTTCAAATCCTCACATTCACAACCCCACGACCGTAAGCCCTTCAACGTTTTCAGCCCACGTGATCCGTTCATTCCAGGCCGCTTTCTTCCGTTTGCTGCGCCGGTCGAAGATGAGCAGGTAGAGCGGCGAACCGGGCGCCTTCCTGTCCTGGTAGCGTTTGATCTGTTGCAGGCCTTCCGCGAGGATGCGGTCATATCCTTTTTTATCCCGCAAAACCTTTATTTCCATGATGCATTTATAATCCTGATATTCGACATACAAATCCATTTTTCCGCTTCCGGCGGCTACTTCGCGGTCAATCCTTCCGCCTCCGTTCAATATCCGCTGCAAAAAGGCCAGCAGCATCAGATGGGGAAACGATTCCCGGAAAACGGAT
>JAISCQ010000217.1 GCA_031265445.1 Bacteroidales bacterium
GTCGCCGGCGACAGGTTCGAGATTGGCCAGCAGGGTATTGATGGCCGCCGTTGCCTTGGCCATTCCGAGGCGGAGCGGCCGGCCCGTATCTGTCGCGGTGTTCCGGATGATAAACAGGACGCGTTCGGCGGCGGCTGCTTTTTCTGCGTCCTCGTCGTCATTGATCTGCACTTTAATGAAGGCTTTCAAGGCCGAGTAGCGCTTGTCGCGCACCTGATCGAGCCGTGTGATTTCCGGCGAAAGGCTGCTCGCCGGAAAGACCGCAAAGGTGTGGTTCATTTCCTGTACCCGGTCGCGGTAAGCGTCCATTTCCGGGACGAACCGCCGGCCAAGACCGGCCTGTTCCGTCTCTTCCAGCGTTTCGTTGTGGAAGGCTACAAATTCCCCGTTCTGCATCTGGGGCTGGTAAAAATCATGGATAAATTCTGCCATGGCAATTGTTTTTAAGGTGAAAAATATAGAGATTTTTGGTGATAAAATATTTCAGGGTCAACAGGGACAAAGGGGACAACATCGCTATGATGCCTGCCGCACCCGCCGTCTCCCGTTGACCCCTGCCGGAAAAGACGCGATGCATCGCGTCTCTGCAACGCAGCCTGACAGGTCGGCGTTTCGCACCGGCGTGGGAGCAGCGCCCGACCTGACAGGGTCGGCAGACCTGTCAGGGTCAATAAGGATAACAGGGTCAATAAGAACGATCCGCATCATTTTTTCCTGCATGGTCATTATTTCTTAAATGCGCTATTCAAACCACAGCTTCGGCAACTGGTTGCCGGTGGTCGTACCCGCTTTCCACCGGGAATGGCCACCGCCAAGCCGGGGATGCCGGGCGGCGAAGGCCGTTATTTCAAGTAAAACACGGTATCAATGAAATAGAGTATCCCATTGCTTGTCAATACATTTTCATCGTGCAAATCTTCGAGAATAACACCTGTTTCGGGATTAAAATAGTCATTATTTCGGATCTTCCGAAAACCGTTTGAGTTCATAAACTGTTCGATATTCTTCAAATCCGTTTTTTCGGTAGCTTTTATAAATTGCTGCTCTACCACAGCATATACCGTGGCATTGTTCTCGAAAAATCCTACTAATTGATAGGCGGTATCCGGGAAAAAATAATTGTTTAACAACAAATTAATAAAGTAATCTGTCCACGAGAGGTAATAAATGGCATCATTCAACTTGATAACCGACCGGCTGTCTTTTAAATAGACTTTTTGCTCTGCGCCCTCCGAAACATAATTGTTCAAATCAATATCTTTTAGCCAAAGTCCTTGAGCTTCAATATATTTTTTCAGGATCTCTGTTTCTTCACTTTTACCGTGCTTGTCTGTTTTATCCAAAGCGCCTGACTTCGCGCCTGTTCCAAGGTAATTGACGGCTGCCCGGATAGTTGCGCCATACCTAACTTCGCTCTTTCCTGAAAGGATATGTTGTATTTCATTGTACATCTTATTTTATGTAATACAGAATTTAGGGATAAAAAAATATAACTTATAAGACATTAATTATTGAGGGCAACGCCCTGCGGAATGAATATCGCGCAAATACCAAGTCCTGCATGGGCGTTATCAATAGCGCAGGGCAACGCCGGCAACGCCCTGCGAGATGAATCAAATGAAATAAGACGGATTACGCCCCGTTGGGGCTTCATGGCGAGCGGCGCATCCCATTCACAGGGCGTTGCCCTGTGCTGTTGATGTCGCTCTTTCAGAGCTTTTTCCGACTCAAGTTGACTCTTCAAAACTCTTATATCCTGTTTATGCGTCATTACTTAGGGATTTAATTCAAAATTCAAAATTAATTATCAGAGCTTTTTCCGGCTCGAGTTGACTCTTCAAAACTGTCATATCCTGTTTATCCGTCATTGCTTAATACCGCAAAGATACACCTTTTCCGGTATCGAACAAAAATATTAACTGCGTGTAAACCAATCTGTCAAAGAACGCTTTCTTACGCCGTTTCGCACCGGCGTGGGAGCAGCGCCCGACCTGACAGGGTCGCCCGACCTGTCAGGGTCAACAGGGACAAAAGGATCAATAAGAACGATCCGCATCATTTTTTCCTGCATGGTCATGATTTCTTAAATGCGCTATTCAAACCACAGCTTCGGCAATGTATTCGTATAGTTGATACCCGCTTTCCACCAGCGGTTTGTATCGCTGCCGTCGCCTGTACCCCACGCAGCGCTTGTGCCGGGGTTAAAGTAATCGGGAAACGGGGTTGTGGTGTCAGTTCCGGATCCAACACCTTTGGTATTAGTACCGCTTTTCCAGTAGCAGGCGGTGACAGTACTCGTATTATACCCCGTCACGCTGCCGAAATAGGTGTTGGTTCCCGACGATCTCGACACCGTGCCGGTATTGTAACAGGCGGTAACAGTGCCGCCGTAATTATACCCCACCACGCCGCCGACCTGGTTGTTTCCCGACACCGTGCCGGTATTGTAGCAGGCGGTAACAGCGCCGGTGCCGTTGTAATTATCCCCCGACACGCCGCCGACATATTGAGTTCCCGACACTGCGCCGGTATTGTAGCAGGCGGTGACAGTGTTAGTATTACCCCCCGACACGCCGCCAGCAAAGCTACCACCGGTTCCCTTCACCGTACCGGTATTGTAGCAGGCGGTGACTGTGCCTGAATTATCCCCCGACACGCCGCCGACATATCTGATTCCCGACACGGTTGCCGCATTGCTACAGGAGATGATCTGTCCGGCTGATTCATTTATTCCGCAGATACCTCCGCTGTTGCTGCCTGTGCTTGTTATCGTGCCGGAGACAATATGCACATTGCGTATCGTGCCCAGGTTTCTACTGAACAGACCCCTGTAAGTTCCGTTCACGCTTATCTTCAGGTTCGATATTTTCTTTCCCGCGCCGTCGTACTCGCCGTAGAAACCGCCCCCACTGTTTTCTATGGGATTCCACTCTTCATCCATCAGGTCAATATCGGCTTCCTGCCGGTAGTTTTTTGGCGAGCCATTAGTGCGTATCATCTGAAACTCCGCGTAGCTGCCGACAGGGATAAAGCCTTCGGCGTCCGCGTCGCGGAAGAGCAGCTCGCCGCTACCGTCGAATTTCAGTTTGATGAGATTGCCGGGATCGACAACACGTCCGATGAGATATTCCTTACCGGGATAATCCTTCAGCGTCATCGACGCGACGGTACTGCCGGATTCAAGCCACCTGATGTCGCTTGCCGGAATGGTAACCGTTTCGCCGCCCTTGTACCGTACTTCAATCTCTCCCGCATAGCCCTCAATCGTGGACGCGCTGTTGGCGACATCAAGGCTCGTGTATTTTCCCGCTTCGAGCGTTACACCCGCCTGCTGCCATGTGATGGCGGTTGAATAAGCGATGTGCCTTCCGCTGACGGTTGCGCCGGCGGCGGGCTTAACGAGGCAGCGCCAGGTCGTGCCGGAGATGTTCCATGGCAAAATCACCCCGCTCGTGCCGGCCTGCACGCTCGCATTGCCCGTGCCTGCCGACAGGCGGACCTCCACCATCGCGAGCCGGTGGGTTAGCGTGGCGGCAAGCGTGTTGCCGGCGGACATGCCGCCCGACCATATCATCAGGTCGGAGAGGGTGTATTTAAGCTGGCTGCCCTGGTCGACGGGGACGGCGAAGGCGGCGAAGATTTCCGCTTCCGTCTTTTTGCCGTCCATGTCCGTGGAATACGGATAATAAACTATCCAGTCGACCGTCCCGAACGGAACGTACGCTTTTTTGCCTGCATCGGTCGGCGCCCACGCGCCGCTGCTGTATGTGTAGGAAATGTTGTCCTGCACAACAGCATTGTTTTGCACGGCGATGACGCCGATTTGGTCGCCGGCGGCAAACGTGGTGGCGTATTCCGCGTCCGTGGCGCGCGTTTCGGGCGTGACGGAGGCGTAGCCGGCGGCTGTGACGCTGACCTGCAGTTCGCTGCCGGGCCTTGCCGCGGGGTCGTCGCTCTGCGTGCAGGCAAAAAACATCTGAACCATGACCATGATGACCATGATGAAAAGATTCGCCGGAT
>JAISCQ010000240.1 GCA_031265445.1 Bacteroidales bacterium
ATTTGCGTATCGCCAACTTCTGAAACTTGTCCATAAAAAAACTGCCTTTGGTGCGGCGACGTCTGGGTGAATAAATACAGTAACTATCCCGAAGCGGGTCCCCTGCTTGTGATGCAGGCCTTCCTGCAGCGCGTGGTGAACGGCGGCGGCCAGATCATCCGCGACATGGCTTCTGGGAACGGGCGTCTCGACCTGATGATGATATATAACGATAAAAAGTATCCGATAGAACTGAAGATACGTTACGGGAAAAAATATGTGGAAGACGGTCTCGTCCAGACCGCCGGTTACATGGATCTGCATTGCTGCGACGAAGGCTGGATGGTGGTATTCGATCGCCGTAAGACCGTCAAATGGACGGATAAGCTCTATATAAAAAAGGAAACCGTGGACGGTAAAACAGTTACCATCGTGGGCGCGTGAAATAATCGGCATCCGTTATTATTCGTTATTTGAAATAATTATTAACCCACAAGACATATTATATTGGACATAAAGTATTTGATACATGAATTAGCGTATGGCGACTCGGAGGCTGCGATGAAAATGCTCTACAATCATTTTTATTCGAAGCTGATGCTGTTTGTATCTTATTTCATCAAATCGAAACATGACGCTGAAGAAATCGTATCGGATACTTTTTATACTATATGGGAACAACGGTTGAAATTAGCGAATTTAGAATGTATTGCTTCATCATATATTTATACCATTGCCAAAAACACAACACTTCTCTTCCTCAAACGGCAACGGAAAGAAAAGTATGACATGGAAACGGATGTTGCAGCATCCGATTTTCCGGCCCAACCGGATAACAGTCCCGAAGATGAGTTAATCGGAAAGGAACTGATGGAAAAGCTTCACGCAGCGATCGAAAATCTTCCCGAAAAGAGCCGCATGGCTTTCAAGCTGGTGCGCGAACAGGGATTGAAGTACAAGGAAGCCGCTGAAATTATGGAAATATCGGTAAAAACCCTTGAAGCCCACATGGCGCTGGCTACAAAACGGCTACTGAAGACGCTGGATGAAAATTGATACATTTTTTTCATTTCCGACTAAGGGTTTTCCTCAAAAAAGTAATTCTATATATAAACAGACGCAGTATGATCTATTGTCTATTGTTTCTGTGATCTATTTTTAATTGATAAAAACGATCTATTTTGCCTGAAAATATTCTTGAAATAATATCCCGCTATTTAGCCGGTGAAGCGAGCCTGGACGACATCATGCAGCTAAGCGACTGGTTGAACCGTGATGAGATCAATCGGTTAAGGCTAAAGCAGCTCAAAAGATTTTGGGAGGCGCCGGTAAGAATGAAAGAACCGGACGTTCCTTTCGAGAAATTCTTTGAGCGAATTGATTCCCCGCACCGGATGGCTCCCAAGGCAAAAAAGAGACATATTTCATCGAGTGTCTGGATGATTTCGACGGCTGCTGCTGTAGCATTACTGCTCATGATCATCTCCGTATCCGTCTTTTTCAACAGGGAGGAACACCCGCTAATCGAATATTACTCATATAACTGTATCAGTGGCGTCGAACAGGTCGTGCTCCCTGACAGTTCCATAGTTTACCTGAACCGGGGCGGCAAAATAACCTATGCGAACAATTATAAGGAGGTGCGATCGGTAACCCTGGAAGGAGAAGCGTATTTCGATGTAATGAAAGCATCCGGTTTATTTACGGTCCGTCTCGGCAGCGGCGCTTCCATTGAGGTTTTGGGTACCAGGTTCAACGTGCAGGCATTAGGCGGGGATCGCCGGATTGTGACAACCCTGGAAGAAGGGTCCGTAAGGTTCGTGAAAGGCGAACAGCAGATCATGCTTGTCCCCGACCAGCAGTTGATTTACGATGTGAATAAAGCCGATTACAGCATCCGGCAGGTGGATGCGGATATGTATACAGCCTGGAAAGAGTATATATACAGGTATAATGGCATCATCATGCAAGACCTTTGCAAAGAGCTGGAAAGAATGTACCGGGTGGAAATCATCCTGAACCCGGGATTAAAAAATGTCAAAGTATCAGGCTCATTCGAATACCGGCATGATTTGGATCAAATTCTGAATGTGATGAAAAAACGGATGCG
Organism: Bacteroidales bacterium; assembly: GCA_031265445.1. GTDB lineage: Bacteria > Bacteroidota > Bacteroidia > Bacteroidales > UBA4181 > JAIRLS01. The sequence goes on from JAISCQ010000240.1 coordinate 2,090, forward strand.
GTTCGAGTGGAAACGTGAAGGAAATAAAATTGTCATTCAATGATAGCGTCATATATGTATCAACCCATCAACAGATTGCCTATGAGTCCATGACCCCTGCCGGATAAAATAAAAAAACCGGCCTCATTCCTACAATCAGCCGGTTCGTAGTATGTATTCAAAGATTTATTTAATTACGATGCCCTGTTTTTCCACAACAGAGCATCTCAAACCGTTGAAAAAACAAAAGTATGAACTTTTATTCTTTTTATGATATCATCCATTCAAAAATTTGCTTCGTTGTGAGAATTTTTCTTTTCTTATTTATCGTTTTATTCCAGGCTTATGCCATTGATTCATACAGCCAGGAAAGCAGGATATCCGTAACGGCTACCCGTATGAAGCTGGATCAGTTTTTTAAAGCCATTGAGAAACAGAGCAGTTTCATGTTCTTTTATGTCGACTCGGATATCGAGGGTATTGATGTGAATGTGAATGTAAAAGAAGCATCAGTGACAGCCGCCCTGAACCAGGCCCTGTCGAAAACCGGCCTTGTGTATGAGATGCATGGCCGGTACATTACCATCCTGCCGGCCCGGTTAGCCGGTAAAGAACAGGGCATTACGATTGCAGGCACCGTTACCGATGAAAACGGTGAAGCGATGCCGGGGGTCAACGTGCTCGTTAAAGGAACGACGGTAGGGGTAGTTACCGGATATGACGGGAAATACTCCATTAGCATACCCGACAGGGCTGCTGTGCTGGTATTTTCCTTTATGGGCTATACCGCGCAGGAAGTGATTGTCGGCAACCGGACAGGCATTGATGTCGTTTTGAATGAAGATGTCCGGGAAATTGATGAAGTAGTGGTGGTCGGTTACGGAACGCAGAAAAAGAGCACATTAACCGGTTCTGTCGCTTCGGTCAAGTCCGAAAAATTAACGGTAGCCCCAATCACCAATATTATGAGCACGCTGGGCGGACAGTTGCCCGGATTAACCACCAAGCAGACCAGCGGATGGCCTGGTTCGGACGATTCCTGGCTGCTGATTCGTGGAGCGGCTAACCCGCTGGTGATTGTGGACGGCGTTGAGGCCGCTTTCAATCATTTGGATCCGTCGCAGGTGGAATCGATGACCATACTGAAAGATGGTTCGGCTTCCATCTATGGAGCGCGGGCAGGGAATGGCGTTATTCTGGTGACCACCAAACGCGGGGTAGAATCCAAGCCCACCATTACGCTGAACAGTTCGTTGACAATGCAGGGTTCCACTCGCATCTTTCCGGCAACCAATTCCGGACAAAGGGCGGAATATGCCAATGAACAGCATCGGCATCAAGGGCTTCCCGAAGCTCAAATCCCATATGCTGAAGATGAAATTTTCGATTACTACGACGGGCGGAATCCGAATTATCCCAACGCCGACTGGTTTGGCGAAACCATCCGTTCCTGGGCGCCGCAACAGAATCATAATGTATCCGTGCGAGGGGGAAGCGAGAAAATAAAATATTACGGATATTTGGGATACAACAATCAGGAAACCATCATCCGGCACGACGGCGGGCATTATACGCGCTACAACCTGCAATCCAATATTGATGCAAAGATAACGGATCGGCTTACTGCCTCCGTAGATATGTCCCTGATTCATCGACATCAATTAACTGTGGCAGACGAAAGTAACAATCACCAGTACATGTGGGTGTCGATTTATGACAGCGATCCGAAATATCATGTCTGGCTACCCGATCGAAGTAAACTGGCCTACAACGGCAACTATTCCGCCAACCCGATTTACAACGGCAGTACCGTATTGAGAGGATATTCGGATACCCGGAATACTTTTCTCCGCGCTAACGGCTCTTTATCTTACGATTTCAAATACATCAAGGGATTAAAAGCGAAAGCGCTTGTGAATTACAATTACAGTTTGCAGTGGTATAAACACATGAACAAAGAGGCGGATTTTTATACCTATAATTATGATTCGGAGGTATATACGTATGTCAGAAAAAGTGATGCTTCAACCAACTTATCCCGTTCTTCAAGCGTCGGTTCCGAGCTGACGCAACAGTATTCCCTGTCCTACACGAACAAATTCAACGACATTCATGACCTCACGGCGCTGGTCGTATTTGAATCCGTCAATACGTCTGCCAGCGGTTTTTCGACGCTTCGTACCGGTTTTACCAATACCCTGATCGAGGAATTTCCCGCCGGAGACGCTACCACGGCTACGAACGACAGCCAGTCGAACGAAATGGGGCGGGCAAGCTGGATCGGCCGCATCAATTACTCGCTGATGAACCGGTATCTGGTGGAAGGCATTCTGCGTGCCGACGCCTCGGCGCGGTTTGATCCGGACTATCGCTGGGGATATTTCCCAAGCATCTCGGTGGGGTGGATTCTCTCGCAGGAAGAATTTATGGACTTCCTTCCTGCGCTGGACAATATGAAGTTGCGCTTAAGCATGGGGCAGTCGGGTTACGACAATATCGGAAATTTCGAATACCTGAATACTTACAGTGTGGATATGCAGTACATGTTCGGCAATGAAACCCTCACGGGTCTGTATCAGACAAGAATAGCCAATCCGGCGTTTTCATGGGAGAAAATGACGATCTACAATGCAGGACTGGATTTTTCATTCCTCCACCGCATGATCTATGGTACGGCGGAAGCCTTTTACCGTTTGCGCGACGGCATATTGGGCACTCGGAGCAGATCGATTCCTTCTTCGTTCGGACAGGTGTTGCCGACAGAAAATCTGAACAGTCAGGATACGCGCGGATTTGAAGTTACTCTGGGAAGTTCCGGACGGGCAGGCGATTTCTCATACGACGTCAGCGGGAATATTTCGTGGAATCGCTCCCAATGGATCAAATACGACGAACCGGAATATGAAGATGAAGACCAGCAAAGGATATCCGGACGATCGGGCAGATGGACGGATGTCCGCTACGGCTATCTTGCGGATGGTCTGTTTACTTCTCAGAACGAAATCGACGAATTGACGTATGTCTATGACGTACTGGGCAGTAATTCCACGCTCCGCATGGGGGACGTCAAGTATCGGAACCTGAACGACGATGATAAACTGGACTGGCGCGATCAGACGATTATTGGTTCGGGAAGTACCCCCCACTGGATGTATGGCGCAAATATCTACCTCCGGTATAAAAACGTCGATTTAAGCGCGCTGTTTCAGGGCGCATTCGGCTATACCACCAACATTGCGCTGGATCCGCTTCGTACGCAATACGGATTTGAACATCGCTGGACGGATGAAAACAATGATCCTCATGCATTGGTTCCCCGAGTAGGCGGCAGCACGACGAATGGTATGACTTCGGATTACAACAATCATTCTACGTCTTACCTCCGTCTTAAAAATCTTTCGCTGGGATATGACTTTTCCTCGAATCTTTTAAGGAAAGCAAATATCGAGAAATTACGGATATATCTGGCCGGAACAAATTTATTGACATTCAGTTCCGTCGGCCAGTACGGTGTTGACCCCGAAATGCCCGAAGGAAGCGCCCACATGTATTACCCCCAGCAGCGCACTTTCAGTGCAGGTTTAAATATATCATTTTAAAATTATAGACAATGAAAAAAATAATATTCACAATAACAACAGTTTCGATGTGGTTGATGGTAGCCGCTACCTCCTGTACGGAGGACGTTTTGGACAAAGCGCCGTTGATGGAATATACCGACGTGACGGTATGGTCGAATGTGGAATTGATGGAAGCTTTTCTGGCGGAACAGTATGCCAACACGCCGGTGATGATCGGCGATGCAACGTGCAGTTATAAAACGGGAAATGTTCCGATGAACCGTGACGGGAGAGCGGATGCAGACAGGGATATCATGGATGGCACCTACAAGATTGGAAATTCGGCAGCAGTACAGGGGCCGTTATTAACAATGGACCTGACGGACGAAACAAAGTACAACGGAGGAGCGCGAATCAATCTTGCCGGTTATAAGGCCAACGGCATCTCTATTTCGGGCGGTGTGCTGGAATGGTGGGAGAATGCTTATTATACCATTCGCAGCTTGAATGATTTTATCGCACGGGCTCCCGGCTCGCCGCTCTCTCCCGAACTGGTACAGACCCGGATTGCCGAAGCCCGGTTTCTGCGGGCTTTCTGCTATTTCGCGATGGTCAAGCGCTATGGCGGCGTTCCCCTGCTCAAGGAAGTACCTTATCCGGATTCTCCTGACGAACTGTTGTATCCCAAACGAAACAGCGAAAAAGAACTTTGGGATTTTATCATCGAGGAAACGGCGCAAATTGCAGACATCCTGCCCGACATATCCGCTACCGATTACGGCAGGGCCAACAAATGGGCGGCGCTGGCGCTCAACTGCCGTGCGGCGCTCTATGCCGGAAGTATCGCCCAGTATGGAACCGTGCAGTTGGACGGTTTGCTGGGAATGTCTGCCGGTGAAGCTGCCGGCTATTATCAGGCAGCCTGTAATTCCGCCAAGAGAATTATGACCGAAGGGCCTTTTGCACTGTACAATGCGGATGCCGACAAAGTCGTGAATTTCAAGAATATTTTCCTGAAAAAGAGGAACAGCGAAACTATCCTGGCGAAACAGCATGGTGGAATCGGTGCGGGATATGGAGGGCTGACCATGTGGTCGTGGGACATCTTTGAAGCGCCCGAACCCACCAGATGGGGAGTGGGAAACATTCATTCGCCTTATCTCGAAATGGTCGAAGAATTTGAATATGCGGACGGACGCCCTGGTACGTTGGACAGGGATGCCATTCAGCAGGGTTTATGGACCATGGATGAACTGTGGGCGGGCCGCGAGCCACGCTTTTATGCCTCCGTCTGGACAAACGGTACGCCGTGGGTAGGCGCCGATGGCGGATACGCCTGCGGAAGCAACTTTATTGACATGCACAACGGACTGATACAACCGGACGGAACCATTCTACGGGGGCTTCAGGATACTTATCAGGGGGTTCCCACATACGGAGCGCAATTAACCGTACTTCGCAATGCAAATATCATTAATCCGGGTTTCGGAATTATGAAATACCTCGACCCGTCGGCAGATAACCGAAATTCGTGGTTTGGAGCATCCACCACCGATTATCTGATTTTCCGCTTGGCGGAAATCCTGTTGAATTACGCCGAAGCCGCCTTTGAACTGGGGGAAACGGGCGAGGCGCTGAACGCCGTCAATGAAATCCGGGATCGGGCGGGCATTGCCTTGCTGACCTCCATCGATCGCGACAAGATACGGCACGAACGCAAGATAGAACTGGCCTTTGAGAATCATCGCTACTGGGATCTCAGGCGCTGGCGCGAAGCCGAAGACAAGCTTACCGGTTCGTTCAGCGGCCTGCAGTATGTCCTGGATTACAATACAAAGAAATTCAAGATTGAAGTGGTGGAAGATGTAGAGGGGGACAGGGGAAGTCCGCATTTCTACGCGCGGAATTACTATTTCCCGATCACCATAGCCAGAACGGGAGCCAATCCCAACCTCAGTCCGGAAAATCCCGGATATGATTAGTTGATTCATTGGAATCGGTTAAAAAACATATCCATAAAAAACAAATATGATGAAATATATTGTAAAAATCTTCATCTGGTCCGTAGCCGTCATTTCCTGTCAGGGAGAAAGAGAAGATTTAACCCCCAAAGCAACGCCCGTATCGGCAAAGGTAGAAACAAATACCGGCGTGAAAGTATCAGCCGTAGGGGTGGAATTCGATCCTCATTTCTTCTCTCAGAATGTAACCCGCAATGCGTCTGCCTCCGACTGGGACATCATTGTCCGGCGTATCCGGAAAATGAAAGTGCAACAGTTCCGGATGATGGTGCTTCCCGAATGGTTTGAACCGTATAATGACGACGTCAATCCTCAGTCCATTAACTGGTCGTCGTCCTCATTGACCTTCAACAGCCCGGAGATGCAGTCGCTGTATAAAGTGCTGGATTTGGCGCAGGAAGACGGCATTAAGGTAACGCTGGTCATGTGGGGATGCGGAACCAATGTACGGCTTGTGGATCCGGCATACGCCAATTTAAAAAGGCATTTCCTTGCCGAAGGCAACAGTCATACCAATTGGGTTGTCGCTCCTAAAAACGAGGACGAATGGTGCGAGAATTTCTCCATGCTGGTACAGTACCTGCTGAATACCAAAAATTATAGTTGCGTTAAATATATAACGCCCTATAATGAACCGAATCTGGCTTATTTTATGGACAACAGTGTGCCAACCGATGCCTATATTGCCATGTGCAAAAAGCTGGATCAGCGTTTCAAGACGGACGGCATACGGGACAAAGTCCTTTTTAGCCTTTCGGACGACGCGGAGGATGCACAGTTTCTGTCCCGCTGCACCTCGGAACTTGCCGACGTCGCAGATTTGTTTGTTTCCCATACCTATAAGTTCGATTATACGACCAAAAATTCCGAAATGGTCAACTGGGAAAAAGCCAACCGGCAATTGACTTCTGCCGTCGGCAAAGACCATTTTATCGGCGAGTTCGGCTCCCATCAGTACATTGACCCCAGCAACCAAAAAGATATTGATTTCTATGAAAGGGGCGTATTAATGACGCGCATTATCTTGAATGCTTTCAATGCAGGCGCCTGCGGAGCAAGTTACTGGAGTTTGCTGGATCAGTATTACTGGAAGACCGCCGACCACATGCAACGGCTCGGACTTTGGCGGTACAAAAAGGAAGATTATGCTTCGGAGGCTTATTATGCGAGTATAAAAGGGGATTATGACGTTCGTCCGCAATATTACGCCTATTCCCTGTTGACGCGATTTGTGCGGGCCGGATTCGAGGTATATCCGGTTAATCTTGGTCAGGACCTTGTCGCCGGTACCGCTTTTAAAGGGCCGGACAATAAATGGACTTACGTGTTCGCCAACGACAACAGCAGGACTTATCTTGCCTCCGTCGTCAATGAACATGCGGATACCGGCGGGGAATATGACGTTTATCGCTATACCAAAGAAGAATTGCCGGAGCCGGATGATGACAGTATGATTGACATAAGCGAAACGATTTTACCCAAGGACAATAAGATTGAATTTGAGCTTAAAAAATTGTCTGTCACGGTACTCAAGCAATATTAAGGACGGATTATTAATTAAAATAGAATGTACCAAAATGAAGAAACATTTGATTTTATGGATGTTGCTGCTGGTCGGCATCACATGTTTTGCTCAGGACATCGCTTATTTGGAAGACATGAATGTCCCCTATTACAGTGAAACGGAACGTAAACAGGATGCCTATCTGGCCGGGCGTTGCGTATTGGATGTCTATTATCCCGCGCAGGTAAAGGATTTCGCAACAGTCGTGTGGTTTCATGGAGGCGGTTTAACCGCCGGTGAAAAGGCTGTCCCCAACGAACTGAAAGAAAAAGGATTTGCTGTGATCGCTGTCAACTATAGATTATATCCGAAGGTGCGGTGTCCTGAATACATAAAAGATGCAGCGATGGCTATTGCCTGGGTTTTCAGGAATATCGAACGGTATGGAGGAAGACCCGATCTTATTTTCGTAACAGGACATTCGGCAGGAGCCTATCTTGCCATGATGACCGGACTGGACAAGCAATGGCTGCAACGCCACAACCTTGACGCCGACCGGATAGCAGGGTTAATTCCCCTCAGCGGAAATGCGATCACGCATCTGACCGTCAGGGAAGAACGCGGAATCAAAAACACGCAACCGCTGGTGGATGAGTTTGCACCGCTTTACCATGTCCGTCCGGACGCTCCTCCGTTGCTGCTTATGACGGGCGACAGGGAACTGGAAATGATTGGACGGTATGATGAGAACGCCTATCTGCAACGCATGATGAAAATCGCAGGCCATAAAAATACCGTATTGTATGAGTTTGATGGTTACGGACACGACATGACAGCACCGGCATTCCCGCTGTTAGTAGAATTTGTGCGTACAACAACAAAGACCTTGCGTCCTTGACAAAGCAAGGGGACGCCCCTTTGTTGATCATGGCGAAAGGAAAAAAACATTGTGATACCTTTATCAAATATGTATTACCATTTTTTAAGTAAAAGCATGAAACTGTCATTTCTGTGTTTTTCATTCCTGCTTTTTCCCTGTGTACTATCTTGTTCGGATGACGGGGATACGCCCGGGAAACTCACATCCGTTATGGAAGCAGGCCAGAATCTACAATCCGGTATGGTGCTTCAACAAAATAGCACGTTTACCATATCGGGGGAAGAGAAGCCGCCTTACCGGCCTGTAAAGATTAATTGTAGCTGGGAGGGAGAATCTCAATACCATACGGTTGAAGTATCCGGCGACGGCAGGTGGTCGCAGGAGATAGACGTGCCGGCTGCAAGTTTTGTCAAACATACTGTCACTGTAACCGCAGAAGGGAGAAAAGAGCTGGTTTTTTCCAATATCCTGATCGGGGAAGTCTGGCTCTGCTCCGGACAGTCCAATATGTGGTTTCCGTTAATAGACGCCTTTAACGGTATAACCGAAATAAACGGCGCCGATAATTATCCTGATATCCGCTTGTTGGATATGAGGCGGTTGCAGTCATCCCAGCCTGTTGATACTTTCCCTGCGCGGTGGCAGGTTTGTTCCAAACAGAGTGTGAGAAACTTCAGCGCGATAGGATATTTTTTCGGGAAAAAGCTTTTACAGGAACTCAATGTTCCGATCGGACTTATCAATGCCAGCTGGGGAGCCACCACCGCTGAAGTTTGGGCGGAGCGCAATGCAGTACTGAACAATCCGCAGATCAAAGACGTCGCCCTGATCAATGATAACACCCCGATCCTGCAATACCCGGAGGTTCCGTACCAGATAGGCTCGGCATACAATGCGATGATACATCCTCTTGGAAAAATACCGATAGCAGGTGTAATATGGTACCAGGGAGAAGGCAATGTGAAATATCCGGACACCTATCCCGATTTGCTGTCGACTTTGGTGACAAGCTGGCGCCGGTTATGGAATGTGCCGGCAGAGCAACTGCCCTTCTATATTGCTCAGATTTGCCCATACAAAGAATCAACGGCCAATCATGCCATGCGTTTTGCTCAGCTAAAAGCCTCGAAACAGATTCCCAATAGCGGGGTTACGTGCAATGATGATATTGCCGATTTAGATGATATACACCCCAAAAATAAGCAGGATGCGGGAATCCGGTTCGCCTGCCTCGCTTTGGCTGACAAGTACCGGCGTACGGATTTTAACAGCAAAAAAAGTCCTGTATTCAAAAGCTATACCGTTAACGGGAATAAAATGACCGTTGAATTCAGCTTTGCGGATGAAGGCTTGAAAACAAGAGATAATGCTGCACCTGCTATGTTTGAGATTGCCGGGGCTAACAGGGTCTTTTTTCCTGCCAGCGCAACAATAGTCGGGAATAAGGTGGAATTGACGTCCTCTTCGGTGGCAAACCCTTCCGCTGCACGTCTTGGTTGGAATCACATAAATATAACGAATTTGACAAGCAGTTCCGGATTACCGGTTTGTATCTTTAAAACGTATGAATGGTAAACACAATCAGTAGTAGTGAAACAAAAATAATCAAAATAATTAAAAATAATCAACTAAAATGGCACGTTTAATATTAAAAAAAACTTTATTCTTAGCAGTAACCGCAGCCCTTTTCATTTTTAACGGCTGCAAAGACAAAGAAGAAACCGTAACGGTTTCGAAGGTGTCGATTGTCCCCGCCTCGCTTACGCTTCCTGTAGGCGAAAGTTTCACGCTCACCGTCACTGTTACGCCCGAAAATGCAACCGACAAAACAGTAAAGTGGAGTAGCAGCAACAACGCAGTGGCCACCGTGGACACCAGGGGCGTTGTCACCGCCGCAGCTTCCGGTACGGCCAACATTACCGCCACCTCCACAGACGGCAGTAAAACCGCCGTCTGTGCGGTAACAGTCGAACTCGCCACCGTGTCGGTCAACAGCATAGCGCTTGACGCTACTGCGCTCTCGCTCTTTGTGGGGCAAACCCACGATGCCCTCACGGTGAGTTTCACCCCCGAAAACGCCTCCATCCAAACGGTAACGTGGAGCAGCAACTATCCGAATATCGTTTTCGTTGATGTAGAAACCGGCGCTATTGCCGCTATTGTCGCCGGCGAAGCCATTATTACCGCCACCTCCGTCGCCGGCGCCAAAACCGCCTCCTGCACGGTAACGGTAGCGGAAAGATCGCTGACGGGCATTGCCGTCACCACGCAGCCGACGCAAAAAAACTATCTTGTCAACGACCGGTTTGATCCGGCGGGAATGGTCGTCACAGGCGCCTATGATTACGGCGATCCGGAAGCGCTGACCATTACCGACGCTCATCTGACTTATGACTTTTCAAGCCCGGGTACTAAAACCGTCACCATAACAGTGGACGGCCAAACCGCTCAGGTGACGGACATCACCGTAACAGCGCCCACCCTTGCCCAGAGCATAGCCGCGGCCATGACAGCGGGAACGCCGACGACCATCACGCTCTATGCCGATGAAAGTCTTGCGCCTACAGCGCTGAACACTGCCGACACGGATATTACCCTTGTGAGCGACGGCCCGGAACGCACAGTGACTTTGAGCAGCAACGGAAGCCTCTTTACACTGACCAACGGCGCCCAACTGACACTGGGCAACGGAGTTACCCTCAAAGGCTTGGGCATAGACAACGCCAATACCGGCAGCCTGATTACCATCAACGCCGGTACGCTGACTATGAATAGCGGATCCAAACTGACCGACAACTGGAAAAATGGAGACAACGGCAGCGCAGTGTGGGTCATGGACAACGGGACGACGCTAACAGCAACGCAGGCGTACTTTATCATGAACGGGGGAACCATCACCGGCAACAAAGCGACGACCCAGGGCGCAGTGTTTGTAAAAGGTCTCTTTACCATGAACGGCGGAACCATCAGCAACAACAGCGTTACAAACACAGGCGTTGAGAACGGCAGAGGCGGAGGGGTATTTAATTCGGCCAATGGCAGGTTTGTCATGACCGGCGGCAATATCACCGGTAACACCGCCGTAATAGGAAGCGGAGTGTGCCTTGGAGATGGCTCTTCCTTTACCATGACCGGAGGCGCTATTACCGGTAACACCAACAGTTCCCTTGGGCAGAATGACCTGTATATAACGGCTGCTGGGCCGGAAGGTAAAGCGAAATTCGCGGGTGCGGTTACGGCGGTCGTCACGCTGCATGGCGCGTCCAACGGCAGTGGTGATAAGAGTAAAATTACGCAAACCGGCGAGATCACCGGCGGCCTTACCGTCAACATATACACCAGCAGTGCCGGCTCATCGGATGGAAGAACCATCATAACGAGCGACGCGAGTTATATGGGTACATTGAATACGGACAAGATCACGCTGGGAAACTTTATTTTTAGCCCCCCTCCCTCGCCGTCGGCCATCGGCGATAGCTACACTTTGAATGCTTCAACGGGCAATCTTGCAATGAATCTATGATGCCGGTAAACAAATAAAGCAGGTTTATAATTTTTATAATTTCAGTATTATGTATAATCAGTTTTTAGGCAAATTAGCAGGAGCCGCCTTGGCGCTGTTTCTTATGGGGTGCGGCGAAAAGGACGAAAGCGTTGCATTGGAATCCATTAACGTATCTCTTTCGTCTGTGTCGCTGGAAGTCGGCGAAAAGCAACAATTGACGGCGACCGCCGTACCGGCAGATGCAGAAGGTGTGAGTTTCAGATGGACATCTGCCGACGAGTCCATTGCCGCCGTGTCCGACGGATTGGTAACCGCCATTGCCGAAGGCTCTACCACAGTGATAGTGAGAAGCGGCGCCGTCAGAACCGACGTTACGGTAACGGTAACGCTTTCCACCGTTCCGGTGACTTCCTTTACGGTCGCGAACAGCGAGCTTGATTTGGCGCTCAACAGCGAGCCGGTGCAGATTGTACTGAACAAAACGCCGGAGAATGCAGTCGGCGAGTTCGCGTATGTTTCCAATAACACGAACGTGGTAACAGTGAGTAACACCGGACTGATAACGGTGTTCGGCGCAGGTTCCGCCATCATTACTGTTTCATGCGGCAACCTGGCGCCGCAAACGGCGACGGTCACCGTAGCGCCTTTCTATAGCCTGTTTTTCAGAAGCGATCCTTATACGGTAACAGGCGACGATGGCCAGTCCCGTACTCACCCCCTGAAAGACATGACATTTACCGGCAATGAAGACGGGTCGGTGACGCTAACCACCACGGGAGGCGATCCGAATGTCTTTACCTGTCCCATAGGCAAGGCGTTGCCGACAGGTGCTACCGCAACGCTCAAGTTTGAATACAAAAGCAATCAGGAGCCGCCGGCGACGGGGCAAAGAGCCCAATTTCTCTGGTGTGTGGACGGATATCCCCATGGGCCCATGCTTGATATAAATGGAAATAGCAGTTCCGGCGACTTTCCCTGTTACGCAACCAACCGAGATATTTACATATCCGAGGCAACGGAGTGGACGGACTTCAGCTATGACTTGGCGTCATTCACTGCCCCTCTACCCACAGGTATAGGCTTCGGCAGTAATGCGGGGCATTTTTTCCGCTTCGATCCGGTTGATATACTTGTCGGTTATTCGATTACTATCCGGAATCTTCGGATAGAAATAGAATAGTCCTGATACCTGTCGATTGATCTCTGCTCTTCCCCCTTCCAAAGACAGGAAGGGGCAGAGGAGGGCAGGGGGGAGATAATCACCCATGATAAGCGGAATATAGCGCCGTTGAGCCGAATTTGCAATTCGGCTCGGAACACGAGGCAATTTGCAATTGCCTGCGGTGAGATCGCTTCGCTAAGTTGCCGTTTGAAGAAAGTAAATAAAAAATTCCATGGAATTTCTGTTGCCGGAGACTCCGGGACGAAAAATTCCGCGGAGTTCCGGATATCGATATCTACAGGATGAAAAAATCAATGATCGGAACTTGATTTACCACAGGATCGAAAAAAAGTAATTCAGCGCTTTCTTCAAGATTTTTAATGCCCGGTAGATCTGTGTTTCGACCGTTCGTACCGAGATATTCAAATCCCGGGCAATATCCTGGTGGCTCATCCCTTCGTAGCGGCTTTTACGGAAAATATCACGGCATTGGGCCGGCAGTTGCTCCACCACCTGCTCTACCCGTTCCTGCAGGGCGTCGGCAACTAATTGATCGAACAGGGAATCGTAGTGGGCTTCCATTTCCAGCAGTTGGGCGGCGTCGTGCAGGTATTTCTTTTCTATTTTTTGTCGTTGCAGGTGATTCATACAGCTATTGTGGGCTAACTTGAGCAGGTACGAATGCAACGGTGTGGAAAAATCCACGGTTTGACGGTGTTCCCATATTTTCAGAAAAATATCCTGTATCATATCCCGCACCGCTTCCTCATCCTTTACATATTTGTTGCAATAGGCGGCCAATACGGGATAAAAAACCGTAAATATCGATTCCAGCACGGCCATGCTATCATCGTCCTTATGTGTCGATTGATCCCTCATCTATAGTGTCTTTTGTTTTAAGGGCAAAAGTATAAATCATTTTTATAGAAAAAAATCGAAATCCCTGTAAGTAGTTTTTCGGGATTAATTGTGTGTATAGACAAAACCCAAAAACTGTGGCAAGAATCGACATTCATATCATCGAAAGAAATATCACCGGATGTGCAACCACCGAAGAACAGTCTGTATTGCATGCGTGGCTGGAGCTTAACCGGGCGAACCGCGACGCCTACTTTCTCATGAAAAACATCTGGGACAGCTGCCGTATCAGGGGTTATTCGCAGGGCGACATACGTCGCGAGTGGGAACTGCTTGCCGAACAAATCAATATCGTCGAACAGAGACCTCAACAAGCGCGTAAGGGTTCCATCATCCGCCTTTGGATGCGATATGCCGCTGTTTTTGCGATGGCAGTGGGGATTACATGGGCCATGTCATCATTGTTGCGATCCCCGGAAATTCCTGCGCCACACACCACTTATCAGCAATTTACGGTACCCAACGGACAGCGTACCCGGGTAATCCTGGCCGATGGCACTAAAGTATGGCTCAATGCCGGAACCACGCTTCAATACCCGTCGGATTTCGGCGTAAGCAACCGGCAGGTGATCCTCGACGGCGAGGCAGGATTTCAGGTCGTCCCGTCGAATATCCCGTTCACAGTAGCTGCAGAAAAGGTGACCATCACCGTGCATGGAACACACTTTAATGTGCGCAACTATTCAACGGATGATTATGTGGAAACAGCATTGTTCGAGGGCGCTGTCAAAATGCAGTTTCCTGAGAGCGAGGCAGTCTTGAAACCCGGCGAAGTGGCCGTTTACCGGAAAGAGCAGCAAACGGCGAACATCAAAACAATGCCGGATATAGCCCATAAATTTGCCTGGAGCGAGAGCCGGCTCATCATCGATGGCGAACGGCTCGAAGATATGGCGCATACGCTGGAGCGATGGTACGACGTGCATATTGCCATTACGGATGATGAACTGAAGGATCAGCGTTATACCGGCAAGTTTGTATACAACGAGGATATAAGCCAGGTGATGAAGGTAATCAGTGTAACAACTCCCGTTCAATATAAAATTGAAGGGCGTGAAATAACCATTTCAAAAAAGAAGAATTAAGCCGGTTTGTTTTCTTGAACCGGCAAGTCGATGATATGATCATAAAAAAGGAGGTTAAATGAAGAGAGGCTAAAAAACAAAAAAGCCGGAAGATGCTGCGAACATCTCCCGGCCATCATGAGTGAATCACACAATTTTCATCCGCACCGGCGTTACGAGAACATCCTGGTGCGGAAATAACCCATTTAAAAATGCAAATATATGCAAATTTTATTTAGACTGATAAGAATCATGAAATTCAGTTTTCTTCTCCTGTTATTATCGTTGCTACAAATGGCGGCTGCGGTTTATTCGCAAACGGCGACCATTACGGTCGATAAGCGGAATGTAACCATTTCGGACGTTTTTAACGCCATCGAGCAACAAACCGAGTACAGGATTTTCTACAGGAATGATCAGCTGGATGTTTCCCGTCCGGCGGAAATCAAATCCGGAAAGATCATGGTGAAAGACGCCCTGACACAAATGTTTCAAAACATGGACTGTGAATATGCGATGCTTGACAGGATGATTGTGGTAACGCCCAAAAAAGTGCAGCCGGGTGTCGTTATCACGGGAACAGTGCTTGACGAGACAGGCGCGTCCATGCCCGGTGTGAATGTAGTGGTAAAGGGGACAAGCCTTGGCGTGGTAACCGACGGCCAGGGACGGTATAACATCACTGTTCCCGACAGGGACGCCATACTGCTGTTTTCTTTTATCGGATACGTTACCGGCGAGATGCCGGTGGAAAACCGGACATCCATTGACATCACGCTGAAAGAAGATACGCAGGAGATCGAAGAAGTGGTGGTGGTTGGCTACGGAACGCAGAAAAAGAGCACATTGACCGGTTCTGTCGCTTCGGTCAAGTCCGAAAAACTAACGGTAGCCCCAATCACCAATATAACCAATACCCTGGGAGGACAATTGCCCGGATTAACCGCAAAGCAAACCCGCGGATGGCCGGGTGCAGACGGTTCCACCCTGAGAATCCGCGGCGGGGAAACGGGTCCGCTGGTGATTGTTGACGGTGTGGAAACAGGTTTCGAGCATTTAGATGCCTCACAGGTAGAATCGGTGACCATATTGAAAGACGGCTCGGCTTCCATTTACGGTGCGCGGGCAGGCAACGGCGTTATTCTGGTGGCCACCAAACGCGGCATTGAATCGAAGCCGGTCATTACGGTGAACAGTTCGCTGACCATGCAAAGTCCAACGCGTATCTTCCCGGCAACCAGTTCCGGACAAAGGGCGGAATATGCCAATGAAGAACACCGGAATGCCGGACTCCCGGAGTTTCAAATCCCGTATACCGACGAAGAGATTCAAAAATTCTATGATGGTACGGATCCCAATTATCCCAATTCCAACTGGTTCGATGCAACCATTCGCCCCTGGGCGCCGCAACAGAATCATAATATATCCGTGCGGGGGGGAAGCGAGAAAATAAAATACTACGGATATTTCGGTTATAACAATCAGGAAACCATCATCCGGCACGACGGCGGACATTACAGGCGCTACAACCTGCAATCCAATATTGATGCAAAAATAACGGACAGGCTTACCGCATCCGTCGACCTGTCCATGATTCAGCGGCAGTCGTATTCTACGGCCGATAACAGTAACAATCATGAAAACATGTGGGCTTCCACTTATGACAGCGATCCGAAATATCCGGTCTGGCTCCCCGATCCCACCAAATTGGCCTATAACGGCAGCTATTCCGTAAATTCGGTTTTTATGGGCAGCACCGAGCTGGGCGGATATCTGGACAGCCGAAATACCTTTTTCCGCGCGAACGGCGCCTTATCCTATGATTTCAAATACATCAAAGGATTAAAAGCGAAAGCGCTTGTGAATTATAATTACAGCCTGGACTGGTATAAACAAATGTTCAAGGACGCGGATTTTTATACCTATAATTATGATTCGGATGCATATACGTGGGTAAGAACGTCGCTGAATCCAACAGCCTTAACCCGGTCGGCAACTGTGAATACCGATTTGACGCAGCAGTATTCACTCTCCTATACGAATGTATTCAACGGTATTCATAACCTTACGGCGCTGGTGGTATATGAAGCCATCAGTTCGACCAACAACGGTTTTGAAGGAAAACGCTCCGGTTTTACGACCACCATCATTGAAGAATTAACGGCCGGCGACGCTACCACCGCCAGCAATTCCAGCGCGGCGAGCGAAATGGGGCGGGTAAGCTGGATCGGCAGAATCAATTATTCACTGATGAACCGTTATCTGGTGGAAGGTATTCTGCGTGCAGACGCTTCCGCCCGCTTTGATCCCGACTACCGCTGGGGATATTTTCCCAGTGTTTCCCTGGGCTGGATACTGTCGCAGGAAAAGTTTATGGAATCCATCAGGGCGCTGGACAATATGAAATTGCGCTTAAGCATGGGGCAGTCGGGTTACGACAATATCGGGAATTTCCAATATATGAATACTTACGGAATTGACAGGCAGTACATGTTCGGCGAAGATATCATCACCGGACTGTATCAGGCAAGGGTAGCCAATCCCGCTTTTTCATGGGAGAAAATGGCGATATACAATGCCGGACTGGATTTCTCATTCCTGAAACGGAAAATCTACGGTACGCTGGAAGGTTTTTACCGTCTTCGCGACGGAATACTTGGAACCCGGAACAGGTCTGTGCCTTCCACTTTCGGACAGGTTTTACCGACGGAAAACCTGAACAGTCAGGACACGCGCGGATTTGAAGTGATTCTGGGAACTTCCGGACAAACCGGCGATTTCGCATACGACATCAGCGGAAATATTTCATGGAATCGATCCAAGTGGGTAAAATACGATGAACCCGAATACGAGGATGAGGATCAGAAAAGGATTGACGGGCGTACGGGCAAATGGACGGATATTCGTTACGGATATGTTTCGGACGGTTTGTTTACCTCTCAGGAGGAAATTGACGCCTTGCCGTATATTTATGCCGAACTGAATGATAATTCGACCCTCCGTCCGGGAGATATTAAGTATCAAGACCTGAACAACGACGAAAAACTGGACTGGAGAGACCGTACCATCATCGGTTCGGGAGGAACAGTCCCGCACTGGATGTTTGGCGTGAATACTTATTTCCGGTATAAAAACTTTGATTTAAGCATGCTGTTTCAGGGCGCATTCGGCTATACCACCAATATCGGACTTGATCCGAAGCTGACAGGTTATGGATTCGAGCATCGCTGGACAGCTGAAAACAATGACCCCAACGCACTGGTGCCCCGAATCGGCAGCAAGGGATTAAACGGATTGTATTCGGATTTTAAGAATCATTCCACGGCATATATCCGCCTCAAGAATCTGTCGCTGGGCTATGACGTTCCTTCAAGTCTTCTGGAGAAAGTAAATATTGAGAAACTGAGGATATACGTGTCCGGAACAAATTTATTGACATCCAGTACCATCAGCCGGTATGGCGCCGATCCCGAAATGCCGGAAGGGAACGTCAACAACTATTATCCCCAGCAACGCACGCTAAGTATAGGTGTAAATGTGTCATTTTAATATATATAAAGACAATGAAAAGATTATTAAGCGCAATAGTTTCGATGTGGTTGCTATGGATCACATCCTGTTCGGATGACATTTTGAACAGGGCGCCATTAACCGAATATACCGATGCGGTGATATGGTCCAATGCCGAATTGATGGAAGCCTTTCTGGCGGAACAGTATGCCAACACGCCGGTAATGGTCGGCGACGCAACATGTCACTTTCTATGGGGATATGTTCCGATGAATCGTGATTCCAGAGCAGGTGATCAGCGGTATATGCTGGGAAATGCAGTAACCATACAAGGCCCTGTGTTAACGCTGGATTTGACCGATGAGACCAAGTACAGTGACGGAGCCCAGATCAACCTTGTTGAGAATAAGGCAAACGGCATCTCGTCCGAAGGCGGCGTCATGGAATGGTGGGAAAATGCCTACTATACGATACGCAACCTGAATGACTTTATTGAGCGCGCCCCCGGTTCGCCGCTCAATCCCGACCTGATACAGGTTCGGATTGCCGAAGCGCGGTTTCTACGGGCTTTCTGTTATTTTGCAATGGTAAAACGCTATGGAGGAGTACCTTTACTTACAAAGGTACCCTATCCGGACTCGCCCGACGAACTGCTGTATCCCAAACGAAACAGCGAAAAGGAACTTTGGGACTTTATCATCGAGGAAACGGCGGAAATAGCCGACATCCTGCCCGACATATCCGCTACCGCCTACGGCAGGGTCAACAAGTGGGCGGCGCTGGCGCTCAACTGCCGCGCGGCGCTTTATGCCGGAAGTATCGCCAGGTATGGAACCGTGCAACTGGACGGTTTGCTGGGAATGTCAGCCGGTGAAGCCGGCGGCTATTTTCAGGCAGCCGCCGGTTCAGCCAGGAGAATTATGGACGATGGGCCTTTTGCCCTGTACAATGCAGACGCCGACAAGGTCGAAAATTTCAAAAATGTTTTTCTGAAAAAGAATCACAGTGAAGCGATTTTTGTGAAGAAACACGGTGGAAACGGCCATTACAGCGGAGGCGGTCAAAGCGTCTGGTCGTGGGATGTTCTGGAATCTCCCGAACCCACGGTATGGGGCGTAGGAAATATTCACATGCCTTATCTCGAATTTGTCGAAGAATTTGAATATGCAAACGGCCAGCCCGGAACATTGGACAGAGATGCCATCCAGCAGGGTTTATGGACCATGGACGATCTGTGGAAAGGCCGTGACCCCCGTTTTTATGCCTCCATCTGGACAAACGGTACGGCGTGGGAAAAGGCCGGTAACGGTATTTTCGGAACAGGCGTCATCGACATGCATAACGGACTGATTCAGCCCGACGGAACAATCATACAGGGTGAAACCGCTCAGTACGCCGGCGTCAATGCAACCGGAACGCAATTAGTCTCTCATGTAAAGAGAAATGTGGTCAATCCGGGATTCGGCATCATGAAATACCTTGATCCGTCGGCAAACAACATGGTATGGTTTGGTGAATCGAAAACCGATTATCTGGTTTTCCGGCTGGCGGAAATCCTGTTGAACTATGCCGAAGCATCCTTTGAATTGGGACGTCCGGAAGATGCGCGGCGGGCAGTCAACCAAATCAGGGATCGTGCAGGCATCGCATTGCTAAGCGCCATAGATCTTGAAAAGATACGGCATGAACGCATGATAGAACTGGCATTTGAGAACCATCGCTACTGGGATCTCCGGCGCTGGCGCGAAGCCGAAACCAGGCTTACCCGTTCGTTCAGCGGACTGCAATATATTCTGGATTTCACCACCAGGAAATTCAAAATCAGGGTGGTGAACGATGTGGATGGAACCACCAATCCGCCTCATTTCTATGCCCGTAATTATTATTTCCCGATTACCAAAGCAAGAACAGGAGCAAATTCCAATCTTGTTGAAAATCCGGATTATTGATCAATTTATGAAAGACATTCATGTTTTTTGGATCATGTCTGTAGCAGTGTTCACATTTAACTGTTCGGAGCCGGACGAAAAAATAGACCCGGACGACCCGGACAATAATCCTGAAGAGCAGCAGATGAATCAGACGTTTCATGTACAAATGGGAGCTTCCGGTCAAGTCCTGTGGAATGTAGCAGACAATGTAAATGTATGGAACTATTCTTCCTGGACGCCATTGGAACAGGCGCCGGCAGATCATTTCAGAAACAGCCTCCCTTTCGTCAAGTACGTTCAGTTGATGACGGCTGCCGGAGGCAGTCCGGAGCGGGATTTGCTGATCAGCCCTTCAGACAAAACAGTAAGCGATGATTATAATTTCACTCCCCTGATCAGGGCTTGCCGGAATTTGCGTCGGCAGGGGCTGACTCCCCATCTGAAATTAGGGAATGTCCCCTGGAAATACTCATCAAATCCCAGGACTGCGGGATATGGCGTAAATGTATGCCCGCCGGACGACTATGCTAAATGGCACGCATATATCAAGGCGCTGGCCACTTCCTTAGTCGATGAGTTTGGTCTCGCAGAGGTCGGGACATGGCGTTTCGGATGTGTAACCGAATATGAAAACAGGGCCTGGTTTTCGGTAAACGACAATCCTGCATTGACGCGCGACGCCTACTTTAAACTGTATGATTACACGGTAAACGCCCTGCAACAGGCGCTGGGTGATGATGTCTGCATTGGCGCGCACAGCATGACCTGTTCGGAAGGCTTGTGGGACGAGCGGGAGTTTATTGCGCACTGTGCGCGTGGAACCAATTATTGTACGGGGCAAAAGGGAACGCGGGTTTGTTTCCTTTCTTCTTCCTTTTACGAAGAATCGCCCGGAAAGCCGGTTACAGGCGATCATACCTTCCCCGAATCCATCAGCATCCTCCGAAACAAAGCGGAAACCGAAGGTCTTAACGATCTGTTTTACGGCGTTGACGAAGGACGCATTTTGAACGGACTCGACGGGAAACCTCTGGAACCGCGCGCCGTAGGCTACACCTGGCAGGCGGCGTTTGACGCCCGGCTGTATCGTATGGCATACGACCATCAGGTAGATTATTTCAGCCACTGGAACTATACAACCGGCGACGTAGTTCCGGGGGGTATTCCTTCCGTATCAGCGCAAACATCCGGATTTTTCTCCAGACTGGCCGGCGCCATCCGGCTTACAGTACAGCCGGAAATGGATGAACCGTTCGAAGAAAACGGTGAAACAGCGGCTGTGGCTGCGTGGAACCGGGAACAGAACAGGGTCTATCTGTTGTTCTATGCCTACTCCAATTCGATTCAGGGCAAGGGAAGCCTGAACATTGCGTGCCGGCTGGACGGAATTGAAAAATCCGGCAATGTGGCAGCGACCCGCACCCTGATCAGCGATCATTCCAATTTCTTTGACGACTGGCTGGCCGACTGGGGCAAATATGGCATTTCAAAAGGAGATTTCGGCTCCTGGTCAGCGGACGGTTTCGTCATTAATTCGTCTTTACTGCCAGCCGAAAGGGTAGCTCATTACAGGTCATGTGCGGCCTTAAGCCCGAAAGCCGAGACATTGACGGTAAAAAACGGAACGCTGAACATTGAGACAAGCATTCCGGTACACGGTGTATTGCTGTATGAAATAGAACTGTTGCGGTGATAAATAGAGATCGAGTGAAACCTCATGAGGATTCGGGTAAAACCTCATGAGGATTGGAGTAAAACCTCAAGAGGATTGGAGTGAAACCTCAAGAGGATTGGAGTGAGACCTCAAGAGGATTTGGGTGAGACCTCATGAGGATTGGAGTGAGACCTCAAGAGGATTTGGGTGAGACCTCAAGAGGATTGGAGTGAGACCTCAAGAGGATCGGAGTGAGACCTCAAGAGGTTTGGAGTGAGACCCGACAAGCGGCAAATTAGCGCCGTTGAGCCGAATTTGCAATTCGGCTCGGAACACGAGGCAATTTGTAATTGCCTGCGGTGGGATCGCTTCGCTAAGTTGCCGTTTGAAGAAAGAAA
>JAISCQ010000243.1 GCA_031265445.1 Bacteroidales bacterium
CACACACACACACACACACACACACACACACACACACACACACACACACACACACACACACACACACACACACACACACACACACACACACACACACACACACACACACACACACACAATCCGGTAACCCCGCCCGCCCTCGTTCAGAAAAAGGGGCAAAGAAACAAATATTTTACATGCCGCATACCGCCATATTCCGTTTTTTTCGGGACATGGCGTTTTTTATTGGAAGCAAGTGTAAAATGTATACTTCTTCAAATCATCACCATCATGGGAATCATTAAAGCGACAGCTTATCCGAACGGGTTGACAAAGGACGTAACCAACGGTTAATAAGAAAGCAAGAACCATGAAAAAGTTGAACCTTTTAATAACCTCTATTGGCAGGGGAACCGATATGGCGGTGATCTTTAAGGACGCACTGGGCGAAAACGGCAAGCTGTTTCTGTCCAACAGTTTGATGACAGGCACGCTGCTCAAAGCCGACGGATATGCCATCACCCCGCTGATCTCCGATGAAACATATATCGACTTCCTGCTGGAATACTGCAAAACAAACGGCATCAATGCGATTATCTCGTGGTTCGATTTGGATTTGGCGGTATTATCGAAAAATAAGGAGCGATTCGAAAAAAACAGTATTACCGTTCTTGTTTCGGATGAACAGGTCATTAAAACCTGCAACGATAAATGGAATACACACCGGTTCCTTGCTTCGCTGGGGCTGAAACAACCCAAAACCTATATCGACATGGAATTACTGAAACAGGATTTGCGGTCAAATGTCATTTCATTTCCCGTGATGATGAAACCGCGCTGGGGAAGCGGTTCCATTGGCCTGTTCCAAATCGACGATTTTGATGAGCTGGACGTGCTGTACCGCAAAACCCGGAAGATCATTTTCAGTTCGGTTGTAAAATACGAGTCGGCAGCCGGCGCGAACCGGTGTATTATCGTACAGGAAAAGCTGAATGGCGCCGAATACGGACTGGATATTCTGAATGATTTGAACGGGAATTATGTGGTTACCGTCGCCAAAAAGAAGCTGCTCATCCGGGGAAGCACGCAGACGGCGCAGATTGTAGACAGTAAACCGTTCGAAGAGGTAGCAAAAACCATTTCAGCAAACCTGAAACACATCGGCAACCTGGATCTCGATTGCTTTTTGACCGAACAGGGCGATATTGAAGTCATCGACTTGAATGTCCGCTTTGGCGGGCAGTATGCTTTTGACCATATGGCAGGCGCTAATTTCCCGAAACAGATCATCGACTGGTGCCTGGGACTGCCCGTTTCACCCGAAAACATCCGGGTCGAAACAGGAGCAAGGGGTTGCAAGGAAGATTCGCCGGCAGTAAGGTTTTGAATGATTGCGGTTTTAAACCCTGACGTCTTCGCACGGAAGAATCACCCCCTGCGAGAGACATTCCTTAGGCAGGGAACGGGACAATCACCCCTGCGAGACACATTCCCTGCGCAGTGAATGGAAGAATCACTCCTGCAAGAGACATTCCCTTCAACTTCCGGTTTTTTGCAGCCATACAAACTTTGCGCTGTGATGAATGGTTGCAGTGTCAGGCCGTTAAAAAACGCGGAGCACATTTTAACTTAAAAAGTTTTTTGTACGTTTGTATCCGGTAAAAATTAAAATCATCCCATAATGAAATCAAGCAATTCTGTTTTTATCTTTTTGGCGCTTGTATCGGTAGCAGCATGTTCTTTCGATCCGCCTGTCCGTTACAGGGAAACATCGCTGTGGAGAATATGGTTCGATCGTCCCGCCAAAAACTGGGAAGAGACCTTGCCGCTGGGTAACGGACGGTTGGGCATGATGCCCGACGGACAAATCGACAGGGAAACCATCGTGCTGAATGATATTACCCTATGGTCGGGCGGAGTGCAGGATGCCAATAATCCCGAAGCAGCCGGCTACCTGCCCGAAATCCGTAAACTGCTCTTCGAAGGCAGAAACGACCTGGCCCAGGATCTTGTATACAAAACTTTTGTGTGTCAGGGGAAAGGTTCGGGATATGGACGCGGCGCCGATGTCCCTTATGGAAGCTACGAACTGCTCGGTAACCTGCACATCGATTATCAATACGGCGCAGGCGGCAGGAAACCCGAAAAATACCGCAGGGAACTGTCGCTGAACAAAGCCGTGGCGCGGACATCGTTTGTGCTGGATGATGTGAAATACACCCGCGAGTACTTTACCGATTTCAAACGCGATGTGATGGTAGTGAGGCTTTATGCTTCCGAAACGGGGAAACTGAATTTTCAGGCAGGCATTGACCGTCCGCAGGCGTTCGAAACGACGCTCGACGGGGATGAGCTGGTGATGAAAGGCCGGCTGGACAATGGCGTCGACGGGAAGGGGATGCATTATATGGCGCGTGTACGGATACGGCTGACCGGCCCCGGCAAGCTGACCGGCGCTGACGGGAAATTGCATGTGACCGGCGCGCAGGAAGCAATGATCGTCATATCAGCCGTTACGGACTACAAAGACCCCGGCTATGAAACGAAATGCAC
This sequence comes from Bacteroidales bacterium, assembly GCA_031265445.1. Classification (GTDB taxonomy): domain Bacteria; phylum Bacteroidota; class Bacteroidia; order Bacteroidales; family UBA4181; genus JAIRLS01. Next base: position 2,533 of record JAISCQ010000243.1, read on the forward strand.
GCAATTGCTTGCCAATGCCCTTACAGAAAGCAAATATACCACGATCAAGGCGCAACACACGGATGCTTTCCGCGAATATTTCGACAGGGCAAGCCTGAACCTGAATGCACACACCGGAAAAGACACCATCCCCACCGACCGCCGCCTGATATCCTTCGCCAACGATCCGTATGACAACGGACTGGTGGAATTGTACTTTCAATACGGACGCTATTTATTAATATCGAGCGCCCGCAAGGGACTTCTGCCGCCTAATCTGCAGGGGCTTTGGGCGAATACCGTCAATACGCCCTGGAATGGCGATTATCACCTCAACATCAACGTGCAGATGAATCACTGGCCTGCCGAAGTGGCCAACCTTTCGGATCTGCATCTTCCACTGATCCGGTTGACCGGAAGCCTTGTGGAGCCGGGAAAGAAAACAGCCCAAACATTCTATAACGCGGACGGCTGGGTGGCGCACATGATGACCAATATCTGGGGATATACCGCGCCGGGCGAACATCCGTCGTGGGGCGCCACCAATACCGGCGGTGCATGGCTGTGCGCCCATGTGTGGGAACATTACGACTTTACGCGCGACCGCCAATACCTGCAACGGGCGTATCCCTCCCTCAAAGGCGCTTCCGAATTTTTCCTGAGTACTTTAGTAGCCGAACCCAAACATGGCTGGCTGGTCACCGCGCCCACCACTTCGCCCGAAAACTCGTTCTATATGCCGGGCGCCAAAAAGGAGGTGAGTATTTGCATGGGGTCGACGATGGACAACCAGTTGATTCGCGAATTGTTTACCAACACCATTGCCGCAGCACAAATCCTGGATACGGACGCTCATTTTCGCGACCGGCTGCAAAAAGCCATCGATCAATTGCCGCCCAACCGTATCGACAGCGACGGACTGTTGATGGAATGGCTTGAAGAATACGAGGAACCCGACCCGCAGCACCGGCATGTTTCGCACCTTTACGGCTTATACCCCGGTAACCAGATAACGCTCGCCAATACGCCCGACCTGGCCGAAGCCGCCCGTAAAAGCCTCGAGCGTCGCGGCGACAGGGGACCGGGATGGTCGCGCGCCTGGAAAATCAATTTCCGGGCACGGCTTGGCGACGGCGACCGGGCTTATGCATTGCTCCGCAACCTGCTTGCCCCGGCGCGCGATACTACCATCGCATACGGCAATCGCGGCGGATCCTATCCCAACCTGTTCTGCGCTCACCCGCCGTTCCAGATCGACGGTAACTTCGGCGGGTGCGCCGGCATTGCCGAAATGCTGCTGCAAAGCCACACGGGCATTATCGAACTGCTGCCCGCCTTGCCCGAAGCCCTGGCTGACGGCGCATTTGACAGATTATGTGTGCGCGGCGGAGCAGAAGTAAGCGCTGCGTGGACCGGTCACCATTTGACATCGGCATTATTAAAGGCCACCGTCGACAACACCTTCAAGCTGAGAATCCCCGCCTACGCCGGGCAGGTGAAGTTCGAAAAGAACCGGACGCCCATGGAAGCTGAAATTGTTGACGGCGTAGTGGAATTGATGCTTCAAAAAGACGAAACGGTGCAGGTGAAATTTCTGGAAAAGGAAGCAGGGTAAGAGTGAAGCTTACGGTTTACCCGCATGTTTTTTTGTAGAAAGCATGCCGCACGCCGCATCAATATCCATTCCGCGCGATTGACGGATCGTCGTGACGACTCCTTTTTTATGAAGCGTATCGGCAAACTGTTGGATCATCCGGTCGGTCGATGGCTTGAATAAGCTGTCGGGTATGGCATGAAACCTGATCAGGTTCACACGGCACCGCAGGCCCGAAAGCAGGCGCACCACATCATTCGCCTGTTGCAACGCATCGTTGATCCCGGCCAGCATGATGTATTCGAAGGAAATACGCCGTTGTTTATTCAGGTCGTAAGTTTTCAGTAACTCGATCACTTGCCTTACGGGATATTTGTTTTCCACCGGCATCAGTTTACGCCGTTCCACCGGATCGGGATGATGAAGGCTCACGGCAAGATGGCAGCGGCTGTTATCCATAAAGCGGCGTACAGCCGGGAGAATACCGATGGTAGAAACGGTAATCCGCTTGGGCGCCCAGGCATAACCGTAATCGGATGTAAGTATTTCCAGGCTTTTCATCAATTCGTCCGGGTTATCAAACGGCTCGCCCATGCCCATAAACACAATGTTCGTGAGCTGATCGAATTCCGGCAGGCTACGGAACTGGTTCAAAATGTCGGTAGCCGACAGGTTGCCCTGCATACCCTGACGGGCTGTCATACAGAAAGCACAACCCATGCGGCATCCTACCTGCGACGACATGCACAGGGTAGCGCGTTCGCGGTCGGGAATATAGGCCGCCTCCACGCATTTGCCCTCTAATGCGGGAAACAGGTATTTTTTTGTACCGTCTTCGGATGTTTGTACCGCAAGCGGTTCGCCTGTACCCATATGGTAGCTTTCAGCCAGCAGAGCGCGTGCTTTGGCCGACAGACTGGTCATTTCCCCAATCGAAGATATATTCTTCCTGTACAGCCAATCAGCTATCTGCCGCGCCGAAAAAGCAGGCAAAAATAGATCTTTGACAACCTGCGAAAGTTCCTCTAATGTTTTTCCGAATAATGGCAACGACATTTCCAACCTTTTGATTTTAAACCGGTGCAAATATACAACAAGGAAATTGTTCATTAAAACGTCCGCAAAATTCACAACAAAAACACATCTAATTCGAGTAAAAAAAGCAGGATAAACAAAAATGCATTATTTTTGTAGTAAATCTTTTGGAAAAAAGTACAATGGCCAAAAGGATAAAGAAAGCAAGCGAACCGCCAATAGTCAAACCGGCGGCGCATCCGCTGACGGACTTGCCAAAATGTCATTGACAGAAAAGAAGAATATAATATAGATATGTATTTGATGGGATATGCGCTGAAAGAAGAGGAAACCATCCTCAAAAGCAAAAAAACGTTATCGGGCCACACAGCCCGCATATCATTGGAGGCAGATGGTCGCTGCAAGCTTGAATATAAGCGAAATCGAAAAGAACCGGAAAACTGTTGACCGATGAGCAAAGAACAAAAACGTTTTTTCCTTTTTGCCGCCGTCATATTGGCCGTTACCATTGCCGTTTCGCAATTGCTTTTTTCGACCTTTTTTGAAACAAATTCCTTTCCCGGACGTATAATAAGCATTGTTTTCGTGTGGCTGGCAACTTGTACATCCCATTATTGGGTGATGAAAACCGTAACGGACAAGCCCAAAGCTTTCGGTAGGGTTTTTATGCTACAGACTGCCGTCAAACTTTTGCTCTATATGGCATGTATTGTAGGTTACCTGTTCTTTTACAGACAATATGGGGTGTCGTTTACCATCCATTTTTTGGTTACCTATCTCATCTTTGCTATATTTGAAGTCGCGTCGATATTGAAATTCGTTAAAAATAATACCGGACAAGTGCCCGGCAATGTAAAAAAGTCAAATTGATATACATCATGGCACATCGAAAGATATGGATCAAAATCCTGTTAACGGCTTTTCTGGTAAGTTCCGCGTTGCCGGTAAACGCCCGGCACGAGGGCGGCGAAGAACAATTTAACCCCGGAATCTTTATTCTTGAACATATCGGCGATGCCTACGAATGGCATATACTGACCTATAACGGACATCACGTGTCGGTGCCTCTGCCTGTCATTTTATACAGCAAACAGTCGGGGTTCCACATGTTCATGTCCGCCAAGTTCCATCATGGCAGCCATGACGGGTTCAGCATAGCCGCCGACGGGCCGCACAAGGGAAAGATCGTGGAGCAAGCCGCCGATGGCTCGTTTGTCCGGCCAATACTCGACCTGTCCATCACCAAGAATGTATTTGCCATCTTTGTGAGCATGTCCATCATACTGTGGGTTCTCCTTTCGGTAGCAAAACTGTACAGAAATCGAGGTAATCAGGCGCCCAGGGGATTGCAATCGTGGGTGGAACCGGTGGTTCTTTTTGTACGCGACGACATTGCCCGTCCTGCCATCGGCCATCAATACGAACGCTTCATGCCTTACCTGCTGACGCTCTTTTTCTTCATACTGGTGAATAACCTCATGGGGCTGGTCCCGTTTTTCCCTTTCGGGGCCAACATTACCGGCAACATTGCCATAACGCTGCCGCTGGCGGTGCTTACATTCCTCATTACCACGTTCAATTCCACGAAAACATATTGGGTGCATATTTTCAATACGCCGGGCGTGCCGTGGTGGTTGAAAATACCCCTTCCCATTATGCCGTTTACCGAACTGTTAGGCGTCATTACCAAACCTTTCGTGTTAATGATCCGGTTGTTTGCGAATATTATCGCAGGGCATATTATCGCTATTGGATTTTTCAGCCTGATCTTTATCTTCGGCGAAATGAACGTCGCTATGGGTTATGGAGCATCAGTAATATCGATATTGTTCACGGTTTTCATGTCGCTGCTCGAATTGCTGGTAGCATTTATTCAGGCATATGTATTTACCTTGCTTTCGGCATTGTATTTTGGTATGGCTGTGGAGAAACACCACTAATCATCTTCGATGAAAAGAATCAACCGTAAAATTGCGTAATCATCAATCATCAATCATCAATCAAAAATTAGTTTTATGTTACTTTCCATCATTTTGCAAGCAGTAGCCAACGTGGCAGTAGCCAAGCTTGGCGCAGGTATTGGCGCAGGTATCGCCGCCGTAGGCGCAGGTATCGGCATCGGACGTATCGGCGGATCAGCCATGGAAGCCATCGCTCGCCAGCCCGAATCGGTAGGCGACATTCGTTCGAACATGATCGTTGCCGCCGCGCTTATCGAAGGTGTGGCTTTCTTCGCCATTGTGTTGTGCTTGCTGATCCTTTTCGTATAAGGGTCAAAACAAATCAGCCCGGCCTGTTCGTGCGGTTGGCCGGAAGAGCCGGGCTTTTTTCCATTTGATTATTTTTGATGGTTCAATTCATCAATCGAAAATTAAAAATTAAAAATGTTTTAGTATGCAATTAGTGACGCCCGATATAGGATTATTGTTCTGGATGCTGGTATCCTTTCTGATTGTGTTTTTCCTGTTGAAGAAACTTGCGTGGAAACCGATCCTGAACATGCTGCACGAACGTGAAGACAGTATCGATCAGGCTTTAAAAGCCGCCGACAAGGCCAAGGAAGACATGAAAAAATTGCAGGCCGACAACGAACGCATCCTTGACGAAGCACGTGCCGAACGCGAAAAGATTTTCCGCGAAGCGCAGGAAATCAAGGAAAAAATCGTTGGTGAAGCGCGCGAACAGGCAGGTAAGGAGAAGGATAAAATCATGAACGAGGCCCGCGCTTCCATTGATGCCGAAAAGAACGCAGCCATCAGAGAAATACGCGACGCCGCTGCCGAATTGTCGATACGGATTGCCGAAAAGCTCCTCCGTAACGAATTGAGCAACGATCAAAAACAAAAAGAACTGATCGAAGAGTTGATCAAAGATATGCCTGTTAATTAGTTTAAAGTTTTAGGGTATATGGCTTTGCCCAACTCGAAACTCGAACTCGAAATTTGAGATATGAATCAAAGTATTATTTCAACCCGATACGCCAAAGCCCTGATGATGGTGGGTACCGAAAATCAGTGTCTGGATGCATTAAAAGCCGACATGGAGTTGCTGGGCAGTACCATCAAGGAAAATCCGGTGTTCGGGCAGATGCTGGACAACCCGGTCATCAAGCCGCCGCAAAAGCGTCAAGTAATGGCCGAATTGCTTGAAAAACGGGTGCACCCGATGACCCTTAATTTCATCAACATTATTATCCATAACCGGCGTGAACTCCTGTTAGCCGATGTGTCGCGCAATTTTATCGACCTGTACGAAAAAATGAAGGGCATCAAACGGGCTCATGTGGTTTCGGCTGCCGGCATGGACAACCGGTCGCAACAGCGGTTGCAGCAACAACTCAACGTGCTGTTGAAAGCCGATGTACAGATGACCGTCGAAGTTAATCCCGGTCTGATCGGCGGATTTACCCTCCGTGTGGGCGATCAGCAATACGATGCAAGTTTATCGTCGGGTTTGGAACGAATGCGAAAAAAATTGAAGTTTAAAGCTTGAGATTCGGCGTATTATAATTGAAAATCAAAAATTGAAAATAAATCATGGTTAACATAAAACCGGCAGAAGTATCGGAAGTTCTGAAAAGACAGATTGAAGGATTTAAAACCGAGGTAGAACTGGAAGAAGTAGGCGCCGTATTGCAGGTTGGCGACGGTATTGCCCGCATCTACGGCCTTTTGAACGTACAGGCGAATGAGATGATCGAATTCGAAGGCGGGATGAAAGGTATCGTAATGAACCTCGAGGAAGACAACGTGGGCGTGGTATTGCTGGGACCTTCCAACGAGATCAAAGAGGGTTACAGCGTGAAAAGGCTCCGCAGGATCGCCTCCATCATGGTAGGCGAAGGCTTGCTGGGACGTGTGATCAATACCATCGGCGAACCATTGGACGGAAAAGGCGCTGTACAGGGACAACTGTACGAAATGCCGCTCGAACGCAAGGCTCCGGGCGTCATCTTCCGCCAACCGGTAAAAGAACCGCTGCAAACCGGGATCAAAGCCATCGATGCTATGATTCCCATTGGTCGCGGCCAACGGGAGCTGATCATCGGCGACCGCCAAACCGGTAAAACATCCATTGCCATTGATACGATCCTCAACCAGAAAGAGTTTTATGACCGCGGCGAACCGGTTTACTGTATCTACGTGGCTGTGGGGCAGAAAGGTTCAACTATAGCCAGCACCGTACAATCACTCGAAGAACACGGAGCGATGGCTTATACTACTGTAGTTGCCGCATCGGCATCGGCGCCTGCCGCATTGCAGTATTATGCTCCTTTTGCGGGCGCTGCTATCGGCGAATACTTCCGCGATACGGGACGCCCGGCGCTGGTGATATTCGACGACCTCTCGAAACAGGCCGTTGCTTACCGCGAAGTATCGCTTTTACTTCGCCGTCCGCCGGGACGTGAAGCTTATCCGGGTGATGTGTTCTATCTGCACTCGCGTTTGTTGGAACGTGCCGCCAAAATCATCAACTCCGACGAGATCGCTGCGCAGATGAATGACCTGCCGGAGATACTCCGCCCGATGGTGAAAGGCGGCGGATCGCTTACCGCATTGCCGATCATCGAAACGCAGGCCGGCGACGTGTCGGCGTATATCCCTACCAATGTGATTTCGATCACCGACGGGCAGATCTTCCTCGAATCGAACCTGTTCAATGCCGGTATCCGTCCGGCCATCAACGTGGGTATCTCGGTGTCGCGCGTGGGTGGTAATGCACAGATCAAACCGATGAAAAAGGTAGCCGGTACGCTGAAGCTCGACCAGGCCCAATTCCGCGAACTGGAAGCATTCTCCAAGTTCGGTTCCGACCTCGATGCAGCAACCATGGCCATCATCGATAAGGGACGCAAAAACGTGGAACTCCTCAAACAGGGATTGCATGCACCTTTGCGCGTTGAACAACAAATTGCAGCGCTCTATTGCGGTATGCAGGGTTTATTGAAAGCCGTGCCCATGGATAAGATCAGCATGTTCGAGAAAGATTTCCACGAGCTGATGGGCGTTAAATACAGCGATGTATTGAAAGCGCTGGCTTCCGGGGAGTTGAATGATGACATTACCAAAAAGATGGAATTAGCCGCGCGCGAAGTAGCGCTCAAGTATATTGACAGGAAAAGTGAAGAGTGAAGAGTGAAGAGGTAGAAACTCAATGCTTCATCGAAAATCATCAACATAGCGGATCTCATGAACGGCGGTGAATGATAATCAAAAATTGATAGATGGCAAATTTAAAAGAGATACGGACACGTATTGCATCGGTTGCATCGACGCGGCAGATCACCAGCGCCATGAAGATGGTGGCTGCTGCCAGGTTGAAAAAAGCGCAGGACGCAGTAACCAATTTCAGGCCCTACGCCCTCAAGATGCAGGAAATCATGGTGAATGTGGCTTCGTCGGTTGGACGCGACGATGACAATGTATATGCCAAAGACCGCGATTACACTCAGGTGTTAATCGTAGTGATCACCTCCAACCGCGGACTGTGCGGCGCATTCAACTCTAACGCCATCAAAGAGGCTGTGCAGTTGGCCGAAAGGAAATACGGCAAGTATCTTACGTCCGACAAAATACGATACATGGCCATCGGTAAAAAGGGATATGATGTGTTGCGCAAACGTAAAGTCCCCTTGGATGAGCCAAACATGGAAATCATTGAACAGCTGACGTACGAAAACGCCTCCGAGTTTGCACAGTCGCTCATGAACGCTTTTGTAGACGGTCGTTACGATTGCATTGACATTGTATACAACGAATTCATCAATGCAGCATCGCAAAAGGTAATGAGTAAGCAATTCCTGCCGCTGTTGCCCGAGGAAAACGGTAAAGAAAAAAATGCCCGCAAGAAGGCGACCCGTACCGACTACCTGTTCGAACCAACCAAGGAGTATATCCTCCGTGAACTGATTCCCCAAAACCTGCGACTGATCCTCTACGAAGCATTGCTCGACTCGGTAGCTTCCGAATTTGGCGCGCGCATGACATCCATGCACCAGGCCACCGACAATGCTACAACATTGATTCAGGATCTGACCTTGCAGTACAACAAGGCGCGACAAGCCGCCATTACCAATGAGCTGGTGGAAATTGTCGGCGGTGCGGAAGCGCTGAAAGGGTAGGAGAGGGGGGCGGTACCTTTCTCCTGACTGGTCATAGGTGTATCAGAGCAAAAATAATTTTTATTTCTCATTTTAAATACGGTACAGCCATGAAGACATTACATCGAATTATTGGTACAAGTTTGTTATTGACCGCTTTTCTATGCCCAAGCATCCGTGTAAACGCGCAGGACAGTTATTTTACGGTAAGCGGCAGCATTAAGGATAAACTTACCCGTAAACCGCTCGAATACGTTACCATATCGGTAGTTAACCACAATATTGGGACGGTGAGCAACGCCGACGGCGAATTTACGTTGAAAATACCTGAAACAGCCGGTGCCGCTTTTGTCGAATGTTCGCACATCGGGTATTACAGTTTCCGTATCCCCGTGAAAGGCGACAACATCGTCGGCGCCGAAGCGCTGTTAACCCCGTACGCCGCAGCATTGAACGCAGTGATCATCCGCGGATGGGATGCACGTTACCTGATGCGGGAAGCCGTGAACAAAATTCCCGGGAACTACAGCTCATCAGCATCTCAATTAACTGGTTTTTACAGGGAAACCGCACAAAAGCGCCGTAACTATATCAACATTTCCGAAGCGGTGATTGATCTGTATAAGACTGCTTATACCGAGAACACGGAACAGGATCGCGTGCAGGTGCTGAAAGGTCGCAAACTGTTGAGTCAAAAGGCATCGGATACGCTTGCCGTGAAGCTCTTAGGCGGCCCCAACCTCTCAATCTTTCTGGATATTGTGAAGAATCCGGATGTGTTGCTGGAGAAGGAAACCCTGTCGTACTTCAGCTTCAAGATGGAGGATATGACCCAGATCAACGGTCGCGACCAATACGTGGTTACTTTTCAGCCGCAGATGATCAGACCGTACCCGCTGTATTTCGGCACCTTCTACATCGATAAGGAATCGTTGGCCTTCACCCGTGCCGAGTTCCGCCTCGATATGACCGACAGCGACAAGGCTTCGGAAATGATCCTGAAAAAGAAACCTGTCGGGTTGCGGTTCCGCCCGGAGGAAGCGACCTACGTGGTAACCTACCGGGAACGCGGCGCGGTGAGCTACCTGAGCTATATCCGCAACGAGATCAGGTTCAAATGCGACTGGCGCCGCCGTATCTTTTCCACCAATTACACCGTTGTGAGCGAAATGGTAGTAACCGATGTCGACATGGAAAATGTAACGGAGATATCAAGGAAGGAAGCATTCCGTCCTAACCAGGTGCTGAGCGATAAGGTGATGGATTTCTACGATGAAGATTTCTGGGGCGCATACAACATCATCGAACCTGACGAGTCGCTGGAATCGGCTGTTGCCAAACTGAAAAAGCAGCAAAAAAATTAACCTCGACTACGACGTCGGCTTTCGCGTTGTGTTTTTTCCTTAGTTCAATTGCGGATTTTGACCCTGACGGCCCTTTTGACCCTGACAGGTCTAACGACCCTGTCAGGTCGGGCGCTGCTCTCACCATTCGGTGCGATACGCCGACCTGTCAGGCTGCGTTGTAGAGACGTGGCACGCCACGTCTCTACCTGTTCTTGACAAGACCGAAACGGCAGGGAAATTTCCTCCGCTGACAGGGAACGCAGCCCTGTCAGCGGTCTTGACCCTGACAGCGGTGGTAGACGTATTTGCGGTTTTGACCCTGACAGGTCTGTCGACCCTGTCAGGTCGGGCGCTGCTCTCACCATTCGGTGCGATACGCCGACCTGTCAGGCTGCGTTGTAGAGACGTGGCACGCCACGTCTCTACCTGTTCTTGACAAGGCCGAAACGGCAGGGAAATTTTCTCCGCTGACAGGGAACGCAGCCCTGTCAGCGGTCTTGACCCTGACAGCGGTGGTAGACGTATTTGCGGTTTTGACCCTGACAGGTCTATCGACCCTGTCAGGTCTG
>JAISCQ010000008.1 GCA_031265445.1 Bacteroidales bacterium
CGGTAAATGAGCAGTAAAAACCGGCGGGCACAAAAAAACCTGTCCCCCGAATGGCCGGCAGAAAAAGAAAAGCCGGGACACTGCCCTAAGGCAATGTTCCGGCTTGATATAAGAATCAAAAAATATTTAAAAAACTTCGCGCTCGCGCACGCGATTATATTATATAATGTAGCTCTCTCTCTCTCTCTCTCTCTCTCTCTCTCTCTCTCTCTCTCTCTCTCTCTCTCTCTCTGCAAAAGGCATGCCAAGCCCGGAATTTCCGGAGCTTCAACTACACATAATATGTTGGAAAAAGAGAACAAAATTGATCGAGTTTTTACTTGTTGATGAAATCTTCCAATTCAAATTTTGATGCAAAGAAAAGGATGGATGATTAATAAAATGATTAATTTTTGATTAAAATATTGAAAAAGGCAAAAAAAAATCAAAAAAAGTTGGAAGGCGTATTGACCCTGACAGGTCTATCGACCCTGTCAGGTCGGTGCGGTACGCTGACCTGTCAGGCTGCGGTAGCTACTGACAGGGTCGTATACGTAAGCTTACGTAAAACGACCTGACAGGGTCGGCAGACCTGTCAGGGTCAATAACAATAACAAAACCACCGCTGACAGGGTCTGTCGACCACTGTCCGGGTAGCGCCGTTGAGCCGAATTTGCAATTCGGCTCGGAACATTTCCGGATTTGCAATCCGGAAATCGATTCCCGAATCGAAATATGATTCTCCTGATAACCTCAACGGGGACAACTTAGTGAAGCGACCCCGCCGCAGGCAATTACAAATTGCCTTGTGTTCCGAGCGGCATTACAAATGCCGCTCAACGGGGGGAAGGCGTATTGACCCTGACAGGTCTATCGACCCTGTCAGGTCGGTGCGGTACGCTGACCTGTCAGGCTGCGGTAGCTGCTGACAGGGTCAAAGACCATTTTCCATAAAAACCTCCGCAGAGGACGATCTCCACGGAGGTTAAACGGTATTGCTATTTATTTTGGGATACCCTGTCAATGTTCTACTACAATTTGCCGCATCTCCGGTTTGTCATGGATTCCATCGTAGATATTCAGGTAATAGATGCCATTGGGTAAATTGGCTACATTAAATTCGATCCGGCCGCCTTTGATTTTTGCATGGCGTAGCAGATTGCCCTGGTAATCGTACAGACGGATATCGTAAGCGGGTTCGGTTTTGAGGCGTTTGGCTCCGGTAGAGGTTTGCCGGAGCGATTGGGCCTGTGCAGCGGCTTGTTGGTCAATTTCGATGTTGAGAATATCGCTTGCCGGATTGGGATAGGAACTGACATAATACCCTGTGCCGGACGCAGATATGGTTATATAATCGTAATCCACTCCACATGCATTGGTTACGGACAGATACAGGGAATACGATTTGGGATTGGTATTTGAAAAGAAGACATTGATATGGCCGTAACCGTTGCCGAAAACGCTTGCGTCATCATCGTAGACAGTCCAGTCGAAATACGTGGAGGGCAAACTGTCGTAGTACGGGGAAGGGACTGCGCCGCTTGAAAGAACGGCCTCGTAGGTTCCGGTTGTCGTAACGTTCAAGGGGCCGTCTATCCTGTCCACTACAGGCGCTTCGTCCTCCATATACACATTGTACCGTGCCAGTTCGGTTGTGCCGAGGTTAACGCTTACCCACCCCGAACTGCCGCTTCCCGTAACGGAGGCGGAAACGGTATTGCCCGAAGAACCGGACAGGGTAAGATTGGAACTGCTTCCCCAGGTAAAACCTGTCGGCGCATCGGTTACAGTGTAGGAAGACCCCCGTAGCGAACAAAACTCTTTGGGGCCGGTGATGACGGGCAGCGGACACGGTGTAATAATTTTTGAAGCAATTACCGTACCATCGGTACTGCCGGTATGCGCCGATAGCGTAACACTGTTAGTACCTGTCCCTATCCGGATTACGGTTGTCGGATTGCCCGTAGAGTTAACAGTGAAAATATTGGTATTGGATACAGTCCAATAAATAGTACCCGCTGGTGGGTTGGACAAGGCAAAACTGCTTCCATCATAACATACCCCATCAGTACCGGTGATAGTGGGGATTCGTGATGTATTTACAGTCATAACTCCACTCCCTGTAGGGTCAAGCCAATTACTTAAACGAGTGCTATTTGTGCCGCCACCTGTCCAAGAATGATCAAATCTACCGTAATTTTTTGTAACAGGTGCGCACCCGGAAAATCCTCCATGTAACTGTCCTATAACTCTTTTATTTTGGTCAAATAACGGGGAACCAGAAGAGCCTCCTTCGGTAGTTCCATCATCGTAACCAACATCCCAGTGAGAATTTATTGGAGAAGTAGATATAGTGTTACCCCAATTATCACTCCAATTAATAACATCCTGGTTTGGGGCTAAGCTATGATTATCAAATGAAATTTTCATAACGTCGCCCGCAGGGTGGTGAATACCGGTTCCGGAAGTTGGAGTAGTTCCGCTTCTATCCCAACCCAACCAAGAGAAACGAGTGTCGCCTACAGGTGAATTATCCAATTCCATTAAGGTAAAATCGGTATTATTCCATGCCGCTCTAAATTCAGCACCATTGTAAGTTATTCCACTTGTGAGAGAATTACCGGTATATGTAGATTGCTTATACTGAAATTTAAACATCCAGTTTTCTGCGTCTGATATTTCAGCCTCAGATAAATTGTTATTCGAATCTACATCAATGCAATGGAATGCTGTCAAAAAGAAGGGCTTAAACGAATGGTTGGCAGTCATTAATAAAGAACCGCTACAAGATTCGATGCCATTTTGGAGTAAAACCAGGGCTACAGCATCCGATTCCAAATCCCATGCAGGAAAATTATCTATGTTATTGTTGCAACTTGCCGAGCTACCAAATTGACCATTCATTTCATTAAAAAACAAGTTCCTGTAAGCATGAACCACACGCTTTATGGTCAATTTTGCCTGTTTCTGTTTATCAGCAGGCTCAAATAAATAGATGGTTACATTGTCTCCTTGTACAAGATCGGTAAGAAAAAAACCATTTTTAGTATTCTGTTTCGAGGTTACTGGACCATAAAGCATCGTTTCTTCCTTGTTTACAATATACAATTCCGCACCTTCAGGTAAATAAAAGTCGTTAAAAATAAAATTGATTGAGTATGCCCCTTCCGATTCAAAATTCATAGACCAAAGCCTTCCGTTTTCTGCTGTTGTCCAATTTCCATCCGATAAAGTGATATTCCTGTCAAATCCTTTACCAAACCTGAAAGGAATGTCAAGCCCTTCGTTTGCGGCATCTTCGTCAAGCAAAATTTGTTTGTTAAACAAAGGCATTTTTTGAACCTTTGAATTTTTATTAAAGGTTTTTACTGTCGATATTTTGCTTAAAGCATCACTATTTGGGAATAATCTGGATTCGACCTGTCCGGAAACGAATAAAATATTGAATAAACATATCAAAATTATAACCGACTGTTTCATTATTGGATTTTGAAATTAATTTGAAAATTGATAGAATCTGTTTTTATGGTATTCTCGTCTTGCTGCCCCTGTAAGTAAAAACTGTACTTAAAACCTGTATAGTAACTGCCTTTTACAAGCGGTTTTTGGATATGACTTTTATAACAAAAATTTTCAGCACACATAACGGAATCCTTTTCGTGTAACCACGGTACTTTGATAATATGAACACTTCCATTTTTGAATGGATAGGCGGCGATTCCAATATCTCTTTGAGGAAGGGGGTGATACGATTTGCCAAAATCAAATCCCGATGAGTCGTATACACACAGAAAGCTTTTATTATATGATAGTTCGCCCGCATTATAATAAAAATCCTTTTTACTCTGATTTGCAACAGAGAAATAAAAATTGAAATTTTCTCCTTCACCAAATACTGTAGCAGGTTTACCATGTTCGTTCAATAAACAAAACTTAAAGGCAATGCCATTGATTTCCTTTTCGATGACTTGTGATTTGTCATCGTCTGTTGCGTTTTCACACGCTATCATTCCTGTTATTACAAGCAGGGATATGCGTAAAAAAAACTTTACAAAGCTTAAGTTATTTGCCACACACAGTGTTGCAACTGCGACCTTTAGCATACGTGCATAGGGATTTTTGATTATTCGATTCATATTTTTTATGTTTTAAATTTTAAACTGTGCCTCGCAAACGCCAAGCCCTTTGGGGGGCGTTGCCGGCGTATATCGTCCAGCACTTTCCTTACATCCTTTCCGGCAAAGTAGAGTACTTTTTTCCCGCGAACCATGGTTGTATTGAATTTCTTGGGATCTTCCACGCCTTCGCTGCTGAACGGGGCTTTAAAGCTGCCGAAGTCGCCCGGCGACACCTTAAACCCGTCGCGCGTGTGCTTGGGAAGGATAAAAAACGCACTGCCTTTTGGGTGAAAACACAGTACGTTTTGAATGGAAACACAGCGCGTTTCTCAGGAAAACGCACTGTGTTTTTCATCATTGACTGATGTTTTACGGTACGTGTATCATTTCGATGGTCGTATAATTACTTGCTCCTATCCCCGGATAATTGGTGTCGGGTTTTCCCGGAACCGCCTGGGTTTCCATCGAAACGCGCACCCAGTAATCAATACCGGTCCATCTCATGGGAACAGCCGTCTTAAATACTATTTCAGTACCTTCCTGTTCATTTGCGATATTCATCGGCGTGGGAAACAGGCTGCCGTCAGAAGCCCCGGCATTGATTGAACGCGAAACCTGCAAGCTGGCCCGTCTGAGGTCGGGCATCTCGTAGCCCGGCTTTTGGTTGCGGGTGAACTTCACCGAGCAGGTCAGGTAACCGTCGGCGTCAATCGCGGGTTTTTGCACCCATTCAATGGTCAGGTAGGGCGTAACCGTAAAGTCCCGCATTGCCACGCCGCTTATTTCTACAAGTTCGCCTGCATCGTCACCGTCCCGGTTGTCGTCATCGTAGGGAAAGAAAGCGCCGCTATACGGCAACAGGCGGTAAGTACCCTTGAATACTCTGGTGTTGCGGTAGGTGCCATCCTGCTGTACCTTCAATGTTCGATTGGCGGTATAGGTGGCGTCGTCTTTTGCCCAACTGATTTCGCGTATGCGGATAATACCCGCACCCTGGTTGACCTGGAAAGGCTGATCCAGGTGATCCAGCATTTTGCCCTCTATGGTACAGTCGGGCATATCATAGTTGTCGATTTGGCAACTTGCCAAACCAAGGCATAACAAAATGGACAGGAAATAAAAATTAAAAAATCTCGAATTTTTCATATCATTGAATATTATTGATTTCTATTCTTCTGTAACAAAGGATTGTTTTGAAGTTCACCGGCTGGAATCCCTTCATAATAACGATTTTTGTCAAATCGCCAGGGTTCGCAATAGTGTTCGCCCTGTTTGGCGTCGTAAATATATTTACCGTCAGGGACGCCAGCATTGGCCATGTCAACGGAGGCGCCTTTAGCGAACATGAACGAGTACAGGCCTCTCCTGTTAAACCCGTCGAATTGCGTATCGAAAGTGAACCAGCGTCTCAAATCCCAGTAAAGCTTCGCCTCGTTGGCGAGTTCCTTGTACCGTTCAACCCTGAGTATCTGCAAAGCGCGATTCGGCGCTTCTACCCAACCGCCCTGACCTTTCGGGCCGGGTTTGGACCATTGCGTGCAGGCGGGGTCAGCGGACAGCTCGGCAGGGCTTGCCATCAGTGTTGCACCTGCCCTGCTGCGTACGGCATTGATACATTCGAAGGCATCCTGGAGCAGGTTAACACTGTTGTATGCCGGTTCGCCGCTTTGCGCGATTTCAATAGCCGCTTCGGCGCGATTCAACAGTATTTCGGCATAACGCATTTCAATCCATGATTGTGTGGATTCGGACAGTTTGGTGTTTGCAAGGGTCATATTCATGTCCAGGAATTTCCGCAACAATATGCCGGTCATGGTGCTTCCCTGTCCGTTCCATTTCATCTTGGGACCATCCAGGCCTGCAATGTAGATTTGCATGCCGTCGATTCCGGTATACGGCACTTGAGCCGTATTGTCCTGGGTTTGGGTAATGATCATCGAATTGTTTTCCGGGAACATGTTTTGCTGGGGCAGCCTTGAGTCAGCCTGGTCACCGATGTAGTGAAAGTTGGTTGCACCGTCGTCAATGCTGAACTTTTTGAACTTGGATACATCCGGGTCAATATCCCTGTTAAAGATACCCGAACGGACATCAATCCTGAAACCCTTGGCCAGCATTCCGGGAACAAAAATCTGGGCTTGCAGGCGCGGTTCGGCGGCATCCCACATCTGGTGGCAGTTGTCGTATACGGTGTAGTAACCGTCTTCGTCAAAGGCGCTGAAATGACCTTCACCGTTCAGGGGCAAGCCGTCAAAGAGCTCAACCCAGTCGAGCGGAACGCCATAACGTCCCCCGTAGGTGGTTGTCAAGCGTACCGGGCAAAACAGGGC
This sequence comes from Bacteroidales bacterium, assembly GCA_031265445.1. Classification (GTDB taxonomy): domain Bacteria; phylum Bacteroidota; class Bacteroidia; order Bacteroidales; family UBA4181; genus JAIRLS01. The sequence goes on from JAISCQ010000008.1 coordinate 6,428, forward strand.
GTCCATCGAGTGCGTGGTCACCGTATAGTCGTTCTTGCGCAGCCAGATACTCTCCCTGATGTTGTCGCACTTTTCCCATACTTCGGCAAAATTGGCAACTTTATCGCTGCCGGCATTGTGCAGTTCATATTCTCCTTCCAGCAATCTGGCGGCATCGAAGGCTTGCTTGAAATAGCCGGTTGCCCTGTCGGCAGGGATACCCTGGAGCAGCACGCCGTCTATTTCCCAGTCGGGAAATTTGTCATGACCGTACCTGGCGGTAGTGGCGGCGAATAATGCAACGCGGCTTTTCAGTCCGGCCGCAACATACCTGTTGGCACGACCGGCCTCGCCTGTTGCAGGCATGCCTTCAATAGCGTCGTCAAGGTCTTGCAGGATAAAATCGTATGTTGCGGCATGGCTGCTTCGTGCCACCCACAGTTTCGACTCGTCGGCCGGGTCCAGGACTTGGGGAACTTCAATAAGCGGCAGCCCTCCGTATCGTTTGGCTAACTGAAAGTAAACATAAGCCCTGATAAATTTGGCTTCGGCAATCCATGCCGCGGCAGAGGCCGCCAGGTCGGGATAATTGGGCAGGTCGGCGATCAATGTGTTGGCTTGGCGGATGATCCGAAACCCGTCATTCCAATAACCATCCCGGTGATATTGCCCGTGCCCGCTGTCTTCATTGCACATTTCGCCCGATGACGTTCCTATCTGCCAAATGTTCAAATCGTTGAAATAACCGGAGTTTGACCCGGAGTTTGACGCATAATGGAAATCCTCCATCGGCAGGGAACGGTACATGCCCGCCATATACGCTTTGATACCGCCTTCGGAGTATATATCCTGAGCTGTCAAAATATTTTTGGGAGTAATGTCCAGATCAACGCACGATGAAAAACCGCAAAGGAGTGATACCACCGCAATTATTGAATATAATCTTTTCATATTTATTCTATTAAATTCTTTTGTTAAAAACTTGATTGCTAAAATGTAACCGTACCGCCAAAATTAAAGGTACGGTTCAAAGGATACATGTAACCGTACAATTCTGTAGGTCTTTCGGGATCAAGCCCTTTTACTTTCGTAAGGGTAAGCAGGTTGTATGCATTCACAAAAAGGCGGAGCCTGCTGATCTTCAATTTATCCATTACCGCGTTTTGAGGCATTGTAAATCCTATTTCCGCGTTTTTCAGACGAACATAGGCGCCATTTTGAATATTGAATTTCGAATTGGCTTCGGCACGTATCGGTCCATACGGATAGCGGCCCGAAATCCATTGTGCCTCCGGATCATAAGGATGAGCGTCAGGGTCGGCGGGATGCCAGCGGTCGAACAAAAGCGGAAGAGCGTTCCCGCCCCATGCCATCGGTATCAGCAATTGTTCGCCGTAGGACACGTACGCCATAGCCGATCCCTGGAAATGCAGCGTAAGATCCAGCCATTTGTACTGTGCTCCAATGGTCATGGCAAAGTTCATCAGGGGGTAGTTCCGCTGATCCTGAAAACTGCTTCCCGGATTGATGGTAGTGGCAATCGGGTGATCATCGTCGCCATCAATCACGCCATCGCCGTTCCAGTCTTCATAAACCGGATCGCCCGGAACTGTCCCGGAATCGGAATAAATGGAGTTGGCAATGTCGTTCCAGTTCTGGTATGTTCCAGCCGATCCTTTGCCGAACCAAATATCCTGGTAACGGTTTTCCTGGTTATTACGCCAGTAATCGTATGAATTCTGGCGGGATGGCTGAACTATTCTGGTTCGCATTGACCGTGTCATCGAAACAAATCCTGTAACATTATAGCTGAAATCCCCGCCGATGCTGTTGTGGTGCTTCAGTTCAATTTCAAATCCCCTGGTACGGTCGCCGTTCATGTTTGCATCCGAAATACCCGACCCGAAGGTTCCGGGTACGATAACCGAAGGCGTATCCAGCAATCCGTCGCGGTCGCGCTGGAACACGTCAAATGAAATCCCGAACAGTCCACGCCACAGATCCACATCCAGACCGATATTTTTGATGGTTGATGTATACCAGGTAATGTCGGGGTTGGGTGCGTTACGGAATCCCAGTGCATTCGTAAACGTGGTACCGAATACATAACCGCTGGGCCTGTTACGATTGCCCCCGGAAGCCGGATAGTCATAACCTTCGATAAATTGGAAGCTTGAGGCGGAGTCATCACCGAGTTTTCCCCACGATCCTCTGATCTTCAGGTTGTCTATGAATGTAACATTGCCTTTGATGAACGATTCCTCCGAGATGCGGTAACCTAACTGTATGTTTGGAAAGAATCCCCACTGTTTCCCCTTTGGAAACCTGGAAGAGCCATCGTAGCGGAAAGAAAATTCAAACAGGTATTTGCTTTCAAAATCGTAGTTAAATTTACCGACCAGCGCCTTGTTGGCGCTTTCGGACAAACCGCTGCCGGTACCTTCCTGACTGCCGCTGTCGCCTGCAAACAGGTATGGGATAGGTATGCTGAAATAGCGCATGGCATGGAAATCGTAACCCTGGCCGTAGCTTTCTTCGTACAGCAACAGGGCGGCCACATGGTGCCTGTCGATAAAGGTATTGTCATAATTCAATGATAAATTCCACAACCTCGAATAGCTTGTAGAATAGTTGCGGGTCAATTGCGTATTGGCATTTCGCGTATAGGTCGTGTAGCTGCTATTGGCCGCATTATAGGTATATTCGTCAAATGCTTTCCGGAAATTGGACTCGTCATTGTAGGTCTTGTCATAACTGAACATGAAATTGGTCGCCAGACCTTTAATGAACGGTATCTGATAGTTCAGCGACAAGTTGGACTGGAGGATATTCTTCTTATTGTCGACTTCACCACTTAACTCGGGATAGATCAGTGGTACAATATTTTCGATATCTCCACTGGTAGGATGGAAAAAGTAAGGCTCCGTATCGTTGGCATATATGGGGTCCGTAGGTTTGGAGCGCCATAATCTCGCAAAGATTTCTGCTGCAGAATATCTTTGCCTTTTGGTCTGGTCAGTGATATAGTTCAATCTTACAGATGCTTTCAGGCCTTCGAAAATGGTAGCATTAAGGTTTGTGCGCATGTTATAACGATTATAGCTCGACGAGTTGGTCTTCCAGAAGCTGCCCTGGTTATTGTAGCCTAAATTGATATAATAGTCGACCTTGTCACTGCCACCCCGGACAGAAATATTGTGCTGCTGTTGCGGCGCTGTATTTCTCATCACTTCGCCATACCAGTCGGTATCGGGCATTTTGCCATCTGCTAAATCCTGGAAATACTGGTCGTCATACGTTTTGGTCGGGTTGACGATGCTGCGCATCGAGATCTCGTTGGCCAGTAAAGCACGATCCCAGGCATTAATAGGATCCAGTATTTCTGCAGGCGTTTGAATCCCGTAATAACCGGAATATTCGATGGATGCTTTTTGTCTTACGCCGGTCTTGGTGGTGATGACCACAACCCCATTGGCGGCGCGTATGCCATAAACGGCTGCCGAAGCGTCTTTCAAAAGAGAAATACTTTCAATGTCGGCTGCATCCATGCGCGGGAAATCTCCACGGGGTACCCCGTCCACGACAAACAGCGGCGTACCGAAACCGCGAATATCGAACTGGTTGGTGAACTGTCCCGGTTCCGAGGTTTTCTGAATCACGCGCAAGCCCGGAAGCTTACCGGTCAGCATATTCTGCATATTTGCATTTTTGGTAGCAATCAACTGTTCATTGTTGATTGTTACAACCGACCCGGTTAATGTGGCTTTCTTCTGGGTACCGTAACCCATCACTACCACTTCGTCTATCTGCCTGGTATCTTCGGCCAGGGTAACTTTCAGGCTGCGCTGGCTGCCTACGGTGATTTCCTGCGTGGCATAGCCTACAAAGGAAAACATAAGCACGGCGTCTTCACCGGGCGCCTGGATACTGAATCTTCCGTCGGTATTACTCACCACGCCCGACGCTGATCCTTTGATCACAACATTCACACCGGGTAGCGGCGCACCCTGTTCATCGGTAACACTTCCGGTAACCGTTACCTGTTGCTGGCCTGCTACCGGAACCACCGCTGCCGCTGCAAAGGCAACGACCACCGATAAGATAAAACACTTTATTACTGAGGAAAACATCCTCTTGAAACATAATTCTATTTGCATAATACTTATTATTAACTAACTATTTATTTAATGATTACATAAAATTTTCTCAAACAAACTTTTCTATTTTCTACTATTGATTCAAGATTTATCCATAGGCGCTCTATTTAAATTACTTTTACTTTTACTTTATTGACCCTGACAGGTCTAACGACCCTGTCAGGTCGGGTTTCGCGCCGACCTGTCAGGCTGTGAAGCTGCTGACAGGGTCAACTGACGAAACCTGTGCGGCGAGACGCCACTCCCCAACGTTGGGGACAGCCACTCCCTAACGTTAGGGACAACCACTCCCCAGCATTAGGGAACGATCAGCAGGCGATCGTACTCGATGGTTGTCCACGTCCTTTGTCAAAAAATTGAGCCGAAGCCAGACCTTCCAAATAAATTTGACAGTACTCATGATGAATGATGAATTATAAATTGGTGGTTGATTGATGAATTGACTGTTGATAAACGGTTTACGATCCACCGTAAAGGATCGTGACGATGGGTGACGGACCGGTAAATGAGCAGTAAAAACCGGCGGGCACAAAAAAACCTGTCCCCCGAATGGCCGGCAGAAAAAGAAAAGCCGGGACACTGCCCTAAGGCAATGTTCCGGCTTGATATAAGAATCAA